>CAXXGF010000027.1:0-75240 GCA_963677445.2 Melioribacteraceae bacterium | reverse complement strand
CCGGATGTTCCCTGGTCCTTATCCCAGGCTACGAGACATGGCGGATTGCCATTATTTGTACCGTAGTAAATTCCGTAAGAACCTTTTTGAGTTTTTTCATCCTTCTGGTTGAGTCTCACTCTCATACCAATTTTGAGAGTTTTTTTTACATATTCCCCGTAACTTTCATCTGAACTGAAATCGGATCGTGTTTTATAATCCTGGGAATTTGAAACAAGAAAGGGAATTAAAACGATAAGCAGTATGAATATCTTTCTCATCTTTTTCCTTTATTTTTACCTTTTAACAACAAAAAACGCAAACAAAGTTCGTTTAGTTGATATAAGGAAAATAATATTTTCGGCAGGATAATAAAAATCTCATGGTAAATGAAAGTTAATAATCGGTCAAATCTGTTATTATTTTTAAGTTAATTCACGGGAACCGGATATTACACCGCCGGTCCCCGGAATAAAATCAGAAAATGAAATAATTGACCCCCAGTCCAATTTTCGAGAAGCTGTAATCTGTTGGAAACTTCTCAGTAAAATCTTTCATATATGGTGCAGTCGATGATTTAAAGAAACCTTTAAAGAAAATATTTTTCAGGATTTTTTTTCTGTAATCAAAGGGGAAATAGGTCAGTTCCACTGTGAGTTTATTTCCCTCAAGTCTCATCTCATCACCGGTCCCTTTTATAAAATAATACCAGTCATATTGTATAAGCAGCATCGCGAGATCATCCTTGAATATCTCCGTAACATACCCGGTGTTTATTCCAAAATACAGATCGACAGTTTCATTAAAGTTAACCAGACCTGTATAATCATTATTGATTTCCGAGGGTTCATGCCCCTCCTCAACCTGGGCAAAATGAACACCAAAGTTTCCTACTCCCCCCTGAAAGCCGAGCATTACCGGTATTCCCGCGTAAGATTTCATTGAACCGGAATAAACAAGCCTTAGAAAATCCATATCAATAAAACTGGCCTCCAGACCTTTATTGCCTGTAAAGTTATCATACTGATTACCAATTTCACCCGCGTCATTAAATACCGGCACATAACCGTCAGCCCACGAATCGCCCGAATAGGTCTTATCAACGCCAATCTTATATTCATTTGTTCTGAGCAGATTTAACGCTCCGACAAATAATTGATGAAACGCGTAAGTTGAGAATTCCGCGTAACCCTCTTCTGAATAAGCCGCGTATCCAAAAGGAAAATACAGGTGATTAGTATTATCTGAAAATCCGGTAACTGATAAAGGGTCCATCGCGTTTGAGCCGTCAACAAAAACGTAGGGATTTTCATGAGAGGTAGTTTCATAGGTGAACCCGGCAAAAACACCTGTTCGCTCCTGCGCAGTCGTAATTGTAGCAAAAACAATTAAAATGGCAGATAGAATGTTAATTTGTTTCATCTTGTTTCCTCTAATTTAAGTTATCAATAACTTCCAAAATCTCATCATGTTTTTCTCGGGAATAATCATAGATGTATTCCCTGTAATAGCCGGCAAGTGTTTCACCGTTATATGACCCGTTGATTTCATAGACAGCCGTTATCTTCAGATACTGATGTTCATATCCTTCATACCAGCCGATTTCAGCTATAGCCGCGCCTTCGGGCTGTTCATCATTTATTATTTCTTTCGATCTTTCAAGAATTTTATTATAAGATTCCTCATCAAGCTCTTTTGGAACACCAAGCCAGTTTATAAAAGTGATTTTCTTTCCGGAATTTATGATCTCATAATTATATTTATCTTCACGGGTAAATCCCCAGGCCCCTTCTTCACCTTTTAATTCTTTCGAAACAAGACTGCTCAAATTATCATCAGTGATGAGTTCAAAAGCCGATTTACTCAGATAAGTAAGATTATTTTCCATCAACTCATCTCTTATATCTTCCTTTATTTCATCATAGCGCATATCTATCTCAGGCAGGAAATCATCGCCGCACGCTTCGAAATATTCTGCAAAGTCATCCCCCGTAAATGATCCGTCAAAAGTGTAATCAAGTTTCACCCAAATATTTTCAGGCAGATCGGCAGGCGTCTCCACAGCGATTACAGGATTCCCTGCACCGCCTATATCATTCGCGGCATCTGAAAGTCTGCTTTTTAGCATTTCTTTCATTTTTTCATCCGTTCCTTCCGGCAGCCGGTCTTCATAAATCAGTTCGATGTGACTGCCGTAATTTCTGACCTCCATATCTATACCTTTAAGTGTATATCCATACGCCCCTTCGGTTACTCCCGGCACCTCTTTAGCCCACTCCTCAAGTTTTTCACGAGGAAGAAGAATATTCAGGTCCAGCCTTGAGAGAAACTTCAGCTCCATATCTTCCAGTTCATCCCTGCGGTCAAACCGGGCATAATGATACTGCGAAAGTATGGTTTCCACAAGCTTTCGCGAACTTCTCATAAGAAAAACCAGTCTGTTTCTTATATCTCCCCCGTCAGCATCGGTATATGGATAATTTGCTGTAAGCAGTATCTGTCCTTTTTCATATGTCCAGCCGGCGTTTATATCATCATATTCCTCCAGAAAATCCTCCCTTAGCTCCTCAAGTTCTCCGAGTATCCGTTTTTCAAATATTCCCGGAATAGGTTGTGAATAAACGGCATACTCAAATCTGCTACCGAAATTCAGGATTACCGCAGGCTGATTCCGGGTAAAGACCTCCTTTACACCATATCCGGGAATTTCAAACTGCCCAATTATTCCCACTCTGAACGCATTAATCGTATTTGGCTGATTAATTGCTTCATTGGGCAAATTAGTTATTTCACCACAAGCCCGCCCGAAAATATCGTGAAATGACCGCTGATCAAAATAATTTTGTCCCGAGAGTGTAAAGCTCAGAACGATAAATAAAACAAACAAATATTTCATCATAAAGCTACCCTGTAATTTGATAATTGATAAATCGATAAGTGATCCTTTTAACGGTGTCAAAAATGCGGAGATGCTATCCTATTTTCAATAGGGCATATGCAGTATTATCAGGAGGTGGTGTCTTAATTAAAGTGTGGTTTGGTCATCGCATGTCTGTCGGTAATATCTATTTTTACTGATGCTCTTTTTTTCTTTACAATTAAGAGCAGCCCTGGCCGGGGTCCACTTTGTTTACTTTATAGCTTTTTTGGAAATTTTCTCTTGAATTTATCTTTAATTTCCGTTTGTATTTTTTTAATGCCGAAAGGATATAATGATTATGGATTGGAAATATGAATCATTCAAAAAAAAAACCTGGAGGGGTGATATAATTCCTAAGCTGGAAAAGCCGGAAGCAATAAGGAATTACAAATGAGGAATTACGAATTAGTTTTCCCCAAGTATTACCAATTAATTGTCATTCCGGTTTTTTGAGTCCTTTTCGAAAAGACCAACCAAAGGCGGGCAAGCCGGAATCTAATGCCAAATTTTACTGCCAATAAAATGAATACTTTTCCATTTTGCGTAGAATTTAACTCCTTACTGAGTAATCATAATCGTAATCATCAACCGGTAAACCAGAAGTAAAGAGTTGAAAAATAGAAATTCCCGGACCGCGTAACTTCAAAACTGCTTTGGAGAAGCTGCATTATTGCGGAACGTCCCCATGGGGTAGTAAAGGATAAATCCTTATTGCAAGATCCCTGTAGGGGATCAACAGTGCTCAGCTAAAAAAACTACAATTCGAATTGTCTCCAAAATTTTGCCATTTTGCGTAGATTTTGACTGCTTACGGACAAAGTTTCAGCCGCAAAAAACGATTTCGACTTCGATATAGAGCCTGAGAAAAAATTACAGTCCAAATGTCCCCGAAAGGGAGTAAACAAAAACCTGGTATAAAAATTAAAAACAATGATGAAACAATTCAGAACAGAAGAAAGAGTAGCTAAAATAGAACGCACCGTCCGTTCCCGCCAGCATGGACTGAAAGTGGTGATGGAAAATATTCACGATCCTCATAACGTCAGCGCCATATTCCGCACCTGCGACGCTGCGGGAGTGCCCAAAGTGAGTCTGCTTTATAACAATGAAGAGTTCCCCAAAATAAGCAAAGTCTCCTCCTCCTCGGCGAAAAAGTGGGTTGAAAAGGAAAAATTTGTATCGACCGAAGAATGTTACACCACACTCAGGCAGCAGGGCTTTAAAATTTACGCCAGTCTTCTCCGCCCCGACGCTGTCGATCTTTACAAAATTGATATGACTCAAAAAGTCGCCTTCGTACTTGGCAATGAACACCGTGGGGTCTCGGATGAAGCCGCCGACCTCGCCGACGAAATATTTTACATCCCCATGTTCGGACTCATCCAGAGTCTTAACGTCTCAGTAGCCAATGCCGTAATCCTCTACGAAGCCATGCGCCAGCGCCGCGAAGCGGGAATGTACGACAAAAGCGAGCTCCCGGAAGAGGAACTGGAAAGGATCATCAATGAGTGGTGTGAGAAATAAATTTGCCCAGAGAAAGATAAAGTTAAAAAGGAGGATATAAATCCCGAAAGTATTTCGCTAATCCGCGTTATTGTTTTATTTCGAAATTCCTGATCAGAGAGTTAATTCTCTCGATCTCATCCGCATTAAAATTTTTACGATTATCCTCATCATCCAGGAAATTCTTGATAAGGTAATATTCCTCATCATTGAGTATCTTCCCTCTGATAATAAAGCGCCTGATCTTTTTTACAGCTTTATTGCTCATCTGATCAAAAGTTGGCAATTTTTTGTCCAGCAGAATTTTATTAATTTCATCTTTTTCTTCACTGTTTAACCCGCTGCCCCACTCAAGTAAATCATTAACCATCATTTTTACGCCGGAATATGCTTTTTTAAATTCACCTTCCTTTTCCAGCTGTTGAAGAATAAAAAGGGGATTATTTTCATTTTTGAAAACCTCAGCCAGCATTTCAGATTTGCTCACAAAATATTGCAATACACACTCGGCAAAAACTTTCTGTCTCTTGTAATCTTTAAGAAAAAATTCTTTTTTTTCTTTATCCATTCATTTCATCCAGTTAAAGGCCAGAAATATTCTCCTTCCCTGTTTATATACCCTATTTTATCATCCGATCCAACCATTGCAAGACCCTCATCAAATTCCAGCGCAAAGTCATAAATAAAATCCACAACAACTTTTCCTGATTTATCAATATAACCAAATTTCCAATCGCGACATACAGCCGCCAATCCATTTGAAAATGACTCTGCGTCAACAAACTCAGGTTCGATTACATAATTTCCCGACCGGTCTATATACCCCCAGTCATCATTGGAGTCTTCAACTTCCGCCAAACCTTCACTAAAACCAAAAGCTAAGTTAAATATTGGATCAATTACTATTTGACCTGACTTGTTAATAAATCCATACCCCTCTTTTTTCTTAAAGAACAGAAACTTTTCAATTATTTTTACCGGCGCCAATGATTCGCAAAACTCAGAAACTGCTTCATAAACAGGATCGATGATCATGAGATTATTTTTATTTATGAAACCCCACTTTCCACCTTTTTTTACCGCTGCCAGTCCTTCCGAGAATTCCTGGGCAGCATCATACTGAAAGTCAATGATTTGACGCAAATTTTTATCGATAAATCCATATTTCTTATTTTTACAAATACTATAGCTGTCTTCTGATAAATAACCGATATGATCATAAAATTCATCAAGCAGAGGTTTTCCATTTTTGTCAAGAATCGAATATTTGTCACCGGATTTCACACGGCATAAACCATTTTCATCAACATCAATGTCATCATATGAATCACTAAATGCAAATTCTCCTGTGGAATTGATCACCCTGTATCTGCCATTTATTTCTACCGGGGCACGATCTTTGTTGAAATCGCCTGCCTTATCATATTCCGGTTTTATAACAATCTTTTTTTCACGATTTATATATCCCCTTTTCCCATCAATTTTTACCGGCAGATAACTTTTTGACTCTTCCATATAATTCCTCCTTTTTAATAAAAACCAAATAACATTTGGACTTAAATAATTGCAGACTGCTGTTCTTTAAATATTGCATACAACCATCCCTAATCTGGATAAGCCGTAACCAAAAGGAAATTTATAAAAATAATCTTCCTCTTACCCGGCTTTATTTTTCTGTGGAAAATTTGTTCGAGTATGAGTAGGATTATTCCAAGCAACATAATCTATTCAATATTCTGACATTTAAATTAAGAATATTACTATTGATTTGCCTAATTTGATACCTGATTATCGGACTATAATTAACTTGAAATATGGATAAAAGCCGAGAAAATAGTAATATTATTAATTTTTCTCCGCCACCGACATAATATGCGGACTTGCCCCGATAAGCGCCGGCTCAGATTCAATTATCCTGATTATTTTTAACAGGTATTCCCTGCTGTCTTCATCATACCACTGAGTCTCAAAATTCTTCAGAACATAGCCGATACTCTCAACAGCCAGTATCTTCTGGAAATTAAATCCGGCAGAACTCACTTCATTCCTCAATTCATCGGGATGATGAAAAAATGTATCTGCAAAGTACATCGGATTACCTGTCGGATTCCTGTGTTGACCATCCCGCAGGTCCTGCTCCATAATTTTCCTAAAAACTATATCCTTAAAAAATAACGAAGCAAATCCATCAATGGTAGAAGCAAATCGTGAAATTCCAACAGCAAATAAGATACCTCCCGTTTTTAACACCCGGAATGCTTCCTTAAGAGCGTCTATTCTTTCCTCCCTCTTAACCAGATGATACAACGGTCCCATAAATAACACCACATCAGCAGAATCATTTTCCAGAGCAAGATTGCGGGCGTCACCAACCAGACAGCTTTTAAGAGGATGTTCCGGTTGATATTCGGAAGCCAGTTTCGCCTGTTTCACATGCAAAGGAACCGGATCAACAAGAGTAACCTCATACCCCATACGTGCCAGCAAACAGGAATACCTGCCTGAAGCTCCCCCGATATCATATACCACAGCTGGCGCGTCAGGCATAAACCTCTGAAGAATATCCAGCGTTCTTAAGAACTCAAGTTTTCCCCAACTACTGTCCAGCCTTTCCTTTTCATTGAAGTTTTTGTAGTATTTGATGATTTCATTATTGAGATTGTTCATTTTTCCTTTAGAGTATAGGAGTGATAGAACACAAATATTTAAATTCGTTTATACAATGTATTATTTTTGTCCCCTTTTCTTTCGAATAAGTTTAGCTCAACACCTTTTTTCAGGTCCCTGCTCGCGGTTGAGGTAGATATATCCTTAAATACATCCAGGTAATCCTTTCTGCTGAAAATACTTTTTCCAAGCGAAACAAAATATTCAAGTCTTTCCATTTCTGTCAGTTTTCTGCTTCTCCAATCTATGAGTTCATCAAGCGATCTGCTGATCAGGGCAAGCATATATTCAACAAAAAGGGTTGATTTCCCCTCCCTGTCACAAATTTCCAGTATCCTGTAATATTCCTCCTGGCTATTCACTATTAATGATTCAACCGGAATAAATTCAAACAGAGGATATTTTTTCATCAGTATGACGGTCTGCCAAAGTCTTCCCATCCTTCCGTTTCCATCAATAAAAGGATGAATGAATTCAATTTCATTATGAAAAACACAGCTTTTAATTAATTCAGGATCACTCCCTGTATTCAGGTAACTGAAAAGATCATTCATTAGTCGCGGAACCATGTTTGGCGGGGGGCCCAGATGACTAAGTTCCTTTTCTTTGAATACTCCTACGTTTTCATTACGTAACTCACCAGGTCTTTCAATTAAATTCAGCATTAAAATTCTGTGCGCGGAAAGAAAGGATTTCAGTGAATAAGGATTAAAGGAATTCATTTTTTCATAAACCTGGAGTGCATTTTTCACTTCCAGAATATCTCTTTCTTTTCCTAATACCCTCTTATTATTAATTATGTCGGTAACCTGGCCGGCAGTGAGACTGTTGCCTTCGATCTTCAGTGAAGAATGAATTGTTCTGATCTTATTTTTTTTTCTTAGTTCCGGTGATGGTTTATCCAGGTAATAAGCGTTTATACTTCCAATTTTCTCTGAAATTGAAGCAATAGATTGAATTATTTCCGAAGTTATGTCATAAATCGGTTTCAATGGTAATGTCATCCTGATACTATCATATGATAGTATCATATGATAGTATCAAAAATACAAAATTATTTTACAAACACAAGCATCATTACTGCCGGCCAATTCATGTACTAAAATCTTGATTTGTCATAATTATATGGTTTGCTGCTTCCTACAACCACATCCTCAATTTTTTCAAGGATCAGCCAGTCATCCATGTTACCCTGGTGTTGAAAATCAAGAGGCGCTATTTCCTTAACATTATCAAACTCAACAAGGCAGAGACATTTTTTATGCCACCTTTTCTTCTGTTTTTCTGAAAGGGTCAGCTTCCCCTGGTTCTTATCAATTGTCGCGGTAATTTCTTCATCCGAAAGTTTCACAAAATTTTCGACTGCTTTAACACGGACCTTAGCAGATATTTTTGCGCTCCCCTTTTTCATCAGGTAAAGCTCCTCCCCTTCAAATACCCTGCTGTGTGGAATTTTTCTGCCCGCGGCTCCCCTGATTATCATTGTTTTTTCACCGCTTAATATTTTTTCAAGAACCTTTTCTTTATCATCGCAATAAACGAGATGCACCATATTTTATTCCTTCAAATTGTTTGACTTAAGTTGCGAAGCAGAGCAAAATAAGATTGAAAAAATCAATATAATCAAAATATTATTTCATCCTTCGAGTACAGGTTCGGTTAGTTCTATCAGTGCATTTGTCAAAAAATATCTGTAAAGAGAAAAATAATAGATAACACACCTAATTATAATAAAACCGGAAACGATTTGCAGTGAAGAAAATCAGAGGCTTTTCATCTGAAATAAAGTTTACAGCCCTGATTTCTTTGCCAATTATAAAAAAATATTTAGCGCTATCGGGAATTTTGAAACTCAGGCGTTAAGATCGGCGTCCAAACAAATGATTTTTTTGAATTATTAGTCATTTTTATTTATCCCGGTCCTGACACTGGGATTATCAGGACTGGCACAAGAGTTGTTTATGTTGGGCGACTCACATAATTAACAAATTATATTGTAAGGGAAAACCAATGAGAAAAGTAACTCTCAAACTTCTTGTTTTGTCATTATTTTTGGCAACACTCCTCCATGCCCAGGCGGGCAAAACCTATACCTACAGCGGATTCGTCTATGACAAGTCGAATGGCGAAGGACTCATAGGGGCGAATGTATTCTTAAAAGAAAAAAATTACGGCGCCAGTACAAATATCAGCGGATATTTTGTTATAGCCAATATTCCGGCCGGAGAATACACACTTATCTGCAGTTATATTGGTTACAAAACGGAAACTAAAATTATCACCGTAACAAATAATTGCGATGATTGTGTAACATTCAATCTGGCGCCTGAGTCTCTGGAAACCGAAGAAATTGTCGTCTCGGCAGATTCAATCCGCACAATTGACAAACTTTATTACAAACCAGTCTCAAAAATCGACCTGACTCCGGCGCAGATCAACAATATTCCCCGTGTTGTTGAGGCCGACCTCCTGAGAGCATTACAGACGCTCCCCGGAATCACGGCATTATCCGATTTCTCCTCAGCGCTCTATATCAGGGGAGGCACACCGGATCAGAACCTGTATCTTATCGACGGCACCGATGTATACAATCCTGAACACGCTTTCGGCATATTTTCAACATTCAATACCGCAGCAATTAAAAGAGCTGAAGTTTCCAAAGGTGGTTTCGGCGCGGAATATGGCGGCAGATTGTCCTCCGTTCTGGATGTAAATAATGTGGATGGCAACAGGAAAAACTTTGAAGGTGAATTTAACCTTAGTCTTCTTTCAGCGTCTACAACTCTGCAAATGCCTGTCGGATCCAAAGGTTCTGTTTCAGCCTCATACAGAAGAACATACATCGATCAGACCCTCTCAAAAGCAATCGATGGTATACCTGACTACTATTTTTATGACGCCAATATCAAAGGCTTTTATGAGTTTGATCAAAAGAATAAACTCTCGGTCAGTTTTTTCAGAAGTTATGATGATCTCGATTACAAATGGGATAAAGAAGCACAGGAGTCATTCCGTTTTATTTATGACTGGGGTAATATGACCGGAAGCGTAAACTGGAAACATATTTTCAGTCAGAAACTCTTTGCCAGCTTCTGGCTTACCGGAAGCCGTTTTGAATCGAACTTCAACTTTAACGCGGTCAACCTGACAGAATATAATTATCTTTCAGACTACGCCCTCAAAGGAGCGCTGGAATATTATCATTCGAAAGAGTTTAATATGAAGTTCGGCGCCGAACAGAAGCTGCTTCATGAAACTTATGATCAGGAAACAGATGACCAGCGCATATATATAAACAGTAACAGGCAATATTCCTCCGGTTATGTGACCGGAAACTGGAAACCAAACGACGACTGGTCATTCGATATTGGAGTAAGAGCAAACTACTTTAACACCGATACTTCATTCTTCAATATTGAACCCCGTTTTACAGCCAAATACAGGCTCTCGGAAACAATGAATATTAAGTTCGCGACAGGTCGTTATCACCAGTACATAAACAGAATTCCAAGGCTGTTTTTCTCCAGCATCTGGGCAACCGCCAATAAATATAACAATGAATCAAGCTCAATGCATTACATCCTCGGTTTCCAAAAAGAGGTGGCTGATATATATGAATTTGAGATAGAGGGTTATTATAAAACCTATAAAAATCTTTACCAGTTTAATCCTCATGTAGGAGCGAGTATCAAACCTGGTTATCATGATGAAAACGACCGTCCTGTTTACACCACTCTGGAATCGGTTTTCAACCAGGGTGATGGTGAATCTTACGGAATGGAAATTCTTTTCAAAAAAGATGTCGGCGCCCTGACAGGATGGGTATCTTACACCCTGTCAAGAACAAAATATACATTTGACGCTATCAACCAGGGAGAAAAATTCACCCCGCGTCATGACAGAACCTCGGTTGTCAATTTTGTGCTGAATGCCGATCTTGATAATCTGTGGAATGATTTCACCAATAAACCAATTGAGCATGATGATTCCCGCTGGCTTCTTGGCATGACTTTCGTTTATGCCTCGGGACAGCCCATTACTGTTCCGGCTTCAGGTTATTATATGAATCCGATGCCTGACTGGAATAACTATCAGCGTTCAGGAGAACTTAACCCGGCTTATAATCTCTATCCGGCTGAAATAAACACATTCAGAATACCTGATTATATCCGGATGGATGTCAGCCTTACATGGGAACTTGAATATGACGGCTGGAAAATGTCTCCATACCTGCAGATATTTAATGTCGGCTACAGGAAGAATGTCTGGTTTATTCAGTATGACCAGGAACTTGAAGATGGCTCAATAATCCAGAAAGTTGATAAAGTAACGATGTTGCCGATTCTTCCTAGTCTTGGCGTTAAAATTAATTTTTAATATGGAGATGGAGAAAAAAATATGAAAAATATAAAATCAGCCCTGGTATTTTTTGCGACACTTTTGATCTTTACTTCGTGCGGCGATCCCGAAATCGACATCTCCGAAGTGAAGTATGAACCTAAAATCGCGGTCCAGGGATTTGTTTATCCCGGAGAGCCGGTCAGCGATATTCTGATTATGAGAAATTTCCCCCTGGAAGAAAATATATCGGAATTATCACTTATACTCACTCCCTCAGGGAATAGTGTTTCGGCATATATAAATGGAATAGCGTTAAGTTACGATCCGGCGACAGGCAGCTATTATACAAATGATCTGACTATAGACTACAACACTGCTTATACCCTCGAGGTTAACGCGGTTATTGACGGCAACGCGCTCCACGCTAAGTCCACTACTATTACCCCGGCAAACGGATTTGAGGTAATCGAAGAAACACTTGGAACAATTAAATACAGATCGAAACCGATTGAATTTAATTTTCACCCCTCACCCGGCACAGATGCTTATGTATTTTCTATTATGGCAGACACAGCCCGCATTGATAATTTTATTTACGAGAATCCCTATTTCCCCGATTATGATAAAAAAGATCTTGAAGACAATTTCAATAACTTCAGGTTTCAAATGAGGGGAATGATAAATATCGATTCTTATAATGTTGATCAAATAAAAAATGAAATAAAACTTCTGGACACCTGGTTCTATAGTTCATATACTGTTATCGCCTATGCCGGTGATAAAAATTATAAAGATTATATTATAACAGCAGGTAATGTTCAGGAATTTGACGGCAACTTTGTTGAACCTGAAATGCATTTTGAAGGTGACGGAATTGGTATTTTCGGCGGAGCAATTCGCGATACACTAACTTTTATCTTAGTAAAATAATTTAATCTCGCGTTTGATAAAAGCCGCCCGGTTTATTCCGGAGCGGCTTTTTTTATACGCGGCCTCAACTCAATTCCGGTCTTGCTTCCTTTTTTCCATCAGAAAAACTCTTCAGTTTCACCTGTAGACTATGCTCAAGCTGTTTCGATTATCTTTAAAAATCTACTCTCGAATACAAATTGATTATAATAGAGTAATTTTTCGGTGAAAATTTATGTTTAATGAATAAATATGATAAGTTTGTTTATTATAATTATCAGAAACTATTCAGAGGAACCATTCTGTAAAGATTTGAATTTTATATTTTATCAATAAAAACACAGGAGTTATTTTATGTTATTTCTGGTTGCATTGTTATTCGCCGTTTTGGCAATAATAACATATTTTTTCGCGAAAAAAAGGTTTCGCAAACAAGAATCAATGATAGCAATGCTTGCGGCGATTGTCGCGATTGCAGTTGCTGTTTTTCAGTTGTTTACTGTTGTTCCGGCAGGCACAGTCGGTGTTGTTGATTTTCTTGGAATGGTAAGCGACAACACTCTCAAACCGGGTGTTAACTTCGTTAACCCTGCCGCGAATGTGGTGAAATTCAGTATTAAGACTCAGGAAATAAAAGAACAGATGAATGTGCCTTCAAAAGAAGGACTTTCGGTTCAACTGGAAATTAGTCTTTTATACAGCATTGACCCTGAAAACGCTTCAAAAATTTACAAAACTATCGGACCCGAATTTGTTCGGATAGTACTTGTGCCTCAATTTAGATCTGTTGTGCGGGGAGTTACGGCAAAATATGAAGCCAAAGCATTATACACAGCCTCAAGAGAAGAACTATCCAAAGAGATTAAAGCCGGATTAGACTCAGAGGTTGAAGACAAAGGCATTCTGATTGAAACTGCCGCGTTAAGGCAGATTATTCTTCCTCCCAGGTTGACTCAGTCAATTGAAGAAAAACTTCAGGCTGAGCAGGAAAGTCAGCGAATGGCCTTTATCCTCGACAAAGAAAGAAAAGAAGCGGAAAGGAAAAAGATTGAGGCCCAGGGTATCCAGGATTTCCAGAGAATCGTTTCACAGGGTATCAGCAAAGAGCTGCTGCAATGGAAAGGAATTGAGGCGACTGAAAACCTCGCGAAATCACAAAATACAAAAGTTATTGTAATCGGTTCGGGCAAAGAAGGTCTTCCGATAATATTAGGCGGCAACTAATTCAAAGAGAAACAATATGGCAATACCGAAAAAAATCAAACTGAACAAACAGGAATCAATTTATATCTTATGGGATGACGGGACAGAGCATACCTATCCCCTTAAATACCTCAGAGATGAATCCCCTGACGCCACAAATAAAGGGGAAACAATTTTATGGAAACATTATCCCCCTGATCCACAGGGACCGGCTAAACCGGGCAAATATGAGGTGGAAAAAATCGAAAAGGTTGGCAGTTACGCTATTACTATCACCTGGAAAGATGGGTTCGATTATGGTATATATTCCTGGGATCTATTAAGGAAAATGGGTGAACAGATTGAGGTTGAGAAGATATTACCCGAAAATTTCGGACACGATCACGATCACCATGATCATAAAAAAAGCGGCGATTAAGCCGCTTTTTTTTTACTCATTCAGTAAATTTTCTATGTGAGCCTTGTAATAACTCCGGGGAACCGGCATAGTATATTTTTTCCTGATGTGACCTTGTGTATCAATGATAAAATAAACAGGGAGCTGTTTAAGGTCGCCATATTTATGGATCATCTCGCTATTGGCCAGAACAAGAGGATAATTTATTCCCATCTGAACCTTGTAATTCTTAAGCTTTTCTTCAGCCCCTTCCTGATCATTCAGAGCGTCGAGAGACATTCCGATCACGGCAATATCTTTATCAGAATAATCATATTGCATACTGATCAACTCCGGAATACCGCGCTGACTTTCTTTCGACCATGTGGCAAAAAAATTCAGAATAACAACTTTTCCCCTGAAATCAGAAAGAGAAATTTCATTTCCGTCAACAGTTGAAAGAGTAAAATCGGGAGCGCTGAAGTTCCCTTTCGCGTATGAAGGATTATAATCGGGAGGATAAGGACCTTCCCCTTCTTCACCATTCGTATTATTTACAATAAAAAAAATAAGCGCCGCGGTAATAAACATACCTGTATATATCCAGCTGCGTTGTTTTTGTGTCAGCTCAAATTTTCCAAGGAACAGTTTTTTTTCTTTCTCTTCAGTTGCCATTCATACTCCATAATAATCAATACCGAAATATAACTTTATTTTTTACTACTGGCAATTGAAGTTAGTTCCATTACAAAATTATCGATATCCTCGTTTGTAAATCCTTTTTCCTGCGCGGCCGATCTCAGGCTACCCCATATCGGTTCGCCGCATCTTAAACATCTTATACCTTTGTCTGATAAATAGGAGACCGCTTCAGGTAAAATTGAAACCAAGTCTTCAATTTCAATTTCCGCGGTAATTTTTATACTGTCATCCATCTTTCTGCTCCTTTTTTGATGGTATTCCCAATAATAAACCGGCCACGCCGCCATAAATGGTGGATATCCAGGGATTACTTGTAATCGGGCAGGTTCCTCCCTGGCAGCCGATAAAATAATAATATGCGTATCCGCCTGCCGCGCCCAGCAGAATGAACAGAGCAAGTCTGATATATTTTTTGTTCATAAAGTTTCCGTTTTTTACCTGTAAGATGAATAATATCAGAAAAAGTTTCAAATGTATTCTTGCTCTTGAATATTCATTTTAATAACTTTTATTTTTTGGTTTATTATCTTATAACAGGAGATTTTATGGCAGAATATAAAAAACACCTCTATATGATTGTTTTCCCGATCAATGCTCTGGTCGCGTCTCAGCTTGAGCCTAAAAGATTCGGGGAGCATTATACTATGGGAAGCGCCAAACATACCAGTGGTAAAGTCATTTTTGCCGAGTTGGACATAAATTACCGCAACGATTATTTTGATATTGACAGTTATCTTGATAAAACTGTCCCTCATGATGACGGCTCGCCCAAAAAGACCAAATTTATCTCCTCTTATAATGTTCTTGAGCATATTGATCTTGCAGCGATTAAAAAATTATTTTTGGTTACGACAAATGGTAAAGTGCTTCCGTTGGAACCGGCAGATTATACAGCGTACAACGCGCCGGGACTAATAAGGATTTACCAGGAGATCGCCCCGCTCGAAACACTTGTCGCCTCAACGCTCGACCAGAGAGATTTCGGAAAATTTATTACCGTCAAGGCAAAATCAAAAGGCGCCCCCAAAATGCTTTTTACCCAGATCGATTTTGATATTCAGCATTTTCTCGATACAAATTATAATAAAGAAATTTTCCAGATTGATCTGCCGGGAATTAATCCCTACAGATTCCATGATTGTATTATGGAACTTAAAAACAAGCCTGACAAATTCACAAAAACCATCAGCCTGGGTTCTCTGCTGCGATCAATTTCCTATAAATTCCTTCGTCACGGATTTTGGTTTGTTCATGATGAAGAACTGAAATTTTTCCCCATGCCCTCTATGGAAGAGCTCGAGAATGATCATTTTTACTGGTGGAAATTTGTAAGATAAATTTTTAAACCCCTTTTTTTGAAGGGGTTTCTTCATTTTTGGTAAAGGTACGTAAAATTAGTGTTCATTTTATGGTACATATACTGATGTTTGCCCCTGCTGTTTCAATTATATTACTTATGTGTTTTTTGGCAGCATAAAGAGAGCACTTGTTTTGCCCCCCCCACAGCAGCATCAGTCACCTCAAATTTGCCCCCTCTGTCGGCCAACAGAGGGGGTTTTTTTTCATAATCATAAACTGGCGGAGCCGGAAGCAAAAATAATTCTGTCCGCCTGTTCGCCGCGGAGAATCCCTGGCGGGACTTTTTTCCGGACTTGTATCCCGCGATTTTATTTTGCGAATGAATCCATGTAAGTTATTGTTTTTATTCCCGGGATCAGGAGTTCTGAATCTTGTTGCCTGGACGGCTAAAAAGTCAAGAATGTTTTTTTTGAGCTTTTTACGGGATTTTGTGTTTTTGTGATTTAGTAGCGTTTTTTCACCTGAATATGAGAAATCAGAGAAATCTGCGGCATACAATTCAGTTAAAAAAAGTGTATAATATTTTGAACATATTTTTACAATTTTTGCTACATTATCACTTGGGATTGTGGAAAATTATAAAAATTTTGCTTTGTTCGGACCAGAACATTATGGCACAGTATTGGATAAAAACATATAAAATTTTGAATATTAATCGAGGAGAATAAAATGAAAAAATATTTTAGTTTATTACTTGTATTGGTTTTTGCAGGCATGATCTTCTTTCAGGGTTGCAGCAGCGCGCCTGTCAGAACTGTTGAAAGAATAGAGAGAGACGCGGTAGTTGATCTGAGCGGTAAATGGAATGATACCGATGCACGCCTGGTTGCTGAAAATATGGTAGATGATATAATTAAGCGCCCCTGGCTTACAGATTTTGTCGCCGCAAAAGGTAATAAACCGGTGTTAATCGTAGGTAAAATCCGCAATAAGAGCAGTGAGCATATTGCTATAGACGTATTTACAAAAGATATTGAGCGTGAACTGCTTAATAGCGGAAGGGTAAAGTTTGTGGCTTCAAAAGATGAACGTGAACAGGTCAGAGAAGAACGAAAAGATCAGAATGATTTTGCGTCGGCCGAATCTTTCAAGAAATTTTACCGTGAGCTCGGAGCAGACTTTATGCTTAGCGGTGAAATAAATTCGGTTTCAGACGCCATTGACGGACAGAAGGTAATCTTATATAAAGTTGATCTTCAGCTTATCGATATCGAAACCAATTCAAAAGTATGGATTGGAACGAAGGATATAAAAAAGTTCATTGGCCAGTCAGGTTATAAATTATAATTTTTTTAATCATTCAGAGGCAGACTTTTAATTGTCTGCCTTTTATTCAGATTTATTTGAGAACAGATATGCTTCGGAAAAAAATAATATTCCTTCTTTTAGCCTTAATTATTACAACAGGTTGTTCTTCAATAAGAACCAACACAGAATTTTATAATCCGATTCTTGAAAACCTGAAAAAAGGAAATTTTGGCGAGGCGCAGAAAAGCCTGACTGCTTCTGAAACGGCAGGTGAATATTCTGAAAAAGAGAGAGTTCTGCTCCATCTGGATAAAGGTATTGTCTATCACTATAATGGTGAATTCGATAAAAGCAACGCTGAATTTGAACTTGCCGAAGAGGCAATGGAATATCTTTACACAAAAAGCATTTCAAGAGGCGCCGCTTCGGCAGTTTTAAATGACAACGTACTGGAATATGATGGTGAGGCTTATGAAGACCTCTATGTAAACCTGTTTAAAGCGCTGAACTACCTTAATCTGAATAACTTTGATGACGCGTATGTTGAAATAAAACGAGTCAACGATAAACTGGCAAAACTTGACACCCGTTATGAAGAAAAAATTGCCATGCTGAATAAATCGGATGAAGCGAAAATCGAAATAGAACAATCCAAAATTGGTTATCTGAGTAACGTTCTCGCTCACTATATCAGCCATTTGATTTTCAGGGCGGAAGGAGAAGAGGACAACAGCCGCATTTCGCTCGATAAACTTCATGAAACCTGGGAAAGGTACCCCGAAGTATATAATTTCCCCACACCTTCAGCCATCGATTCCACAACAATTTCCAGGGGTTCGATGCTTAATATCCTCGCCTTCGCGGGAACAGCCCCGGTAAAAAAACCGGTGGGAGCGCGGATAACAACTTTTGATAATTTTGTTGTGGTCAGCAATCCTGAAAATTTTCAGATACAGCCTGTTCCCTTCCCCGGGGTTAATGAAGGATGGAATTTTAAATTTGTTTTTCCCTCGATAGTTGAAGAAGGAACAAATGTTTATGATATCGAAGTTTATGTTGACAGTGTTTATAAAGGCAATCTGGAGCTTTTGGAAAACATGGCAAATGTGGCGCGTAAAACATTTGAATCGGAAAAAACCATTATCTATTTCAAATCAATTATGAGAGCGGTCGCGAAAGGTGTTACATCAGGTATGATAAGCAAAAAACTGGATAAAGAAACCGGAGGGGGAATTCTGGGCGGCCTGGCATCAGCTCTGACAAACGCGGCGTTTGATCTTACGGAAAACGCCGATCTGAGGTGCTGGAGGACGCTGCCCGGCTATTGTTTCACCGCAGAATTCCCACTCGATGAAGGAGTCCATAAGATTGAAATTCTTTTCAAAGGGCAGGATGGGAAAACATTAAGCAAGAGAACATTTAATAATTTCATAATTAAACAGGGAATTAATTTAGCCGAAGCGTTCTATCTTAATTGATCAGTTTCCGAAAAAATATTCGAAGAAGTTCTTTTTCCGTCTTTTTTCCTTCCAGAACTTTGTATATTCTGTTCTGCTGACCAGTCCTATCGGGCCTTCATATATTCCGCCATCTTTATAACCATCATAAACTCTGACAGCGATCACATTATCTCCATCGGGATTCAGCAATGAGGTCTCAATAAAATATCCCCTTATTTCCTGGTACTCATAATCAAATCTGCTTTGGTGAACATTTTCCCTTATAACTCCGGTCGAGCCTATTCTCTTTCCATTGAGATATGCTTCATCCAGGTCATCTATTTTTCCAAGAACAAACACATACTTATCATCGTTCAGGTCTTTCGGAGTTTTAAAATGTTTTCTGTACCATGCTACGCCATCATAATTCCTGTATCCCTGTCCCTCCCAGAACGCGGGCACCATAAGTTCGCGCCATTTTTCATCGTTGTAATTCTCATTCTTCCACTCCATATTATCCCCTGTTCTGAATTTCCATTTGCCAACAAGGTCTATCTCAATTTCAAGCTTCTGTTCCGGAATATAAATCCCTATATCACCTGAAACTATTCCTCCTGAAAGCTGTGAATCATAAACCCGGACAGCAATTATATTTTCATCGTCCCTCTTTATCAGGTCAGGGGGAATATAGTACTGTCTTTTAGCGTAATAGGCAGTTTCATAACCGGGAGGAAAAGTGCCTGTGAAACCAATCAGTGTGCCATTAAAATAAACTTCATCCACATCATCGATATACCCGAGGAAAAGATAAAAGTTCCTGGCATATTCATCCTGCGGAATAACAACAGTTTTTCTATACCAGGCATAGCCGTTATAACCATAAAATCCTTCATCTTCCCACGAAGATGGAACGTATATATCTTCCCAGTTATCATCAGAATAATCGGGAGCGGCATAATTTTCATCGTCACCAACCATAAATTTCCATGCTCCCCGCAGATTTATATACCGCTGCCATTCTTCACCAGATATATTCTGAGCGAATGTCGCGGTAATTATCAATATCATCATCACAAATTTCATTATCTCATCATCCGTTATTTGCGGAAAGTTAATATATATAATTCTATTTTTTCTATTGTTTTTTGCAGGTAAAATTTTGTAAAAAATTGTCACCAAACTTTATTTAATTGCGTATCCTTCACTTATATCAAGCTGATATCTTTCATAGACAGCGAGTAAAAGTTCTTTTGTATAGCTGTCGTTGTTTCTCGAAGCTGCTTTCCACACAGCTGATAGTCCTTCAAAGGAGCCAATTTTATATAAAGCAACCGATATAAGATAAAGTTCCTGCCTGTTACCGGTTTCATTCATGCGATCAACCAACGCGTCAACGGCTTCTTTAACCTGGTATTTACCCGCAAAAAATATCGCGCTTTTTCTTAATCCTTCATTTTCAGAATTTATTCCCATAATCAATGTTTTTATCTCATTCTTATCAAACCTTTCATTTTCAGGAGCCGCGGCCAGATCTGAAGTGACTGAAAGAAAACCGGCAATTATTAAAACACTTAAAAGTGAATGTGATGTAATTAAAGCTTTCATTTTATCCTCCGTTGATTGATTGATCATTATTTAATTTCTGATTCAAAACTACGTGAATCAATTGTCATCGTTGTCAGTGAGTGGTAAAGCAGTGTCAAAAAATGTCATAAGATAATTTTTTATGTCAATCCCGCCCCAAACTACTGACTATGCTTATTATTTGTTATATTTGGTTTAAATAATTATGGTCTAATTTTGCTGCAAGATTCAACTGAAAAAAATAAATTCCGAAAGAGTATTTTTTACCCGTTTCTTTTTACCGGACTGATCTGGATTGTTCATCTTATCGCTACACTTACGGGAATGAATATTATCTCGCTTGGCATCCTGCCCGGAAAAATTGCAGGACTGCCGGGAATAATTTTTTCTCCTTTTATCCATGGTTCATTCGATCATCTTATTTCAAATTCAATTCCCCTTCTTTTTATGGGCGCCGGCATATTTTATTTTTATCCCTCTGCCGCCTCACCCTTTTTTATTTCATCCTGGTTGATCTCGGGAGCCGGGACCTGGCTCATCGGAAGAGAATCCTGGCATATCGGAGCAAGCGGGCTGATTTATGCGTGCGCCGCGTTTCTTTTTTTCAGCGGTATTTTCCGCCGCGATAAAAGAGCTGTTGTTCTCGCCCTTCTCGTCACATTTCTTTATGGCGGATTTATCTGGGGTGTGCTGCCGGTCGATAAAGGAATTTCATGGGAAGGTCATCTGTCCGGCGCCTTCGCGGGTATTATTTTATCCTTTATTTTCAGGAAACGTGACCCATACAAAAGATATGAATGGGAAGATGAAGATGATGACGATGATTACGACCCCCGTAAACTCGAAATATCCTATAAAGATTTATATTAAAGTTTTTTCTCTCCCCCATTCCTTTATTAACATATCCGGTTTTTAACTGCAATCCATCAATAGCTTAGTACATCCCGCCACCAATCGCAAAAAGAAAACGAGATTCCCCGCTTAATCTTTGATTGCCTGAATAATTCTTCACAACGAAATTTTTTGTAACCAGCAAACAAAATTCACTGCCTTTTTTGGGCAGCTCTTTTTTTTGCCGGCCTAATTCAGAAATTTGAATTTTCGTTTTAGCCAGTAAAAGAAATACATCTTAAGCTGAACAAATAAACGATAATTTCAGTTATCCAGTTCTATCACATATTGTTTTTCAGGCTTATAAATCATGCCCGGTAAGCCTGCTGACTATCGAACCATTTTTTTCAACATTACAGTACCAGTTAATGTTTTACTATGTAAACGTTTCCGGTAAAATTCTACCGTTCCGCTGTTTGTTCTTGTTATGGCATTCAGCAATTCAAGGGCAGAATGGATTAAATCTAATAATGGCGCGAAAGAGATCGAAATCACTATCATCAGTTCGACTCCTTCAAGCACTGTTATTGAATTTCCTATAAACGGATTTGAATATGAGGATATTACTCTAAATGGAGAGTCCTGTTATCATGTATCTCTTACCGGCGCCATTCCAATGATGGTAAAAGGATATCCTATGCTGCCCAATATCAGGAAGAGTATCCTTATCCCCGATATGGCAGGAATGAATTATAAAATAATTGTAAGTGAAAAAACTACTGTTGACGTAAGCACTCTTCTCCCTTCAAAAGGACATCTGAAAAGAAATATCAATCCTGCTGATGTTCCTCTTACTTTCAGTGAATTATATACCAGTGATACCTTGTTCCCTAAAAATACCATTGAGCTTGACGAGCCCAATATTGTCAGGGACCTCAGGGGACAAACAATTGAGTATCATCCTTTCCGCTATAATGCCACAAGAGGTAAACTGGAAGTTACTACAAAGATCAGAATTGAAGTATTTAAAGACGCTTCGGTTCAGGCTGTAAATCCCTTCGTCAGAACCAACTCTTTTGAAGGAGTCTCAAGAGAATTCGAAGGTGTTTACAATACGCTTTTCGTGTACAACGGACAGGGCAATATTGAATACCTCCCTATTCCGGAACCGGGCAGAATGCTAATAATTTATTACCAGGATTATGCTGATGAAATAATCCCTTATTATGAGTGGAAACTGGCAAAAGGAATGCCTACCGTAAAAGCGGAATACCCTTCTGAAACATGATCAGGTTTGAGTGCGATAAAAACTTTTATCCAGAATATATATAATGAACCGGAAAGTCTTACATATATTGTTCTCGTTGGTGAATCGGATGAGATAACCACTCTGTATGGCCAGTCTGAAGGAGCTGCATCAGATCCCGTCATACGTAAAACTGATTGGTAATGACGCGTATCCCGATGCTTATATATCAAGAATTTCACCTGACAGCGAAACTAATCTTGAATATGTTCTTTACACACTTAAAAAATATGAGACAGCCCCTCCCGATACCAATATGTGGTTCATGAGAGGAACAGGAGTTGCCAGCAACGAAGGAAACCCGCCTGATTATAAAAGAGCCGGCTGGCTGAAAGATATGCTTCTGAATGATTTTGATTTCATCGAAGTTGATGAAATTTGACGCCGTTTAGAGTCACCAGATGATGGGAATGCCGGTAACAGGCAATGTTGCGGTAAATGAAAACTGGAATATGATCGGTTTCTTCGATCAGGTAAGTCCCTGTTGATCAGATAACATCCAATCCTGCCGGTATTATCACTTCTGTTATCTATGGTTTTAACAATACTTACTCAATTGTTGATCAGCTCGAACCGGGACATGGTTACTGGATTAAATATTCCGGACCGGGTGAACTGATCTATACTCCGGTTGCCAAAACCGGTCCTGAAGAAAAGGCTGAAGAAAACAGGGCTTCAATTAGCGTAACAGACCCTCTCGGCAACAGAGGTCAGTTGTTTATCGCCGATAACAGTTCATCACTTTATGAACTTCCTCCGGCTCCGCCTGCGGGTGTCTTTGATTTAAGATATGCCAGCGGCAGATTTGTGGAAAATGTATCCGCCGGAACCGAGATAGCAATGAGCAGCGTTACATTCCCGGTTACAATTTCTGCTGAAGGAACAGACCTTGTTATCAGCGACCCGGCCGGGGGCGACATCTTGAATGTCAGCTTTAAAGATGGTGAATCAACTCAGATCACTGACAGCCGTTTCAGCCGCCTTGTGATCGCTTCAACAGATATTCCTGATGAGTTCGCTCTTGATCAAGAACTATCCCAACCCATTTAACCCCTCAACAAATATCTCTTTCGCCCTTCCGCTTGATTCAAAAGTAAGTGTGAAAAAATATAATGATTTGGGTCAGGTTGTTACCGAACTTGTTGATGGCAATTTCAGCGCCGGTATGCACAAAATTAAGTTTAACGCTTCAAAACCTGCCAGCGGAATTTATTTCTATAACATTACCGCCGACGCTACAGATGGCAGCAGCTTCAGCGAAACTAAAAAAATGATTTTGATGAAATAGCGCCGGAAGCACGATTGATTATTGAAGTAACTTTATTACTTCGAAGATAAAAATTTACTTAAACCTCCGGGATTTCAAAAACCCCGGAGTTTTTTTTATGCCCGCCGGGAAATATTGCCCGGTTGAATAAGATGGTAAGGTTTAATTCTTCAGGTTTTCACCATTGCCTGAAAGGTTAAAAAATCAGGGAAAATTTTTTTATTTTTTTTGTGAAATTTTGTGTCCTGGTGATTTTGTGGCGTTTTTTCTACCTAAATCCAAGAAATCATAGAAATCATAGAAATCTGTGGTAACTTCACCTTTATAATCATCAATTATTAATTATTAATTGTTAATTGTTCCACCCTTTTATTCCTGCCAGGACAGCCTGTAATGTAAAACCCCCGTTTCGTCCGAAATCAAACACATCTGTATTTAAACCGGACAAAATAATTATTCGGATATTCTACATAAACAAAAATAAGATAGATAAGGTTATCCAAAATCTTTAAAAACAGGCAAAAAAAGGACCTCAAATTACGGGCAATAAAATGAGGTCCTGATCTCAGGGAGATATTTAACAAGGGTATTATTAAAAGAACATATATTGTGCCAAAATTTTAACGTCCAAATTGGGACAAATGATAATCGAGGTGAATATATGCAAGCCTTCCCCATTGTTTTTTATTCATCTTCCCAAACACAGGATGCTCAATATTTTTATTATCGGGATAAAGATCAGAAAATCCGTTAATCAGGCCGGCAAGTATTTTTTGGTCATTTTCAAAATCTGTCGGCTTAGTTCCATCTGCCTCCTGGTCAAGCTCCTTCATAGTTTTTACTTTCCCCCTGGGAGCGGGCATACCAATCAGAACCAGAAATTTCACCAACGTTGTTGAAATTAAATTTCCGGTATATTCCGAAAAAATTTCTCCTGTTGAAAGTCTTAACTGATCGGCCATGTGGCATAAAGCCTGTCCAGCGTTCATTTTACCCCACAGGGTTTTGTCATCAGGTGATATTTTATTCAGACGCTCCTCAATTTCCTTTTTGTTTATTTCAGAAAGTATATTTTTCATTTCTCCTCATCTATTATTATGGAATATTTATTGCAAATTAAGGAGAAATCATAAAAGAAACCTTATCTGAATTGCGAAATTTATTTAAGGAATATACATTTCCTGGCCCGAACAAAATCACCAGCCCTGATTTTATAGAAATATACTCCTGAAGAAAGATCTTTCCCCCGTAAAGTAATTTTATGTCGTCCGGCATGACGATATCTTTCATCCAGAACTCTGATAAGTTCCCCTTTTAGATCATATAATTCAATTAAAACATAATTATCTTCGGCTATCTCAAATTCAATAATTGTTTCAGGATTGAAGGGATTTGGATAATTTTGATAAAGCCCGTACCTTAATCGCATTTCCCGGCTGCCAACTCCGGTTGATAAAACATTAACCGAATCCACAACTCCCAGACCAGGGTTATAATATGATCCGCTTCCGTTATATTCAATTTTTACCGGCCTTACCATATATACATTATTACCATAATGAGGATTTTCATCAACAAACAGGGTATCTGTAATAACCTGCTGATTAAGCCGTTCGAACGATTTATAAAGTCCTTCAGCTCTGTAAATATAGTATCCCTCAACATCCTCAGAATTTTGCCAGTTGAGAGTAATTTTATTGCTGTCGGCGCTGACAATTTCAAATCCTTCAGCCGGATGGATATAATTTAACCGAAGCGCAGGGTCGCCCATAAGGGCTGTATGCACCTGCCTTGCTTTATCCGATGGAGAGTATAACGCTATATTGTTTTGTGATCTTTTTGCGCATTCACCTATAGTACCTCCCAGCGCCATGGTATGCAGATGCCATGCCGGAGCCCCTGCCCAGAAAGAAACAAGTAGTGAATTTTCTGACGCGAGTGGCGCTCTGAGTACATTATTGCTGTTATCCCAATCACCAAAATAGCTGCCATATAAAATAGTGAAAACAGAATTAACCGGTTTTGTGGCAAAATCAGAACTTGATCCCACTCCGCCGCAATGTGTATAACTCGAACCGCCGCATCCCAGCGACCAAAGGTAATCTGAGGTTCCAAGCGTCGTAAAATAATCTGCTTTTAGAATATTTTTGGCGCCGAAAAATGCCGAGAAGTTTCGGTATCCGTTAGCGGCAGGGGCCATACCATCCAGGTCGCCAACATTATCATCAATAATTCCTCTCCCCTCGCAGTTAATAATATCCCGTCTGAAATCATGCGATTTTATTATATATCTTCGTAACAGCTCCTCCTCATTTTCGCTGAACACGGGAAGATCATACAGATCAACCCGGCCGATATTCAGGTCTACATCCGACTCAATGAAGGTCTGGTCAAACTTTCCATCACCAGGTACATTATGATTAGCCTGCCTCGTGGCAGTGGTATTATTAACTGAAACATCGGTCCATTCCCCATCAAGCTCACCGTAATAAACATCCGCCGGCCACGCGCCCTGGTGATTTGTATGCGCGCTCTTGAGATCACCTGAATATGGAACCGGGACATGTCCGAAAATATAGAGGGTATTTATATCCTCATATTCAGCGCAGGCATCTTTAATTACCTCTTTAACCACTGTAACCGCGGCATTACGTGAAACATCTCTTCTTGTTATTTCCCAGCCGTCACATATAAGGTCATACTCCAGCAGCCTCAACTCATCTTCCAGAGAATTCGAAAAAGTATCATCAACCAATAAAAGTATCCTTCCCCTCTTTTCAGCCATTCTGTATTTGATTCCGGCAAATATATGTCCGAATTTTGCGGCTACATAAGGTCCATAGGCCAGAACCAGCCCTCCGCTTCCACTCTCTTCCAGCCTCCATGATGTCTCCTGCCCGAATACATCAAGCTGAATCTCGATTGTCAGCGAATCACGTGTGGTCCCGCCTCCTCCGTTTACAATAAATGTGGTAACTTCGGACTGGCCGAATATTCCGCCGGAGGCGTATAATTCCGATTTTCCAAAAACTTTATAATATCCCAGTCCGTGATGAGGTGAAATCCCATCCCCCCACGAATCATATATTTTGAATTTCAACTCCTTTCCATTCTCAACTTCTACAGTATGCTTATGATGATGCAGACTTTTATAAAATCCATACTCAAATGCTTCTCCCACGCTGATATTATAATCAGTAAATTCAGTAGCGTTACCATCAAGAGTCGCGATTGGTTCTCTCCATGTTGTATCGGCAGGAGATTTTTTAAAAATGTAATAATGAATGGCATAATCATCAGAAGGCCATGAGAATTTCAAAGAAGGAGGATTCTCCTCCGCGACGGCGCTAACCTGCACCGCGTAGTGTTCCGTTGCTGAAAAAACGATGCTATTGAACGCAATAATGCATATAACAATAATTATTTTTTTCATTTGCCGATTCCTTGTTTTCAACAAAAATAAAGGATATTAAGATCGAATTCATGACCATAATTGATCTCTACATCAGGAATCGCTCTGAATAAGTTCAGCTGGAATTATCAATCAGGCCTTTCATTAATGAACTTCTCTCATAAGATGGCAATATTGCGATTAAGCGGCAAAGTCAATACGAAAAAAGGAATAACACAAGAAATGATCTTATTTTTAACCGAAATTTTAAACTGACCGAGCCAGAAGTGAAGAGTGGTTTGTGGATAGTGAAGAGTTACTTTCTTGATAATTGATAATTACAAAATGACTCAGGTTTTTATAGTGTGTTGATTTATATTGTCAATCTTTTTAATCGGTGTTATCCTGTTTTGTGCTTTTTTCCGCCACCAATTGGAATTTCCACCGGCGTTTGAAAAAGGTTTAATTTTGTCGGGCGGCCGCCTCTGCTGCTAAGGTTAAAAAATCAAGAGTATGGTTTCTTCCTTTGCATGAATTCGTAATTCGTAATTTACATTCGTGGGATTTGGTGTTCTTTTGCTCTTTTGACCTTTTTTCAGCCTGAATTTCCGAAATCAGAAAATCTGTGTTGTTCCCAACCTCTTAATTATTCATTATTTATTATTCATTATTGATCGTTTTCTTTCAATTTTACGCAGAATTTAACTTCTTACGAAGTAACTACCAATCTTCCGGTTATAACCTTACTAGTGTTAAGTTAATTATGATATGACGCATATATTTCGTATATTTGGTCAAAAAAGGCTAATAAAATGACTCGATATACAATTAAACTAACCAAAGAGGAAGTTCAGGAATTAACAGATATAATAAACAAAGGGAAACATAGCTCACAAGCATTCAGGGCAGCATATGTTCTATTAAATTGCGATAAAGGAGAATACTCAGAAAATCCAGATATTACAAACGGGGATATAACAAAAATATTAAAAATAGGAGACAGGACCATTGATCGAATAAAAAAGAAATTTTTAGAAGAGGGATTGGATGCAGTATTAAAACGACAACCATCGACCCAAAATTATACAAAAAAAATGGATGGCGATCTCGAAGCAAAACTAATAGCTTTATGTTGTAGTAATCCCCCGGAGGGTCATTCCAAATGGAGTATGAGACTATTAGCCGATAAACTTGTCGAACTCAGGTATGTTGATTATATCTCTCATGTGTCGGTTAGAAACGCGTTAAAAAAAACGAACTTAAACCTTGGAAAATCATAGGTTGGGTAATTCCACCAAAAGGAAGTAGTGAATTTGTAGCGAATATGGAATATGTACTGGATGTATATAAAAGACCATACAATGAAAAATATCCGGTTGTGTGTATGGATGAATCGCCAAAACAACTAATAGAAGATATTGCCACATTACTAATGAAGCCGGGAAGTCAAAAGAAGGTTGATTACGAATATATCAGACACGGCATGGTAAATATATTTATGGCAAATGAGCCTCTGAAAGGAAAACGAATAGTAGAAGTCACCAAAACAAAAAAGAAATCTGACTGGGCGCGTTTTATTAAAAAAGTAGTAGATTCATATCCAAATGCTGAAAAAATATTTCTTGTGATGGATAATTATTCCACACACAATGCTTCAGCGTTTTATGAATGTTTTGAACCTGAGGAGGCGCGAAGGTTGCGCGAACGCCTTGAATTTGTCTATACACCCAAGCATGGTTCCTGGTTAAATATGGCTGAGATTGAATTGCATGTGTTAAATCATCAATGTCTGAACAGACATATATCGGAAGAGGATATTGTAAGAAGTGAAGTCAAAGCTTGGGCCAATGAGAGGAACTCAAAAAAGGCCACTATAAATTGGCAGTTTACAAACGAGAAAGCAAGAATAAAACTGAAGAGGCTCTATCCGTCATTATCCGCTTAACATAACACTAGTTCATTAATATCCTCCGTCAAGATAGGGCGCCGGTTAATTGTAAAGGTACATCAGACTTTATCGGTTATTTTTTCTTCCGGACCAGAGATTTCTGATGAGGTTTCTTTTTCTTCATCTTCTTTCAAAACATATTTAGAAAATACTATCATAATCACACTGGTTGTGACAAACATATCCGCAAGGTTAAATATTCCTGTGTGAAATCCCAGGACCTCCATCAAAATAAAATCAATGACAACACCATCATAAATTATCCGGTCCAGCAGGTTGCCCACTCCCCCGGCAATAAATATAGTAACGGCGAAAAGCTGAAAAAACGGTATGTTTTTCTTAACCACATAATAATAAAAAAGCGCTGCCAGCATTATAAAAACAAATATCCGGAATAAAATAAATCTCAATATCCAGGGAAGTTCATCCCCCAAGCCGAGCATACCACCGGTATTTTCGGCATAAATGAATCTGATAAAACCTCCGAGGTATGATATTGCGCCGCTGCCCATCAATATGTCCTGAGCATAAATTTTTGTCAAATAGTCAATAACCACCAGAAGCAATATTACGCTGCTTACAATTATTATCCGTCTTCTTTTTTCCATTATTCCGGTAATTTTCTTGAAACAAAGTGCAAATTTACAAATAATATGAGCGAGAACATATTTTTATATCCTTTGATTTACTTTTATTTTAGCTGGCCATTTTAAACTCAACATAACCGTAGATCAGAAGCCGGAATCAAAACGGACAGTTAAAGAAATAATCATAGACTGGCAAGCCAGAAATAATGAGGAATTACGAATTGGCTCTCTCAGGAATGGTATTAATTCAAATCTGCAAAAAACACGGGGTTTTGAAACCCCATGAATTTGCATTCCCCTCATGGGAAGTTAAAGTTAATCTTTTTATTCAAAGCTCCTGAGCCTTTTAATGTTTCGACGCACATCAGGCCTTATTTAAGCAATATCATTTTCATGGCTGATTTATACTGCCCTGCCCTGAGTTCGTAAAAATAAATTCCGCTGCTCAGGCCGGAGGCGTCAAAGTTAACTTCGTGCCTTCCGGAACTTTTTATCTCATCAACAAGAAGTCCGACTCTTTTACCAAGCTGGTCAAAAACAGCGAGAGTAACAAGACTTTTTTCAGGAATAGTGTAACCAATAGTTGTTTCAGGATTAAAAGGATTCGGATAATTTTGAGCAAGAGTAAAATCTTTTGGAAGATCGATTGAAACCTCTGTCGGGTCACTTTCGGTTCTGGTTCCGTCGTAATCAACCTGAACTAACATATAAGCGAATTTGCCGGATAATCCCGTTCGGTCAATAAATTTATAACTGTGTGGTTCGGTTGAGGTGCCATAGCCTTCAATGAATGCAATCTTATCCCAACTGGACTTCTCACCTGCGGGGATATCCAGTCTGCTCCGGTGTATTTCGAAACCGCTGTTATTTACCTCGGTCGCGGTCTGCCAGGTAAGAACAGCCATATTTCCCAGAGCCGCGGCATTAAAAGAAATAAGTTCAACAGGGACAACATTTGAAGTTTCCTCATAACGAACAGTCCAGAGACTCATTTCACCATCATGAAGTCTCATCCAGAAAGGATATACCATTTTCCTGTAGGCCGCAATCCCCGCGTAATCGCCGAAAAAGGTCCCGGCGGCTGGTTTAAAAGAAGATTCACTTACCTTGAAGTTGTGCCAGGAATCTCCCCCGTCTGTCGATTTGGCCATATATACATCTGTAGCCGAGCCGGTTGTGTTTCTTCTGTCATAAAAAACCGAATAAATTATGCCGGTAGTTGAATCTACCGTCATCCAGGGAAAAAACTGGTGCCTGCCCGAAGCGTCATCATTGACGGTAATAATATCACCCCAGGTTTCACCTTTGTCGGTGGATTTAATAAAAAACACATCAGTATCATCCGTTCCGTTTCTCTGGTCCGACCACATAACATAAACATTTCCACGGAAGATTGATTCACTGATATCGCAGGCGGTAATCGGCATTCCGTTGCAACGGTATATACCTGGGATATCAAATGCCCAGCCACCCGGCTGATCGGTCACAAATATATCCTCTCCAAATGTTTCACCACCATCGGTTGACTTGTCAAACATTATTCCGAGAGGGCCCGACCATGCCATATAAACTTCACCATCCGGCCCGATAGCGGGCACAGCGCCTTCCACGGTTTCATCCTCGTCTATACAGTTCCCGCCAGTGTCACTTATTCTAACCGGGTCTGACCATGAACCGCTGTGATCGGTTGTTCGTGAAAATAGTATTCTTGAGCTGTCGGATGCGCTGTTGCTACCGTAATCATCAAATTCAGTCCAGGCCATATAAATATTCCCCCTGTAAGGCGACCATGAATGATCACACGCGAGCCATTCCTTGTCCTGGTTCTTTGGTTCATTAAATCCTATTCCGGCGCCATCATTCCAGCTATTGCCGTTATCTGTCGACTTCTGGACAACTATCCTGTCAATCCAGTAACCGACAACAGGATTCGACAGATGCGCGAAATACAGGTCTCCGGCTTCATCATAAATCAGAACCGGATCACCCCATACACCGAGTGTCGAACTCATTTCGGTTGTTGTCCAGGTTAAACCGCCATCAGTGGAAGAGTAAAAATAATCCAGGTTAGAGCCTCCCGCCAGTTCAAGAGGATTGACGGGATTTATGGCAATGGAAACTTCCTCCGGACTCGAGGTCCAGTCGGCATTGACCTTAATATTTGTATACTGTCCCAAAAGAACAGTTGAAAAAATTATAAAAAATATAAATATTTTATTCATTTTAATATTATTCCGGTTTGTTAGAAGACTCTGACAAAATATACTAATTATTGTTAAAATAAAAAGCCGGATTATTTCACAATGGCAAGAATTTCCTTAACCGCTTTTTCGAGACCAACAAAGAGAGAATGTGCGACAACAGACTGACCAATACTTACCTCCTCAATTTCTTCAATTTCCGCAATATCAGCAAGGTTATGATAATTGAGACCATGCCCGGCATTTACTCCCAAACCTTTTTCACGGGCAAAACGGGCAGCCATTCGGATCCTTTCAAGTTCTTCATACCTGTCATCCATCGATTCGGCATTTGCGTAAACTCCGGTATGAAACTCGATAAAATCGGCTCCTGCCTCCACCGAGGCAGCTATCTGGTCCAGGTCAGGTTCAATAAAAAATGAAACGGCAATTCCACTGTTTTGAAGTTTTTCGGTAACTTTTTTCAGATGATCCTTATGTTTAATGACATCCAGTCCTCCCTCGGTCGTAAGCTCCTCTCTTTTCTCAGGGACTATAGTCGCCAGTTCCGGTTTAACTTCACAGGCTATTTTAACAATCTCTTCATCGGCGGCCATTTCAAGATCAAGTTTGGTCGTAACAAGCTGACGAAGTAATAAGAGGTCCCTCTCTTTTATATGTCTCCTGTCCTCACGTAAATGAACAACAATGCCATCAACACCATATTCTTCGGCTAAGAGGGCGAACGTAACAGGATCAGGATTTTTCTCTCCACGGGCATTTCTTAAAAAAGCCACATGATCAACGTTTAAACAAAATCTCATTTTATCTCCAATTCAAAAAAGTCTTAAATAAAGTGAATTTCAAATGTAAATCTAATGAAATACCCCCTATTTTTACAGTAATGAATCGAATATTTTAGAGAGTCCGCTGTATGTATCTTCACTGCTCAGGCGGTTCCTTATTACCGATATAAGATCGAGGGAAAACATAATGCCATAATGAACGAATACTCCGTAAATGAAAGAACCTGTGCGCAGCGCAAGAATACCAAGAGCGATTCCGCCGAGAATTGAGCTGAAGGTTTCAATATCGGGTTTACCATTATGAAGAATGACAAAAGGAATCATCTGTATCAGTACCGCGTAATTGCCAAATTGTTTTTTTAATCCAAAGAGGAAATATCCGCGCCATATAAATTCCCATGCCGCCATGTAAAAAAGCATACCGGCTTCAAATATGAAAAAAACAAGCCAGTCTGTTTTTGCCTGCTGCAGATGGGGATAGTTTTCCTGAAAGGCCGGAGAAGCTGAAACAATTATTATTATTGGCAGCATAAAGAGGAGAAAAATAAAGGTGTATTTCAGTCCTGTCCGGTAGTCTCCAAGACATAAACCGAAGTCGCTGCCCCTTTTTTTATGAAAAAAATATATGAGCAGCAAAGGCACAATAAAATAGACCAGAAAATCTCCGGCGAACCAGTAAAGATATTCAACAAGTTTTACATATTCATATTCTTCAAAATACTGGTAATAAAACCATGTACGGAAAAATGTCCTGGAAGTATAGTACCACGATATAGTTTGCAGCAGAGCGACAGCGATAAAAATTACAATCGTCTCCTTATCGCTTTCCTTAATCGATAATTTCAGTTTTTTCAGGTCTTCAATTACACTTTTCAACATCGCGATCATTTATTATTAATAAACTGAACAGATTTTTCGGCGCATCTTTCCCCATCAATCGCGGCAGATACTATTCCGCCCGCGTAACCGGCTCCTTCACCCGCGGGGAACAGGCCTTCCAGTCCGGGATGCATCATTGTTTCCCCATCCCTGGTAATTCTTATTGGGGAGCTCGTCCTTGTTTCAGGAGCAAGAAGCTGAGCTTCGGCAGTGTAATACCCCTTCATTTTCCGTGAAAACTGCCTGAGTCCACCCGAAAGCCTTGAGTGAACCGTATAAGGAAAAATATCACGCAGATCGTAACTGAAAACTCCCGGTATATAAGAACTTGCCGGCAGTGAATCAGATACTTTTCGTTCTGTAAAGTCGGTCATTCTCTGCGCGGGGGCTTTCTGGCTTCCGTTTGCGGCGCTAAAAGCTTTTCTCTCAATATCTTTTTGAAATTCCACACCCGCGAATACACCTTTCTTCCGGTATTTTTTCAAATCCTCCTCTTTAACCTCAACCACTATCCCTGAATTGGCGAATGGAGAATCTCTCCGGCTTACTGACATCCCGTTAAGAACCAGTTCTTCTTTACCGGTTGAGGCTGGTATAATTATACCGCCGGGACACATGCAGAAGGAAAATACTCCCCGTCCATCCGACTGGCAGGCCAGGTTATAACTCGCTGCCGGAAGATTGATATCCCTTACAGGGGAATGATACTGAATGGAGTCAATCAATTGCTGCGGATGTTCTATCCTGACTCCCACCGCGAATGGTTTCCTCTCCATTTTTATATTTTTTTCACCCAGAAGATAATAAATATCCCTGGCTGAATGCCCTGTGGCAAGGATCAGCGCTTTTCCATAAAACTCTTCTTTATCATTTACGATTACCCCATTAAGTTTTCCATCGTCGATAATCAGATCAGTCACTTTGTTTTCAAAATGAATTTCCCCGCCATATTTTATTATAGTTTCCCTGAAAGCCTCAATAATTTTAGGAAGTTTATTTGAACCTATGTGCGGGTGAGCGTCGAATAATATCTCATCTGCCGCTCCGTGCTGATGGAGCATGTCCAGTATTCTTCCCACATCTCCCCTTTTTAAGGAGCGGGTGTATAATTTCCCATCGCTATAGGCTCCGGCGCCCCCCTCCCCGAAACAATAGTTCGACTCAGGATTTACAATATGTTCCTGCTGGATATTCCTCAGGTCTCTCCGCCTGTTTTTAACATCTTTCCCCCTTTCAAATATAACAGGTTTAATACCAAGTTCAATCAGCCTTAAAGCGGCAAATAGTCCCGCGGGTCCCGCTCCGGCAATAAGCACACTTTCAGCTTTGGAACAATCCCGGAAAATAAATTTCCTTCTTTCGGGAAGTTCATCAATTGAGCCGGCAATTAATAATCTGAGACGATAAACCGGTTTTCTTTTTCTTGAATCAATTGACTTTCTCAAAATTATGAAGGAGTCTATATCATTCTTTCCTCTTTTCAGCCTGAACGCGGCTTCCTTCTTAATAAAGCCGTTATCATTTATAAATTTCGGAGGAACTTCTATCTCAATTTCTTTAAGCATATTTTTATCTCATCAATAAGTTGATTTTATCAGGCCCCCGTCTACAGCGATGGTCTGGCCATTAATATATCCGGCGTTTTCCGAAGCCAGAAATAGCGCGAGCGCGGCGATATCATCCGCTTTCCCCAGTTTTTTCACAGGCACGGCATTGGCCATTTCAGAAAGGATATCTTCAGCGCTTTTACCCGATTTTCCACCATTATTCAGGGCCAGGTTATCAAGCCTTTCGGTATGAATAAACCCGGGGGAAATATTATTAAAAGTAATGTTATTTTTCGATTCACTCATACTGATCGTTTTAGCAGCCGATACCAGTCCGCTTCTGAAAACATTGGATAAAAGCAGATTCTCAACAGGCTGTTTTACCGATAAGGATGTAATATTAATTATTCTTCCCCATTTATTATTTTTCATACCGGGAAGAGCAAGTCTGATCAGCTGAAGCGCGCTCATTAGCACCTGCTGATAAGCATGATCCCAGTCCCCCTCTTCGAAATCATTAAAATATCCGGGAGCCGGACCGCCGCAGTTATTTATCAGAATATCAATATAACCATATTTTGATTCAGCGTCCCTGAAAGCAGACTCTATATCCTCTTTTTTATTCAGGTCACATTTCAATCCATAAGGTTTTTTTCCTGTAATTTTTTCCAGTCCGGATACGGCATCTGATATATTATTTTCATCAGAAGAACTGATCGCCACATTTGCTCCCCCTTCAAGAAAGGCTTTCGCTGTGGCAAATCCGATTCCTTTGCTTGCCGCTGTAATAAAAACATTTTTACCTTTTACTTCAAATACCATTTATTCTCCCCAATAATTAAAACAATAATGGTAAATCTAAAGATTTTCATCAATTTTACAACCTCTTTATCATTTTGATTATATTGTCTGAAAACCGATATATCATTTTGATAAAAGCCCGGGCCCCTTTTTCTCCCCTTTTCCAGATAAGAGCCTGTTTTTTTTCAAATTTTAACCCGATTACCTGTTGACACAATTGATGCTTTAAGAAAAGTGTTTCACGGAACGGGATTCCCGGTTCGGTTCATAGTCAAACTTCTCAACCTCGTTATAACTTAATTTATTGGCTTATTGTATCCCGGAGGGGTCATTTTCACCTCCGGGTTTTTATTTCGGAATTTTAGCAGATAATATCAATTCTTCAAACTCCTTAAAATATATGCCATTGTCCACCCCAGGGCCGCTTCCAATATTAAGGAGAGGATGGGCTGAGCCTGCCTCGGGCATAGAGGGGTTTGATCGGCCTTGGATTTGAATTAATCCGGAGAGAAGTCGATTTAGTTCACCCCCCGAAATGACAGATGTTTTAACGCAATTATAATCATAAACTTGCAGCCGCAAGTTATACATTACAAAATACGACTAAAATTTTACCATTTTGTGTAGAATTTGATTTCCAACTGAGTAATCCACACCCCCGGTATAATGAACAACATCACCGACGTCACCAACCTGTTCATCATACTCGTACTCTTGCTCCTACCCATCCTCTGTTTTTTATAAGGCAATAAGGTTTGATATTGCCGGTTGGTCACAACTGCCACTAAGGCTAAAAAATCATGAATATGCTTTCAATACACTCCTTTCATTCGTAATTCGTAATTCGTAATTCGTAATTCGTAATTTCAATTATGGAATTTTGTGCTTTTGTGGCTTTTTTCCAACCTACATCCTCGAAATCAGAAAAATCTGTGGTAGTCTTAGCCTTTTAATCGTTCATTGTTGATTATTAATTGCCAATTCATAACCTATCCTGTAAATATCCACTCTTCCAACATTATTCCCCGGGATATAGGATGTAAAGTAGAAAACTCCCGGTTCAGCCTGATTTATTGCCGATCCAAAATTCCAGCTATCAGGTGTATTGATTTCCCTGCCGAGCAACAGAGGGGGAGAACATTTTTTATTCTCCATTTTTGTAATATATAACAGCGTCTCATCTTTGTCCGGAGTTTTACGAGTGAAAATAATTGTCTTGTTATCATGAAGAAAAACAGGATCGAAATCATCATCCGAAAAATTTATTCCGGCGAGGAATTCCGGCATTCGGGGTTTGCTGTTTTTTACTTCGGCAATAAATATATCATGTTTTCCCGCGCCTCCCTTTCCATCTGTGCAGTAGATAAAATATTTTCCATCGGGACTGAAGGAAGGTCCCCATTCATCCCCGCCGCTGTTTATTTCAGGTCCGGCATTATAAATTATTCCACCGTTAAAAATTGAATCCGCTGAAATATAATAAATATCATCCCCTCCAAAACCACCGGTCCGGTTAGAGAAAAACCAGATAAATTTCCCATCGGGAGAAAACGCGGGATCAAAATCATTCGAATCGCTGTTGAAAAAAACATTCCGGGGAGAGGTCCATTCATTATCCTTTTTTTCAGAAAACCATATATCCCATCCTCCCTTTCCATTCTCCCATCCTATTGTTCCCCACAGAGCCCGGGAACCATCAGGAGAAAAAGTAATTTTAACCTCCGACATTTCCGTGCTTATTTTGCCCGGCTGAAATATCTCCTGTTTACCTTTAATAATAATATCCTGCCCAAAAAGCTGAGATACAATCGTAAATACGATAAATATCATTAATGATCTGACCATGCTCTCCTCATACTTAATTGCTCAAATCCTTAAAGCTGTTGTAATGAAATGAAAAACTATTTCACCTTCAATAAAAAGAAAAAAAGCCTGCGGGAAAATCCTCCCTGCAGGCTACAATTATTGCAAGTTTTTCTTCTATTGAGGAGCGTCCGCGGTATATTTGCCTTCGAGACTTTCCTGTTTAAGATCACTTCTGCCGGAAATCATCTCGGCAAGAGATTTTCCATCCAGCTTATGATAGGCCAAAACTTCCAAAGGTGTTCCACACTCAGGATAATCGGTCAGACCAAGATTTACAAATTCGACGCCGCCCAGTAAATCCATTTCGTTCAAGGCGTTCAGAAGTCTGTCAGCCAGGCCTCCGACAGCCGAGTGATCTTCCAGCACATAAATTTTCTTCTGACCATCCACTGTTTCGGCAAGCCATTCATTATCAACTTTGTTCAACCAGGGCATATTCACCACTTTCAGACCAAATCCTGATTTTTTTAGTGAACGACTGGCGACAAGCGCTTCATGAAGCATAACCGGACCATATCCGAATATAACAGCATCATCGCCTTCAATAAGAGTTGAGCCCCGGCCAACTTTAAATTGATAATTTTCCGGCAACTCGATTGTTTCCGGCGAAGGTCCTATGACCAGACGAATACAGCAGTTGTCCTCAGTTTCATTAACACAATACTCAACTACTTTCCTGGTTTCGACCGCGTTACATGGCTGGAGAATTGTCATATTCGGTAAAGCTCCCATAAGCGATATATCCCTTACACTCTGATGAGATTTTCCCGGACCGGCTGGAATAATACCTGAAAAATGGCAGGTATAAATAACTTTTGTTTTTTCTCCCGCGTTATTGTAAATCTGTTCATTGGCTCTCGCGGCAAGAAAACTGGCGAAGGTGCTGACTACCGGAATAAGGCCCATTCGCGCCATTCCTCCGGCCATCGAAGCCATATCCTGCTCAGCGATTCCATTCTCAACAAACCTGTCGGGATACATCTTTTCAAATTTTCTCAGCTTACAATCAGCTGATAGATCACCGTCGATAACCACAAGGTTTTCATTTGTTTTACCCAGCTCACAAAGTGCATCTCCGTAAGCCTCGGTAACAAATTCTTTTGCAGACTTGAATGACTCTTTACCTTCCGCTTTATTCTCCGGAATCTCAATAGATCCGATGCCAAGTTCGCCGGCAAGTTTGTTTATCGTCGCGCTGACTTCTTCAATGCCCTTCATATAACTTTCATCATTCGGAGCGCCTGAGTGCCATTTGTAATATGTCTTGCCCGATGCTTCTTCCATATCAGGTTTTTCCATGAACGATACTCCTTTTCCTTTAATGGTATCGGCAATGATCATTTTGGGCTTATCAGTTATATTTTTCAGTTTATCAAAAGTGGCTTTCAGCACATTATAATCGTGACCATTTATTCTTTCAACGTGCCAGCCGAATGATTCAACTTTTCTGACAACATCTTCAATGGAGTTTACATCCTCAACCAGCATATCGGTCTGGTATTTATTATGGTCCATAATGGCGGTCATTCCGGTAACATTCTGATGCGCGGCGGCCTGAATTGATTCAAATATCTGACCTTCCTGAAATTCACCATCTCCGGTAAGCACATATACATGCCCCTCATATCCTTTATAAGCTTTGGCCCAGGCCATTCCTTTAGCTTTTGAAATACCCATCCCCAGTGATCCGGTGGATGCTTCAATACCATGCTGTCTTACTTCGGGATGTCCGTCCAGTCCGTTGAGCCTTCTCAGCATCAGTAGTTTTTCGGCAGGAATAATTCCGAGAGCGTAAAAGAGTGAGTACAGCCCCGGAACATCATGCCCTTTTGAAGAAAAATATATATCTCTGTCAGGAGAGTCAAATCCTTTTTCAAACAGATTCATTTCATTAAGATAAAGATAGGTAACTATATCGGTCGCGCTAAGACTTGAACCGAGGTGCCCCGATCCCGCCTTTTTTACCGCCACAAGAGTGTTATAGCGGCACATTTCGGCAAAGAGCTCCATTTTTTTCGCCCACTCACCTTCAAAGGCTCTTACTTTATCAAATTCTTTTTTCTGGATAAGATTATAATCCATCACTTTCTCCGGTATTATTGTTTTCATCAATCAAAAACTTAAAATTTAATTAGATTCATTCCAAAAATAAAAAATCATTTTCGATTATTTCTTATCAAGTCAGCCTTATAATCACTTTTAATATAAAGTTAATCAGTAAACAGGCATTGCCCGAAATAGTGAGCGACAAGATTTTTCAAAACAGCCAGAGGTTGAGAGTATGGTTAGCAAAGAGTGAAGTGTTAAAATCTTCAGTTCCATGTTTTTACTGACATCAAGATCTTTTTTATGGTTCTATGCGATATGTAGTGGGTAAAGCAATAAATTATCGCCTAAAAAAATAATGAACAGGTATATGGAAAATAGCGCATAAAGTTATGAATCTTAAATTCGGAAATTGTCATGTTTGATTACCGAAAACCAGCCTCCTGGTCTCTTCACCGCCACAGCGCTCACGGTCTTGAAAAAAGTGGGAGGGTCTTAAAGTCCCTATCACCCGACTGAGGCGGGCGTTTTCAACTTTCCTGCTCTTTACACATAGCGGTTTTCCTCCTTTCAGGGCTTTAATATTGTAGTTCATTTTTCTTTACCGGGGCGTTTGCCCGGTGTAATAAATATAAAAGTGGATTTGAGCCCTGTAAGGGCGATAGCAATACGTCAGGATTATCCGGTTATACTTTTAAAAAGGTTTTGTTTGCTCACTAAACATTTTTTTATTGCCACTTTCTTCCAATTCATTTATGAACATAAATATAAAACAAAACAATAGCTTTTTTTAACGTAATCACATTCCCACCCGAAAAACTATTCACACAAAATTTGCACACTACCTTCATTTGTTGGCAGGCTCAAAATCAATCACACACAATATTTCACATAGTGCCTTTTTTGTATTCTGCCAATTACGCGTGATAATAATTATTCAGGAATCAGCTGTACGATCAGGCAGAATTAAATTTAACCCTGAAAACCGATCCTTCTCCTTTTACACTTTTCACTTCAATCACAACTTTATTCAGCGCGCAACTTTGTTTAACCAGCGCGAGCCCGATTCCGTTTCCTTCAAATTCCCTTGTATAACCATGATGTTCGGTTGAAAATTCCTCAAAGAGTTTCGGCAGATATTCCCCTGAAATCCCGACTCCGGTATCACTGATTTCCACTATTATCTTATCCTTCCTGTGGAAAAGTTCTACAGTAATTTTCCCTGTTCGTGTATATTTAACCGCGTTATCCAGCAAATTACTGAAAATTTGATTTATGGTATATTGATCACCATAAACAGGATATTCATCCGAATCTTTCGTGAGATACATTCTGAGCCCTTTTTCCTTCGCCGCGTGAAGAAACGTTATATAGAGGTGATCGATCACATTTTCAAAAAGATCAAAACGGGCCATTATCGGCTCATAGCTGCCTGTCTGAAGTTCGGAAAGATACAAGATAAGGTCCATTGTCCGGATAATTCTTTTTGCCGCCTTTTCAATTATCGGGATACTATTTCGCAGATACCCGGGAAGCATAACCCCCGCCTCCTCTTTTAAAAGACTTTTGAAACTTAGAATCGAATTAATTGAGGTCCTGACTTCATGCGACATTTGCGAAAGGTAACGTGATTTTGTTTTGTTGGCAGTTTCAGCCTCCTTTTTCGCGTTAAGAAGCTGCGCTTCACATAATTTTCTTTCGGAAATATCCCTGATATTCTCAATCACATAATTCAATCGCCGCGCTTTATCAAATACCGGGTAGGCGCTCAGCTCAATCCATATATTTTCCGTTTCAATATAATATTCACCTCTTTCCGGTTTAAGTGATTTATATACCTCTTCAAACGCGTTATCTGAAGGAAAGCCTTTTTTCAGGTTTAATTTACTTTTGTCCAGTCCGGCAACCTGGTCCTGCCTCAGATTATAAAACCTCAGCCCTGCTCTGTTCAGTTTAATAATACGTTTATTGTGGTCACATATCCCCGATATGTCGGGAATGATATCCAGAAAATTAAGCTTTAATGAAAAATCACCGCTTCCTTTTCCTGTTGAAGACAATAATTTGTTCAGGTAGGCAGAGGCAATTTTTTCTGTCAGAAAGGGGGCGGCATTCTCCATTAAATCACTTACCCTCGCCAGGGATTTTTTATCAGAAATAAATAAAAATCCACAACCTTCAAGGCTTTCCCCTTTCAGCGGAAAATTCAGGATGAACAATTCTTCACTTTTATATTCATCTTTTATTCGCAGGCCCGATTGAACAAATTCAGGAAAATCAGATAGCGGATAAACCCCGGCAGTCGTTTTATAAAAGAGAGGAGACTGTATATTCATTTCACCATTCATCCGCGGATAGAATATGAATTCAGCCTTTTCCTCCCGGAATATATTGTAATAAAAGGCAATCTCAGGTTTTTCAACTCTGTTAAGAAAGTCGAGGTAAGATTTAATAATTAAATCGGGCTCTTTAATTGCGATAATCTCCCGAAGAACCGAAAAAAGCCCTGTCGATTCAACGCCTGAGGTATTACTTTTCCCTTTTTCATTTTCGCTTGACATGGAGACTCCTGATATATTTTGAATCGAAAGTCAAAAAATCAGAATAATTCCGGGGACAATTATATATAAAAAATTTATCCCTATATATCAAGAGAGAACAGAGGGAAAGTATCAATGACGATACTTTCCCCCATAATTATTTTATTTTAAGCCGAAGAATAAACCAGAAAATGAAATCAAGGAATAACACCATAATTCCCCATACAGTTGTACTGAGAGCCACATGAATTCCTCCCCATACAATTGCTGAATTAATCGCGGATGCTTTACTTATAGCTCCTGACGCGTTATATACTCCCATAAAAGTTCCAAGAAGTCCGGTAATAAGGCATAGAAAACCCATCATCAGCATATTCTGTAAAGCTCTGTAGAGAGCATCATTATCAACCTCATTCCTTGAGAAAAAAAGAATAAAATTTCTTACAACTATTACCGCGAGTAAAATGGTCACGAGTAACTGAAGGATTCCGAAAGGTCCCCCTTCTGTCAATATTGCAGGCATATTAACCTCCTGTGTTAGTTAAATAATGGTATAATTTTTTGATTTATCTGTTCAAGACATTCCACATGTTTTCTTATATCGTAGTTTGCCCCGGTGGTGACAATGACAACCTGACTTTCAGGGAGTATAATTATAAGCTGGCTACCGAGGCCGTTGGCAAAAACAGCCTCATAATCCCGCTCCTTATTCCTCTTGTTTTTCCACCATAAAAACCCATATCGGAAATATTCATCCACATCCATCCGGTCTTTGACCATTTCCTTTATCCAGTCCCCGCTGATAACTTTGCTGCCTTTATACTCCCCTTTATTGAGAACCAGCAAACCCATTTTAATCATATCACGCGGTGTGATAGCGAGGGAACCATCCATAAGGGGATAACCATTCTGTCTGCCATAATCCCACCTGTATTTGTTAATTCCGAGTGGTTTAAAAAGATATTTTTCAGCTATTTGATCGGCATGTTCACCGGAGGCTTTTTTGATGATGCCGGCAAAGAGATCAACATTTGGGTTTTTATATTCGAATTTTTCACCCGGGTTGTGAATAATATTCCGGCTTAGTGTTTCATCAATAATTATTTTCCCCGATTCATGAATTGTCTGATCCAGGCCATCACGCCAGTCTACTCCCGCAGTCATAGTAAGAAGATGAAACAGATTAATATCCTTCCATCCTCTCCCGAATGTTCCTTTATTCTCGGGGAAAAATGAAACGACCTTTTGCTCCGTGGAATTCAGATATCCTCTGTCGAAACATATTCCGGTTAAAAGAGATGTCACACTTTTGGTCACTGAATGCATCGGGTGAAGGTCATCATACCAGAAACCCTGAAAATATTTTTCAACAATTAACTTCCCTTCTTTCATCACCAGAAAGCTGTGAATATCTCCCAAATCTCCATTTTTTACAAAACCGATTAATTCTTCAATATCCTTAAGAGAATACCCGTATTCCCGGATATCCCCGGCGATTATCCCATCGTCAATAACACCCGGTTTCTTATAGAGATTTTTAGTTTCTTCGGATAATCCGGGAAAATATTTTGATATATAATCAGGAGCATATCTCTCAAGTTCCATTGGCATTGAACTTCCATCAGCATATTCAAGCTCTCCTTTAAAGAGCCCTGCCCCGAAATCCACTTCTCCTTTTAGTATTATATCCATTTCAATATTCGACACGATTGAAACTTCATCTCCATCAATTGTTATCTCACCTAAAACCATTGGGGGATATTTTACATCATTATGCCATGAATGTACGACTCCGGCCAGATTATTATCTTCATCCCTGCTGATAGAGTAGACAAATTTCTGCACTCCGAAATCATCATCGATTATATTTCCCCAGAAACCTTCAATCTTTCCCCCGGTTTTATTTTGGGACGAACATCCGCCCCACGAAAAAAAAAGAATCATAATAAGTACGGCTATAATTTTATGCAGCATGTTATCACCTTTAATTTGTTGACGCCTCAAATAAAATGATTTTTGTTTCAGGAAATATTTTTATTAGACAGGTGTTTACCAATTCGGGAGGGAAAGCGCGCATCTAATGATATATTGCATTTATCATAAGAAAAACGTATTTAGGCTACACTTTTTTGTTTTCTGTCGATAATAATTGCTTTTATTGCATTTTTTATCTTTTTTTGAATAAAAATGAGAATTTTCAATACTTGAAACAGAAGCTCTCGACATTGTTCAGAAAACCTGCCAGAATATTGTCGCATATATTATTCTGGCTGGCAATCATAGTCTTTTATACTTTCGTCTATGGAAGGATGAGCGGTAATTATGTCGTTACTTTTATACACCTGGTCTATACCTTACCCATTTATATAGCATCCACTTATTTCACCCTCTATTTCATCATTCCCAGGTACCTGCTTAAAAAAAAATATCTCGATACCTTTATTGCCGGATATTATGTGGTACTCGCGGCCGCCTACTTTGAAATTATTCTCTCCCTCTTTCTTATTGTCCGTCCCGCCCCCTTTTTACAGGAAGCCGTAATAAACGGAGGTGAATTTAATTCAACTTCGCTTGATGTTTTTCTCAGGCTCATCGGAATTTTTGTTGTCGTTTTTTTTGCGTCGACTGTTAAAATTCTAAAGCACTGGTATAATACCCAGAAAACAAACCAGCTTCTGACAAAAGAAAAATTTGAAGCAGAGCTTAATTTCCTTAAATCGCAGGTGCATCCTCATTTCCTCTTTAACACTCTAAATAATCTTTACGCTCTTACCCTTAAACAGTCGGAAAAGGCTCCCGAAGTTGTAATGAAACTTTCAGAACTTTTGGACTACATGCTTTACGAATGCAACACAGATTATATAGCGCTGAAAAAAGAGGTTAATCTCATTAAAAACTATATTTCTCTTGAGCTGCTTCGTTATGATAAAAGAGCGGATATTCAATTCAATATTTCTGGTGAACCGGAAAAATACCAGATAGCGCCTCTTCTTCTTTTTCCATTTGTTGAAAACAGTTTTAAGCATGGGGTTTCCTCATCCTCTTCCAGCGCTTTTATTTATATTAACCTTAAGGCTGAACGGAACTCAATTTTATTTGAGATCGAAAACAGTGTGCCCGAAAAACCGGTAAAAAAATCAGAACGCAGGGGACATGGAATAGGCCTCGATAATATAAAAAAAAGGCTGGAGCTGATTTACCCTGAAAATCATCAGCTTAAAACCGGAAATAAAAACGGGTCTTACAAAACCACACTTTTAATTGAACTTGGGGATATCAAGTGATGAAAATAAAATGCGCGATTATAGATGATGAACCCCTTGCCATCGAGGTTATCGAGTCCTATATAAACAAGATGAACGATCTTGAATTATCGGGCAAATTCACCAATCCCATAATTGCGTTTGAAAAGATAAGATCAGATACACCTGATTTAATCTTCCTCGATATAGAGATGCCGGAACTTTCAGGAATCGACTTTATCCGAACCCTCGCGAATCCTCCGGCTATTATTCTTACAACAGCATACAGAGAATATGCCCTTGAGGGATTCGAACTCGAGGCGCTCGATTATCTTCTAAAACCGGTTTCATTTGAAAGATTTCTCAGGGCAATAAATAAATACTACAAAATTTACAGTCCTCCTGTTCAGACAAAAATCACTGAACAATTACCTGGGCCGGAACAGGAATATATTTATATCAAAGAAAATAAAAAAGCTGTCAAAGTTTATCTGAATGATATAGTCTATCTTGAATCACTGAAAGATTATGTGAAGGTAGTTTGCAAAGAATGTAAAATCATTACAAAATCTACCATGAATCATTTCGAGAAAATTCTTCCGGAAGAAAAATTCCTCCGTATACACCGTTCGACTATCATAGCCCGGTCAGCCATAAAAACTGTTTCACATAGTATGATTGAAACCGGCAACAGACAATTCACTATTGGAAGAAATTATAAAAATTCTGTTCTGAAAGCCCTCAAACTAAGTAATTCCGGCTTCTGAAACCTGGTATACTCCCTTCCTGTCCATAAACAGGCATCTCTGGATTCTATAAAACTCTTTACAAATTTACTCATATCTCAGCGCGTCCGATGGGTTTATCAATGCCGCTTTAAGTGACTGACTGCTTACTGTAATGATGGCGATAAAAAGCGCGATAAATCCGCTGATAAAAAAGTAGAGCAGACTGATCTCCGTTTTATAAGCAAAATCATTCAGAAAGAGGTCCATCAGATACCAGGCGACCGGCCACGCGACAATATTCGCTATCATAACCCACCTGGTAAATTCTTTTGATAGCAGAATTATTATCCCTGCGACAGGGCTTCCCAGGGTCTTCCTGATACCTATCTCCCTTGTTCTCTGTTCTGCTATGAATGAGGCAAGTCCGAACAGGCCAAGGCATGAGATAAATATAGAGAGAAATGAAAAATAGGTAATAATATCCGCGAACTGATTCAGATAAGAATATGATGACTGGACCGTATCATCCATATATTTCCACTCAAAAGGGTATTCCGGAGCAAATTTATTAAAACTGTTTTTAACCACTTCAACCGATTCATTTATATCACCGGGAGCCACTCTGATAAAACAATATTTCCAAAAATATTCCCTGTGGTGAGGGTGAATTATTAATACCAGGGGATTAATTTCCGATTCGAGCGGTCTGTTATGAAAACCATCCATAATTCCTATTACCTGACCATTAAGATGCATAAAGTCAAGTTGAGCGCCGAGAGGATTTTCCAGTTTCATCATATCAGCCGCTTTTCTGTTTATCACAAAATTCATTTCATCATTTTTACGTTCCCTGCTGAAATCTCTCCCTTCAACTATATTTATTTTCAAAGTCCTTAAATATTCAGCATCACCAACCACAAATTTGGTCAGAACAGTTTCATTATCTTCTTTTCCTTCCCATTCAATAGCATTGGTGTTTCCTATCATAGTCGGAAAACTGGATGCTCCCATTACCGATTCAATGTGCGAATCTTTTGTCAGCTCATATCTGAATGATTCAAATGAATCTCTCAGATGATCATTCATCGGGACATAAATTACATTCTCCTTATCAAGCCCCAAATCCTTATTCATCATAAAATTAAATTGTCGCAGAACGGTTATCGTGCTTATTATCAGAATGATTGAAACGGCAAACTGCCCGACAACGAGTGTCCGTCTGAATCCTGCTCCCGATTTACCGGAAAATAATTTCTCTTTCAGCACATGCGCCGGTCTGAAAGAGGAGAGAAAAAAGGCAGGGTAGATTCCGGCAGTCAAACCGGTCAGTATTGTTACAAGAAGAATAAACAACAATATGGATATATTGCCGCTCCCCAGAAATGAGAGAGACTTACCGGTCCATTCATTAAACCAGGGCAGAACAAACTCAACAATAGCCACAGCAAAGAAAAATGAAATAAATGAAAGGGTTAATGACTCCCGAAGAAACTGAAATATTAGTTCTTTCCGATTGGCTCCGAATACTTTCCTTACCCCTACCTCCCTTGATCTTTTGGCATATTTAGCGGTGGAAAGATTCATATAATTAATACAGGCGACCAGTAAAATGAAAAAGGCGACAATTCCGAAAATGTAAACGTATGTAATATCTCCCGTCCCGATATGAAGATGCTGATCGGCGAATGGAAAAAGATTTACTTTCATATCCGGCCCGTTTTCCGGCTGATTTTCATTTATTACCTCTTTTACCTTTTTATTTAACCCGACTATTTCTGTCCCCGGCGCGGCAAGAATATATGAATAACTTTCCCACGACCAACTGTTTAGTTTCTCCGTGCCGAGAAGTTCAATCGGGCCGGCAATATCAAACCGGACCTCCGAATTAGCAGGGATATCTTTAATAACACCGCTGACTTTCATTTCATATTCGCCGTTAAAATGTAATACTTTCCCAACGGGATACTGGTCGCCGAAATATTTTTTCGCGGCGCTTTCGGTCATCACAATCGAATTCAAATCATCAATGCATGTTTCAGGATTGCCGTGGATAAAATCAAAAGTAAAAATTCTGAAGAATCCTTTATCCACAAGATAGACTCCCTCTTCGCGGTATCTTTTATCTTCACAACTAAATACGCAAGTTTCATAAGCGCTTCTTCTCTGGATCCTTGTAAACTCTTTTATTTCGGGATACTTGTCATGAAGAATGGGAGCGAGCGCGAAAGGGGGAACCACACCGGTATAACCGGGCCATTCCGGACTTGTAACTGTTACTCTGTATATATTATCATAGTTTTGATGATGAGTATTAAAATTCAGCTCATCATTAATCCATAATATAATCAGGATCGCGGCGGCAAATCCCGCCGCGAGTCCGCTGATGTTTATGAAAGTAAATCCTTTATTCCTGAATAAATTTCTTAAAGTAATTTTTAAATGAACGAGTAACATTTTTCACCTGTTTAAGCTATTCATATCTTATTGATTTAACCGGATTTGCCCGGGCAGCTCTAATTGACTGTACAGAAATTGTCAGGAATGCGATGACCAGGGCCGAAATACCTGAAACAAGATAAGGCCAGAGCTTCAAAGGCGCCTGGTAAACAAACTCGGATGACCAGATGCCCATCGCGAAATAAGAAAAAGGCCAGGCAAGCAGATTAGCTACAACAACCCATTTCAGAAAGTCATATGAAAGAAGCATTATGATTTTCCCTTCGCTGCAACCTATAACTTTCCTTATCGCTATTTCTTTTCTTCGCTGCTCAACACCAAATGAAACAAGCCCAACAAGTCCAAGCAGAGCGATGATAATGGCAAAGAGTGAAAAGTAACCGATATTTGCGGCAAAATCCCTCTCATTATTAAATTGTCTGTTGTAAAAATCCTCCATAAAAATAAAATTAAAATTATTTTCAGGATCAATTTCACTGTATATATTTTCAAGTTTCGCGGTAACGCTTTCTGTATCGGAACCGCCGATTTTTATAAGGAGGTTCAAATTTGCCTGTTCCTGGTATGTAAAAAACATTGGTTCCATTTCCTGCCGGGGGCTTGAAAAATGGAAGTCCTTATAAACACCAATCACATTCAGCAAAACCGGGTTTCCATTTACATCTATCATTTCTATTCTTTTTCCAATCGGATCATCCCAGCCTGTAAGTTTGAACGCAGTTTCATTTATAATACAGGCGTCAACAGTATCGGAAGGAAAATCTTTTGAAAAATCCCGACCTATCGATGTTTTTATTTTCATGGTTTCGGCAAATTTGTCATCCACAATAATCCAGGGAAACATAAAACTATTCTGCCGGTCAAAACCCTGCGGTATCACCTCAATACGGGTAAAAATAGTACCTGGCAGAGATGTTGTCCTTCCTATATGCTCCACTCCTGCCACACCTGACGCCCTGTCGATAAAAACCTGGGCAACTTCACGCGGCATACCGGTAATCATAACATTTTCTCTGCTATACCCCATATCCACTTCCTGCAGATATTCCACCTGGATATGGACCAGTAATACCCCGATAAAGAGAGAGATTGTAATAGCAAACTGGAATATCACCAGAAAACGCCTTATCAGAATACCTGTCCTGCTCGTGTGAAAATCTCCCTTCAGCACCATCACCGGCTTGAAACCTGAAATTATCAACGCGGGATAAATACCTGAAAGTACTCCGAGAATAACCGCCGCGAGAAATAATGATAATATCGCCTGCCAGCTGAACAGGAGATCGAGCATCAGATTTCTTCCAAGCAAACCTGTTATATAAGGAGAAACCGCGGCAACTATTATCATCGCGAAAACAAATGAAATAATTGTCAGAAAGGTCGATTCACCAAGATACTGGGCAATAATATTTCCTCTGCCCGAGCCAACCACTTTTCTTAATCCGGTTTCCTTTGCCCTGTGTGAAGCCCGCGCGCTGGCAAGATTGATAAAATTTATCGACGCGACAAGGAGAATCATTATGGCAATGGCGGCAAGAGTATACACAACATTCCTGTCATTGCTTCCACGGTTCATATAATCGTACTGATGATCGGCTGATCCAAGGTGGACATCATCCAGGGGTTGAAGTTTTATTGTGTAGATATCTGGCAATCCCTGCGGCCTCGCCCAGTCAGTTATCTTGCTTTCCAGTTGAGCGACATCCACATCGCGATCAACTTTTATATATCCCGAAAGCATCAGATTTTCCCAGTTATCCCACCATATAGGGTTCCTTTCCGGTTTCAGTGGAATAAGAAGATCAAAACTGAGATGATTATTAGTGGGAAGGGTTTCCACAATTCCGGCAATGTAGGGACTTTCGAAACCTCTTACAATGATACTTTTACCAACAGGATTTTCTTCACCAAATAACCGTTCACCCAGTTCCTTCGTAATATAAAAACCTTCCGGCGCGTCGAGCGGGTTTTCTTCTCCACCCTCAATTATTTTTACTCCGAAGGTTTCCCAGAAATCTGTATCAGTTACATATGACCTGCCCCTGATAGTTTCCGCGTCATCCTCCTTTCCGGGAATACCGAGACGCACATTACCGAACGAAAATGTCCTTGTGCCCGCGATAATCTCCGGTACGGCATCGGGAAGCCCCGCCGCCAGAGGACCGGGCATGATCGAATAAACCATTTCCCCTTTTCCTGATTTCTCCACCGTCAGCAGCCTGTATACTTTATCACTGTCAGGGAAACAACTGTCAAATGTAAGGTCCTCAAAAACATAAAGCCCTATAATAACGCTCACGGAAATGCCCAGCGCGAGTCCCGCGATATTGATAAATGAATAAAATCGGAATCGCAGGAGATTCCTGAATGCTATTTTAATATAGTTAGTTATCATTTGTCTACCGATTTCCTGTATCTATTTATCGCATAATTTATTTTCTTTTCCAAATTTTTATCTGACCCGGTTAATTGGATATATTTTTTCCAGTTGTTTATCACACCCTCCCAATTTCCGGTTTTCCAGTACAAACACCCCAGGTTATATAACGTTTTGGCATTGTTATGGTCAATCTTAAGAACCTTTTTATAATCACTTTCAGCCTCAGAAGCGCGATTCAGCTCTGAAAAACATATTGCCCTGTTTATCAAAGCTGTTACATTTTCAACATCAGATTTAATCACTTTTGAATAATCAGCGGCAGCTTCCGAATAATTACCCATCCTCTGATGGCAAATCCCCCTGTTTACATAAATTTCCGGCATCTTTTCATCCAGCCTTTCAGCGGCATTAAAATACTGAACCGCATCTTTATATCGCAGTTCTTTCATATATACCAGACCCAGGTATACAACCGCCACCGGATTTTTTTCAAGTGAGAATGCTTTATTCAGGTCCTTCTTCGCTTCCTCAAAATTCTGCCGATTATAATACATTATTCCCCTGTTTATAAGGGCAGGAACAAAAAGTGAATCAATTTTCAGGCACCGGGTATAAAGAATGATCGCCTCATCAGGAAATGAACTGACAAACGCCTTGTTATATATTTCGTATAACTCCGACTTATCATTCTCCGGTTTACCGCCGCCAAACTGATCAAGGCTTACAATAATTTCTTTTTCCATGAATGTGGTATTATAACTTCCCGCTGTTTTTATCTTTTCCTCAAGAAAGTCCCCAAATTCCTTATCCACTCCTTTTCTAAACCGGGCGCATTCATCCACTCTTTTAATAATCTCCGAAGGATGAACGGTAATTCCTCCGGGCTCTCTCCTTTTTTTCTTATCATTAAAATCATCACTATCCAGACTAACCCGCTCTATCATAAAGAGAGGATACTGCCACCATGCTGAATCATTTTTAACTGAATAGTAATTTAGTGTACTCATAAGAATGTATGTTTTTAGTTCGGAAAGGTCATTGTTTAATGTAGTATGACGTATCATATAGTTGATTCGTTCTACAGGGGGCATTGAATTATAGAGGAACTTCAGGCGCCATTGTAAAGATACGAGCAAATTAAACGCGTAAGCGGGAGCGTCAAATATTTGACTCTCAAACATTTTGCCAATCAGATTTTCAAAATTTTCCCCGGATATTTTATCAGCCTTTTCCGCCACGTCAGAATAGGATGAATCGGCAAAAATGAGACTGGCAGTATAGTCGATACTGTCACATTTGCCGGTCAACAGGTATCCTTGTGAAATTTCCAGCCAATTCCCGAAAGGATCTGTATTATACTGGGCATCCGATCTATAAGGCTGCAGCATTAAAATTATTGAGCATATTAAAATGAATCTCATATCTTCCCGGGCTTATTATAATATACTTTTCAAATACCGTGCCCTTATACGATTATGAAAATTTTTCTCTTCATATTAAAAAAATGTGTACGATAATAAATCATTTCGTCCGTATCCGTACAACACAAGGTGATTAAAATTATTATATCACCACTTTAGATAGATTATTTGTTGCTTCCGGAGCAAACTTTCGTGAGTTCAGGAAGAATAATTTTATGAATTTTGAATGGCAATTTGTAAATTAAGATTAAATATTAAAACAATGCGGAGATAAAAGATGAGAAAACTAACAGCCTGCCTGTTCTTGTTGACTTTTTTTGTAACCTTTTCTTCAATTAACGCGCAGTTTGAAGATCTTTTAAAACTTTCATTAAAAGCGGGTCAAGCTCTATCAGTCCTGAAAAGGCCGCCCAGGGATTAAAAGAGGCGCTTGAAGTTGGAACAAACAATGCCGTCGGCCTGGTTTCAGCCCTTGACGGTTATTATAAAAATGACCTGATTAAAATACCTCTGCCCGATGATGTCAGGAATGTGGAAAAAATCGCTAAAAAATTCGGGCTTGGTAAAAAATTTGATGAATTCGAGGAGAGCCTTAACCGCGCAGCCGAAAAAGCCGCGAAAAGCGCGACACCCATATTCCTCGACGCCATCAAATCGATAACCTTCAGTGACGCGCTAAAAATACTTAACGGCAGGGAAAATGAAGCCACATTATTTTTTCAGGGGAAAACCGAATCAGCTCTTGCGGCTCTTTTTAAACCGATAATCAAAGAGGCGATGGATAACGTAGGGGTAACCAAACTTTATAAAAACATCACCGGTAAAATTTCCAAAATCCCCTTTGTCAGTATCAAATTTACCGATCTTGATCAGTACGTTACCAATAAGGCGCTCGATGGGTTATATAAAATGATTGCTGAAGAGGAAAAGAAAATCAGGAAAGACCCCGCGGCAAGAATCTCTGATATACTCAAAGATGTCTTTGGAGGGGAAAAGTAATACCCTCTGCATTACTTTATTTTTACGTCAGGTAAAAAACAGGGCCGGAAGATTATCAGATTAACCCGGACTTCCGGCCACATCATCTATGTATTCACAAGCATGCCGTTGGTCCTCACGGCAAACCCGGTCTTAAATTCCAATTGCCCCCCGAGATTAAAGCCGCTTATTACTCCCTGAAGATTTTCCGTCAGTCCGTTAAAGTCTTCGGCAGCCCGCGCCATTATTGACCCTTTCAAAATAATTATATTTCGAAAGTCCGCTCCGGATAAATAAATCATTTATTCCGCTGTTATTTTCTGAGTTTTTCTCATTTAGACCAATTAATTGAATAAAATTGCAGTTCCGTTAAAATCTTTATTTCCGTTATCAGTATTAAATTCATTTCGGATATTTGAGAATCGCTTCAGACCGGCGCAGGTAATCTGCCCCGCATAAAACCGGCAGGCCATTATCGATAGTTAAATCGGTCTGAAAATCTTTCCCTTCTGTTAATTTAAACCAACTTCTATTAATAACCGGGTTATTTTAACAGGTTTCAGATAACTTTTAATTGGTTCTATATGAAATTTAGTGGGTAAAGTAATAAAATAACGGATAAAGATATGAATCAAAGATTCGCAAATTGTCATGTTAGATTTCCGGAAACCAGCCCCTGGTCTTCACCACCACAGAGCGCGCGGTCTTGAAAAAAGTGGATGAGTCTTAAAGTCCCTCTTTCCCCGACTGAACCAGACGCTTTCAGCTTTCCATATCTTTATGCGTTTGTTGCTTTCGCCCTTTCAGGGCTCTGATAATGTCTTTGTTTTTCTTAACCGGGGCGTTGCCCCTGTCTGTTGCCTGCACCCTTTCAGGGTTTTGTATCTATCTGTGATAAACTGGAATTATTATTAGCGCTGAAAGCGCGACAATCAACAGCCCCGGGCAACGCCCGGGGTAATAAAAGAAAAAGTGTATTTAAGCCCTGTAGGGGCGGAAGCTACACGTCGGGATTATCCGGTTATACTTTAACAAAAGGTTTTGTTTAATTGTCAGGACCGACAAAAATCACCCACTGTATTTCACATAGAACCTTTTAATAATATTACCTGATATCATATATATCGGCCCGTCCAAAAAATATCTGATAAAGCATTATTACGCAAATACTCAATATTATACTTAAATTTGACATGAAAAAATGAATAAAAGTTCAAACATGGTGTAAATTAGTAAAATGCAAAAAAAAATAAGTAAGACACAAATGAATGAATTTGAAAAACTTGTCCGGCTTAATATGAAAAAAGCATATTTCGCGGCCCTGGGGATAGTCGGGGGACACGATGCCGCTATGGATATTTCGCAGGAAGCATTCATTCGCGCTTATAAACATTTCGGAGAATTTGATCAGTCAAGGAGTTTCTTCCCCTGGTACTACAAAATCCTTCGTAATCTATGCCTTAATTTTATACGGGATAAAAAAAGGAAAAAAGAAACCAGCTACGAAGATTACATCGCAATTGAATTTGAATCTTCCTCCCCCGCCATGGAAATTGAAAATGAGGAAAGGAGAAAACAGATTGAGAGAACTTTGAACGCGCTATCCTTTGAGGATCGTGAAGTATTGATTCTGAAAGAATTCCAGGGTTATTCATATAAGGAAATATCTGATTTTCTCGAAATTCCCCAGGGAACTGTTATGTCACGATTATTTTACGCCAGAAAAAGATTTGCTTCAAAATTCAGGGGGATTGAGAAATGAACGAACGCTTTATATACCTGATGGAACGTTTTTGGGATAATGAACTTTCAATCACTGAAAGAGATGAATTTGATAATATTATCCGGAATGATGAAGAGCTTAAAAAAGAGTTTGAAGAACAACAAAAAACCAGGGAGGTCTTATCAAAAATGAGATTAAAAAATCCAACAGTTAATATCTGGGATAACTACTGGGTAGGAATTTATAACAGAATTGAACGTGGTTTTGCCTGGATAGCTATAATATTAGGAAGCCTTATTCTGCTTGTTTATGGAAGTATTGAGCTTGTAAATGAGCTGTTGAAAAATAGTGAAATACCCTCAATCGTGAAAACCGGAATCGCTATACTGACAGCCGGACTGATAGTCCTGCTTTTTTCAATTGTCAGAGAAAAATGGTTTGTATCGAGAACTGACCAATATAAGGAGATCCAGAGATGATCGTAACAACAACACCGACAATTCCCGGAAAGACAATAGTTAAAACTTTTGGAATTGTCAAAGGGAATACCATCCGGGCCAGAAATATCGGCAAGGATATTGTCGCTGCCCTGAAAAATATTGTGGGTGGTGAAATTGAAGAATATACCAAGCTGATGGCCGAATCGAGAGAGCAGGCTGCCGACAGGATGATTGAATCAGCCAGAGAACTTGGGGCGAACGCTATAGTTTCATGTTATTTTTCAACAAGTTATATTATGGGAAATGCGGCCGAAATTCTGATTTATGGAACAGCGGTAGTTGTGGAATAATTTTTACCAAAGCAGTTTTAAAATAAAAAAGGCGCTGTCCGCAACAGCGCCTTTTTTTTTATCTCCTGAGAGAATAAACTACTTGAGAAGCATCATTTTCTTTGATATCTGAACATCGTTTCCTTTAAGTGTATAAATATATACACCGGAACCAAGTTTTCTGGCGTCAAACGATACATTATACTGTCCCGGATTCAGGTTTTCATTCAGAATCTGAGCGACTTCCTGACCGATCACATTGTAAATCTTAATTTTGTAAACTCCGGCAGTCTTAACCGAGAAACTGATCGTAGTCGACGGGTTAAACGGGTTAGGATAGTTCTGCTCGAGTGTATAATCGAGTTCACCAATTGTTTCTGTTTCACCAAGACCGGTAACATTATTGATATCTGCCATATATATAGTTCCGTCGCCGGCGCCCGCGTAAAGGGTATTAGTTGCCTCATCTTTGTAAACAGCGCTTACTTCAAATCCGCTGAGACCAAGGTTGAGCCAGCTTCCGTTGATTTTGCCGAGAGCGGGAGCGGGAGCGTTTGCCAGCATGTAAACACCGTTCATCCATGTACTGACAAATACGTTATCCTGAGCGTCTATTCTGATGTAATAGATATAGTTGCTTCCAAGACCGGCATTTTCTGTTGTCCATATAGCGCCGTCGGTTGAGAATAATACACCGCCGCCATAAGTACCGGCATAAATTTCATCCTGTGAATTAACAGCGAGACTCCAGATATGATCAAATCCGCCATTAATACTTAGCCATGAACCACCCTGCGCGTCATATTTCTGAACGCCGCCGCCGAATGTGCCGGCATAAAGTTCCGAGGTGGATGTCATTGCCAGAGCGTGGATCGCTGTAAATACCAGACCGGTATTCATTTCATTCCATGTAGCTCCGCCGTCAATAGATTTGTATACGCCAAATCCCATGTTCCTATATACATAATGTCATCATCCTGAGGATCGATCACTACAGCGCGGACATCTTTTCCTGTGAAGGTAGTTGCCGCCCAGTTTTCACCATTGACATCTGACTTGAATAATCCCTGTTCTGTACCGGCGAAGATATTTCCGGCATCATTCACAGCGAGTGACCATACATAACCGACAGTCATGCCGCTTGTATTGAGATGTATCCAGTTGGCGCCATTATTTTCGAGACGATAAATTTTGCCGCCCCATGTGCCGGCGATAAGATCACCATTGAGGTCTTCAGTCATTGTCCATACCAGTTCGTTTGAACCTACGCCGGGAGCCTGCTGCCAGTTAAGGTTTGGCTGTCCGCCGTTATTCGGGTTGTGCTGAACCAGAATGTTTATAATTGACTGGTCTGAGTTATTATCAAGGTCGGGATCAACCTGATCTGCCGATACTATTTCCACTGTGTTGGGTATATATGGATCAATCGGAATGTTTCCGAGGAATTTCACATTGTTGAACTGTCCCTGGCCTTCAACAAATTTCGCGATCATCTGGCCATTCTGAACACCGCTGATGAAGTTAACTTTTGCCTTGGGAGCAAGAATTGTTCCGGTGACATCGATATACTGAATTTCGATCGTTTTAGCTTTCCAGAAGTTGAAAAGAACATTAGAAATATCAGTACCGTTAACCTGAAGGCCACCGCCCCAGACAAGGTTTTTACCATTGATATTAACGAGAACAACCGAACCATTAGGAACATTAATTGTCATGCTGTTGGAGGTGTTAAGATCGGCGCCCGCAACTTCAAAAACGTTAAGGAAAGGATCGGAGCCTGAAAGTGTCAGTCCGCCCCATTCAAATGTTGTTGTACCATTAACCGAGTAACCTGATAATGTGGATGAAAGGTCTTTCAGGTAAGCTTCGGCAGCGGCAAAATCAACAACCGTATCTTTTCTGATTGTTCCGTCACGAATTGAAACCACATTTTCAGGAACATTCTTGAATCTTCCGTAAACAACATTACCCGCGTAAACATCACCTGTAAGGAATGTCAGCTTTCTTCCGACAACAAGAACGTCATCTGTGCCGCCCGAATTAGGCAGTTTATCTCCAACACTGTAGTTCTGAAGATGTGCGTTGCGTCCCACAGCGACTCTTCCTTCCGTATCTGAAGAAGGCTGGGTAAGGTCTTTGATTACGAATAGGTTATAATCGGTGGCAGGGCCAAGATCATAATGAGCAAGATTTGCTGCGCCGTAGTCCATCATAGCAACCAGTTCAAGTGATTTTGAACCGCCCGCGGGTACTGTACCTACTGTCCAGATACCAGTATTTTCATCATAGTCGCCTGCGGGATTAGCCGAAACAAATTCCATTCCGTCAGGGAGCAGGTCTCTTACAACAACACCGGTTGCTTCAATCTGGGTATCATTTGATACTGTCAGAGTAAATGTAACATTTGTGCTGTCTTCCGGATTAACCGTATCGGCAGATTTGGTAACTCTTAGATCAACTTCAGGATACCATGAAATATCTGCCTGTACCTCCCTGCTGCCAAACTGTGGAGTTGCAAGAACGAGCTGCTGATAATTATCTGGCGCGCCGGCATGAACGAAGCGTGTTCCCTGCGGAATAATTACTGACGCGGAAGCTGTAACAACTGCTGCGTCATCATTAACATGAGTTAAGGAAACCGAATCACTTAATCCCAACGCGTTGGTTGTAACCTGGTTATGGCTTAATACACCGTCAGAATTTGTTGCCAGGTCAATTACAATGCCTTCAGCGGGATCATTGTTTTCATCGTAAGCCTCAACAACAAATTTAGCTGTTGTTCCGTAAACAAGTGTCTGAACAAGAGGAGAAATATCCAGAGTGTTTACAGGAGATGTTGTTCCGGCGTTCGCGTTCGCGTCTGCGATTATTTCAAGAGCGCGGATTTTTATGGCAGCATTGTTCATAGTAGTAACATCAAGACTGTCGCTATAATGCCAGATAGCGCCCTGAACCGCGGCTGCCTCATCATTTACATTACCAAGTGAACCGGGATATCCCATTGCTTTATATGGATAATAATTGTTTAGAATATATGTTATTTGCGCGGGAGTATTGCCATCATCAGTATATGGCTCGTTATACTTTATGTTGTGTCCCAGGTCGATACAATAAAATAATACAGGGTTACCATCGAGAGTTCCTTTAAAAGTACCAACGGAATAAGTGCCGTTACTGCCGGTAACAGGGTTTAAAAATGTAATATTTCTTTTATCCTGCTGTCCTGTTACGAGCGCTGTACTCTGACCATCCTGAATTTCGTAAATTCCAAGTTTATCGTTTCCGGCCCAAAGCACCGAAAAAGTCAGAAATAAAGCAAGTATGTAACTTAGATTTTTCCTCATAATTGTTTCCCTTATATTTGTTAACCATTCTGTTCAAAAACTATTTTCGCTGGCTAAAGTTATCAATTTCATCGATAAACACTTAATTTATTCGACGAAGACCGGTTTTTCTCCGACTAAACCGGTTAAATCACCGATGAATCATCTTAAAAGCAAAGATAACTATATATTCTATCTTTTTGTGACTTTAAATAAGACAAAAGGCATAATTTTAGCTGTAATGAAATATACACAATTTTTTGTTGATTCTAAAAACTTAACAAATTAATCTGAAAGTAAATTTCATAAACCGACCGGACGGAGTAAAAATATGACGAATTATGAATTGGCCCGTTCCGGAATATTCTAAGCTGTTCAAGCCAGAACCAAAAAGGAGTTGTAAAGAAAGCGTCATAATCCTAAGCGACTCCGAATGGAGTAGAATATGAATGGCCCCGGATGCAATCCGGTGGTTTTATCAGGCAAACATCACCTGCGACGCTGAAGGCGTCGAATATTAACAACCGACAGAAAATTATATCTGAGGGATAATATTTTTTCCGCACATGAGAGTTATATTCGATCCCTTCAGGGTCTTATCGCAATTTTTTTCTTTTTACCCCCGGCGGCTCTCTTCTTTCGCCGCCCGGGGTTATTAAGATTGAATTCCTTTCGGGATTCTTTTTCAAGATAAATTTTGCCATTTTACGTAGAATTTAACTTCTAACGGAGTAACCTGGCAGAGCCAGAAAAAAATTGGAATCCCGATGATCGGACAATTAAAACCGCATAACAACAGTTTCTCTCCTTGAATAAATAGATGATGTTCAGTAAATTAGATAAAATAATCTATTTATACAGGGGAAGAATGAAAAAGAAAAACGAACCTCAAGAAATATCACGCCGCAATTTCCTGGGGCGGGTCGGCGCGGGCATTGCCGGCAGCGCAGTAATAATACCGGCTATGAAAAATCTTCCCGCCGAAATTAAAAAAGAAGCTGAAGAAATTAGCAAGGGAAAAGTGTTGCTTCAGATAAAGGTAAATGGTCGGAAATACAAAAAATTTGTTGAGCCGCGAATGACACTTGTCCGCTTTTTGAGGGAAGAACTGGAACTTACAGGAACCAAACTTGTCTGCAACCAGGGAGAATGCGGAGGATGCACGGTCCTGCTGGATAATGAAGCAGTTTATTCCTGCCAGATGCCGGCTGTTGACGCCGACGGAAAAGAGGTGATCACAATATAAGGACTGATGAATGGTGAAGAACTTCACCCGGTTCAGGAAGCATTTCTTGAAAAAGATGGATTCCAGTGTGGATTCTGCACTCCAGGGCAGATTATGGCCGCTTACGCGTTACTGCTGAAAAATCCGGATCCCACCGACAAGGAGATAGAGCTGGCGATGTCGGGAAATCTTTGCCGCTGCGGCGCATATCCCAAAATAAAAGATTCGGTAAAAGAAGCATCAAATAAAATTAAAAAGAACTAAAAGAGGGTGAGGATAAATTATGTCCCGAAAACTTATTAAAGTTGATGAAAAAATAGATGGTCTGGAATTCAAACGTATCGCGGAAGTATCTGAAGAAAAAATTGAAGCCTGGCCTGATAATGACAAACTGCGTTATGTCGGAAAACCACTGCCCCGATATGATGGATATGATAAAGTAAGCGGCACTGCGGTTTACACCTTCGATAAGGTTCTCCCCCGTATGGCACACGCGGTAATTTTGCGCTCACCTTATCCTCACGCGAGGGTAAAGAACATAGATACTTCGGCGGCCGAAAAATCTGAAGGAGTGTTCGCGGTTATTTCTCACAAAAACTGTCCCGAAATAAAATGGTATGGTGAATCATCCCTCCTTTTTGATCCTCACGTAAGATATGAAGGTGATGAAGTGGCGGCAGCGCTGGCTGAAAATGAAATTTTAGCGCGTGAAGCGATTAAAAAAATAAAAGTTGATTACGAAGAGCTTCCATTTGTTGTTGATCCTGAAAAAGCGATGAAAGAAGACGCCCCGAAAATTCATGAGAAAGGAAATATTTCGAGGGGCCCCGTCGATAACGCCTCGAGGGGAGATTACGAAAAGGCTGAAAAAGAGGCCGATGTTATAGTTGAAGGAACATTCAAAACACCGATAGCTATTCATAACCCTACCGAAGTGCACTGCAGTGTTGTTAACTGGGACGGAGACAATCTGGATGTCTGGGACAGCACCCAGGGTATTTATTCTGTGCGGGACACCATAGCATACAGCCTCGGGGTACCCACAGAAAAGGTCAGAGTTATAAAAAAATACATGGGAGGAGGTTTCGGCAGTAAATTGGAAGCGGGTAAATATACAGTTATCGCCGCTCTTCTCGCAAAACGGACAGGTCTTCCGGTAAAGATAACACTCGACCGAAAAGAAATGAACCTCGCCGTTGGCAACAGGCCCGATTCCATACAGAAATTAAAAGCAGCCGCGAATAAATATGGAAAACTGCTCGGCCTTTATCATCATTCAATCGGGCAGGTTGGAGCTTATGACGGAGGCGCCGGATGCGCGTGGCCCTTGAGAACACTATACCAGTGTGATAATGTAAAGGTTGAAGAATATTCTGTAATGACCAACGCCGGCAATGAAAGACCGTTCAGGGCTCCAGGACACGTTCAGGGAGCTTTCGCGCTTGAAGCGATAATGGATGAACTTGCTGAAAAACTGAATATGGACCCGCTTGAACTCAGGAAATTAAATTATGCTCCCAAAGACCAGGTTTGGGGACCAAAATATACTTCTAAAATGCTGATGGAAGCTTATGACCAGGGAGCGGAGAAATTCGGCTGGAAGAAAAAATTCCGTCCTGCGGCTTCAGATAAAGGCTATATTAAAAGAGGTGTCGGCCTCGCTTCACAAATCTGGTGGGGCGGCGGAACACCTCCCGCCGGAGTAATACTAAAACTAAACCGTGACGGAAGCGTCAGGCTGATCGCCGGAACTCAGGATATAGGAGGAGGAACCTATACCTGGATGGCTCAGATTGCCGCTGAAGCGCTTGAAATCTCTCCCGATAAAATCGAAGTTATTCTTGGCGATACCGCTACAGGCCCCCAATGCCCCGTCAGCGGCGGAAGCCTGACCGCTCCATCGGTTTCCCCGGCGGTAAGAGAAGCAGCCGAAAATATGAAAAAGACGCTGCTTAACGCCGCCTCTGTTCACCTCGATTCACCCGCTGATAAACTGGTTTATAAAAATGGAGTTATAAGCATTAATTCTGATGCCGAAAAAAAACTTGGAATCAGCGAAATAATGGGTAAGATGCATGAGAGCACACTGGTAACCACCGGCGCGAGAAATGCCAACCCGGACGGTTATATTGCCCAGACCTTCGGAGTGCAGTTTGCCGAAGTGGAAGTTGACACGCTTACCGGTGAGGTTAAAGTACTTAATATCACGGCTGCCTATGATACCGGACGGGTCCTCAATAAAATGACTTATGAAAACCAGGTGGAAGGGGGAATAATGATGGGACTTGGATTTGCCCTCACCGAGGAGAGAGTCCTTGATGAATATACCGGAAGAGTAGTCAACGGTAATATGCATGATTATAAAATACCTACGATAATTGATACTCCAGCCGAAATAAATGTGATCAGTGTTAATCCGGGTGATGATCTGCTGAGTAATACAGGTGTAAAAGGAGTCGGCGAACCTGCCATGATACCAGCGGCTGCCGCTATTGGTAATGCGGTGTATAATGCCATTGGTGTAAGGATCAGGGAACTTCCAATAACACCGGACAAGGTAATTTCAGCACTATACAAAGGATAAGAAAATGAACAATTTTGAATATATTTCCCCTGCATCAATAAAAGAAGCATCGGCAAAGTATAAGAAAACTGAAACACCTGTTTCCTTTATGTCGGGGGGGACTGATCTGCTCGGGATGATGAAATATGGGCAGATAAATCCTGACAGAGTAATAAATCTGAAAAAAATAGCCGGCCTTGATAAAATTGAACATATCGCCGGGAAAGGATTAAAAATAGGAGCAATGACAAAACTCAGCCGGATAGCGGATAATAAAATTATCAGGGAAAAATATACCGCCCTATCTGACGCGGCCCTGAAAGTCGCCGCTCCCCAGATAAGGAATATGGCCACTCTTGGCGGGAATATCTGTCAGCGTCCCCGATGCTGGTATTACAGGGAAAATTTCGATTGTATCAGGAATAATGGGGGTGAATGTTTCGCGTATGAAGGTGAAAATAAATTTCATTGTATTGTTGGAGGGGGTCCCTGCTATATCGTTCATCCCTCCGATACGGCGGTGGCTCTTCTCGCCCTCGGCGCCGAGTTCATTATTTTTACGGAAGGAAAGGAAAAAACAGTAAAAGCTGAAAACTTTTTTATCCTCCCCGAAGATGATCCCCTGAAAGAAAATATTCTTGAACCGGGAGATGTTCTGACCCATATTATAATACCTGAATCCCCTGCCGCCATAAGTGGATATCTTAAAATAATGGAACGTGGATCGTGGGATTTTGCCCTCGTGAGTGTTGCTGTCAGCCTCAATATTACCGGAAAAACCATTAACTCGGGGAAAGCGGTTTTTGGAGGTGTCGCCCCTGCCCCATGGATTGAAAAGAGTATCAGTCTGGAGAATCTGAGTCTTGAGCAAAGCAGTATTGATAAACGGACGGAAAACGCCTTTGCCGGGGCGGAAGTGTTAACAAAAAATGGCTATAAGGTTCAAATGGCAAAAAATGCTCTTAAGAAACTTCTTCTCAGCTTTGCTTAAAGGGATGAAATAAATTGTACGTCCTTACCGAGAATAATCATTTCACCCGCTTTCTAAGGACAAAAGGTGAAATTGTATTTGTCAGGCTGACAGCGTTGTGGGCTTTGAGTGAATCAACCCTGGGGGGAATACTTCACGCATTTAAAGTGCCCTTAACGGGTATTTTTATCGGCGGACTGGCGGTGCTTTTCCTTACACTAATCGCCTCTTATTCGGAAAGAAAAAGTGACATTATCAAGGCAACTTTTATCGTGCTTGTGATCAAAGGAATGATAAGTCCCCATACTCCTCCGGCAGCATATTTCGCGGTTCTGCTCCAGGGTACTCTTGCCTGGATCCTCTTTAACCGGAAAAAAGGGAAATTATTGCCCGCTCTTTTACTTTCAATAATATCGCTGACTTATTTCGGGCTTCAGAAAATAATTATCCTTATTATTGTGTTCGGAGCCGATATAGGCGCTTCTTTCGATAACTTTGTGGCGTATATTATTTCGCTGGCGCCGGGAATGGAAAATTCAGGAGCCGCCGGTTTAAGCAATATTATCGCGGGAATATATATTTTTGTCCATATTTCGGCAGGGATAATTTTCGGAATTATCGCCGCCAGAATCCCCGATGATATTGTGAAAAGTGAAAAATATATCCTTCATGATAATTTAGATGAAAATTTGCCGAATAACCATCCTGACTTAAAAAAGAAAAAAAAGGGCAGAAAAAAACTAATGCCATCCCTGATCGCAGCCTCTTTATTTATCCTGATCCTATCCTACTTTATCCCGGGTAGTAATTTTCATGGCAACGAGCGACTTTTAATTACCATTTTAAGGGGAATAGTTATAATTTTGCTCTGGTATTTTTTAGCGGCGCCTTATGTTACATTGTTGATAAAAAAAGTTCTTCAACGGAGTGAAAAAAAATGGGCCGGCGAAATTGCGATTGTTTCATCTTCTATTCCCCGTATCAGAATGATCGCGAATATCTGCTGGAAAAAGCGGGCTGGCTCTTCTGAAATCAGCCGTCTCTATAATTTTATTATTTCTCTTATTGCCGGGGTTTTGTTCGATGAAAATAAATAACAAAAATATAATTCTTCTTACCGGTGAAATAAGATCGGGCAAAACAACAAAAGCGGAGAAATGGCTGGAGGATCATCCCGACGCGGCAGGGATCATATCACCCGATATTAATGATATCCGGTGCCTGCGCTTTTATCCTGAAAGAAAAACCGCTCCTTTCCAGACATTTGATGACAATAAAAAAGATGTAACAAAAATTGGCAGATATACTTTCCTGAATGAATCATTCGAGATGGCAAAAAATTTTTTACTTGATTCAGACGGCGTTTATCCCTGGATTGTAATTGATGAATATGGAAAGCTGGAAATGGAGGATAAAGGATTTGAACCGGCTGTAAGCGCCCTTTTACAAAGTGAAAAACAGGGTAATGTAATCGTTGTAATCAGAAAAAATCTGCTGGATGCTTTCTGCGAAAAATTTAATTTAACTCCTGACAAAAATGAGATAATTTTTAGTGAATAAGAAGATAAATATTAAGGGGCTTCTCCTCGCGGCCGGACTCTCAAGGCGAATGGATGAGTTTAAACCTCTGAAAAAATATGGCTGGGATTCTTTCCTCGCTAATATCCTGAGGAAAATGGATCTTTGCTGCAGTGAAATAATTGTCGTAACAGGATATAACAAATACCCGGTGGAACAGGCAATTGTAAGACTTGAATTAGATGATAAAATCACCCTGGTTTATAATCCTCTATATGAAGAAGGAATGTTCAGTTCCCTGCGCGCCGGGCTTGCTTTTGAAGAGAGCGCCGATTATATGCTCTATCATTTTTCCGATCAGCCCCATCTGCCGGCAGACTATTACAGGAAAATTCCGGATGTTATTGATGGTAAATATGACTGGTATCAGCCTGTTTACGACAGTATTAAAGGGCACCCGATAATCTTCGGAGATAAAGTGATCAGGCAGATTCAGAATGCTCCTTTATCCTCCAACCTGAAAACTTTGTCCGCCAATGAGAAAATTAGAAAAAAATTTTTCGCCTGTTCCCACCCCGAAATTATAAGCGATTTTGACACCCCATCCGATATCGAAGAATATTTTACCGAGGATAACAATGGATATTTTTGAAAAAGCAGCCTGGTTGAAGAAAAATAACCAGGTCTTTACATTAGTCACGGTCGTGGACAGCAAAGGCTCCGTTCCGGGAAAACCGGGATTTAAGATGATCGTTATGCCGGATGGAATATCGGAAGGCACCGTAGGAGGGGGGGCTTTAGAGCAAGCCGCGATTGCTGAGGCTCTGAAAAGGCAATCATCAGGTGAAAACGGCATTCTGCAATATAAACTTTCGCCCGAAACATCGCCGGATCTGAATAATATTCCCATGATGTGCGAAGGTGAAATAACTCTGTATTATGAGGTTGTTTTGGCAAAAACCGCGCTTTTTATTTTTGGCGCCGGGCATGTGGGAAGCGCCCTTGCTGAAATTATTAAAAAACTTGATTACAATATTACATTGGTCGACAACAGAAAATCTATCGCAGAAAAACCTGGCGAAAATGATAATATTAATATTGTTACAGATGATTACCAGAGATTTCTTGATAATCTTACTCTGCCCGATGACCCTTATATTGTAATTCTTACTCACCAGCATAAATATGACTATGATATTCTGAAAGCTCTTTTGCGAAAATCTGCAACGATAAAATATATCGGAGTAATCGCTTCCTCAAAAAAAGCAGCGTCCATGAGAAATTCACTCCGGGAGGAAAATATCCCTGTTCCCTCAGATACTCTTCTCTTCTCCCCTGTCGGGCTCGATATCGGCGGTAATTCAGCTGCGGAAATCGCTTTAAGCATCGCGGCCCAGATTCAGGCCGTCCGTTATAATAAACCAATTTGTCAATAATTTCCTGACATAATTGGATATAACCTAAGCCGGCCAAGCCGCAACCAAAAGGAATAATTATAATTTTAATCGTAATCCTTTTTTCGAGTACGAGTACCGCTTCGCCCCAAAAGGGATGCATCATGGATACGACTCATTTACATTAATTTGGGAAATTCAATATTCAACTATTTTATGCAGGAAAAATAGTAACAACATTATCAGCGAAGAATTATCATTTTCCTTGTTTCGCTTTTGTTTTCAACAATCAGCCTGTAAAAATAAACTCCGCTGGAAAGGCCTTTGGCGTCAAATATTTCTTTATACTGGCCAGGCCATTTAATCTCATCGACCAGCTTCCGTACCAGCCTGCCATTCACATCATAAACACTTAATTTCAAATTTTTGTTTTTGCTTGTCGAGTATAAAATTTCAGTTACCGTGTTAAAGGGATTTGGGAAATTTTGTGAAAGGGAAATATATAAATCAAAACTTTCCAGATACTCTTCATCATGTTCCCTTTCATAATATTTACCATCGATATAAGCATAATAGAGATATATCCTGTCAAAGCTTGTTTGCCCGGTGATATAATTGGCAGAGTTTGTTATTTCAACCGGCCCCAATCCCCTTGCGAATGTTATTGTGCTGGTAGAAGTAACTGAGGCATCCTCTGAACTGACTGTCCATTTTTGCCCGTTAAATGTTTCACCGTAAGAATCTATCGTAACATTTTCTACATCTATTAATGCAAAACTGGTATCAGAAGTTAACGAACCATCGAAGGCTATTCGCAGATTATTAATAAAGTCGAGTTCTGAAAAGTAAAACTGATTATCATCAGCGCCCCATTTTTCAGAACCATGGTATATATCGGGAACAACTTCAATTTTAGTATATGTCTTCCCATCTTCAACTATTTGTTCACCTGTAACTACTTTTGACAGCCAATATGATGCAAACGATCCGTCAGTTATGTGATACATCCAGGAATTCCCTTTGCTAAGAGACAATATTTCCTGTGATTTAATTGACACCGTAAACAGAATAAAAATAAAAAATACCCTTTTCATGGCTCCTCATGATTATTTAGATCTCTTATTCGAAAATAAGGAAATAATTAATCAAATTGCACCAGCTTTTTTTATGCCCTTTTTATCGGGAAAGAGGTAATAACAAAGAAAAGAATAAATAAGGGCAGAAAAAAGGATATTTCGTGCCCTTTTGAACCAGGTTTGTTGCCAATCTTAATTCTCTAAATATTGTGCTCTCAGTGTATCGATTATGGATGCCGACATCCAGTATATATCAGGGTTGCCATTCCCCGGTTCGCTGACAGATTTGAGCATATCGGGGTAGGTCATCTGTTCCTTTTGTTCATATTTCGTGTAAGGTCTTGTAGTCATAAAAAATAAGTATTTCCTGTCGGGTGAAAGATATCCTGAATATTCTCTTCCCCCGGCTGTATTCAGATATTCTCCCATATTAAAGGGACCGGACCACTTATCATCTTTATCCCGGAAAGATATATAATAATCGGTGGAGCCATAGCTGTCCTTCCTCCCCGCTGTCGGAACTATAATAAAAGTTTCCTCCGGATCAACGAAAGCGTTAAATTGTGTCTGCGTGCTGTTAACCTCCTCAGGAAGTTTCTCCGGCGCGGAATACTTTCCATCGATGAGTCTGGACCTCGCGATATGATTCCTCATCGGATTATGAAACTCCTGGGTAAAATAGAGAGTCCCCTCTTTGGTAACAGAAGGAAAATATTCACCGTTTTCACTATTCACCGGTTCACCGGGATTCCATGGTTTTCCCCATTCACCATTCTCTCTATCCATAATCCAGATGTCAAAGTCAGGTTTTGCGGGCCCCTTCATATCATCTGCCATATTTGAGACAAAAAAGAACCGGTTGCCATCAGCGCTGATTGCGGGTTCAACATATTTATACTTTTTATCTGTCAGGTGTTTCATTATCGCCGGTTCCGACCATACATTATTTTCACGTCTGATTACAACGATATGGGCTTTATCAAACTGGCCCAGGATTGATGTATAATATATTTCATTCCCATCGGGACTGATAATAAGATTGCTCTCGAAAAGACCTGTGGACACAATTCCGGGCGCAAATATTTCCGGTTTGATTCCGGGAGGTTTCTGACCGAGGTAATCTCCTGATAATTTTGTTCCGCCTTGTTTTTCAGCACAGGAAATAATTACAAGTACTGATATCGCGCTTATAATAAAAATCAATGATCTTTTCATTTTTCACCACTATTTAATAAATAATAATTTTATACTGCTCACAAATTCATTCTGTTTCAGCAGCGCGAAATAGACGCCGCTCGAAAGATTTCCCCCGTCCCATGAAAAAACTGACTTTCCATTTTCCGCGGTCCCGCAATAAACTTCATCTGCCTTCTCCCCCAGAATATTGTATATGGTAAGTTCTATCGCGCCCTCTTTCTCAAGAAATATTTCAATATTAGTCGCGGGATTAAATGGATTCGGATAGGCTGATATTATACCGAATTTATCGGGCAGGGAATTTTGTCTTTTATCCTTTATATCGTTTACCAGGTCAGTATCCACAATAGCTGTTACGAGGGAAAGGCTTCCGTTATCCGCCCTGGTCCATACCGGTCTGACGATATTGTTATAAGCTGTCAGGGCATTATAATCGCCAAGGAAATCGTTAGCGGTGGGAAGGAATGAACTTTCACTCACCTTAAAATTAACAAAGGACTCTCCCCCATCCTGAGAAACCGCCATATAAACATCGGTGTAATCTCCTGTAGTATTTCTCCGGTCATAAAAGACCGACCAAATGAATCCTGTTTTTTGATCAACGGCGAGCCATCCATAAAACTGGTCGCTGTTGTCGCCGTTGTCATTTATCGTTTTAGGAACGCTCCATGTGGAGCCTCCATCTGTCGACTTGGTGAACCATATATCGCTTGCTCCTCCATATAAGCTTTCACCCCAGCTGATATAAATATTACCGTTATAGAATCCTCCCGATGTATCAATCTGAATCACCGGGAAACCGGGTGTGCGGTGAATGCCGGATACATTATAGAACCACTGCACATACCGGCCTGTAATATTTTTATCCGAATCAAGCCATGTAACTCCATGGTCAGTAGATTTATCGAGCATCACTCCTTCGGGACTCACCCAGGTAACATACACTTCACCCTCCGGACCAACTGCAGGCATCGACCCATGCATGCTGAATGTTCCCCCCATTGCGTTACCCTTCCTGTCACTTATCTGAACAGGTTCTCCCCAGTGAACTCCTCCGTCGGAAGAAGAGGAGAGTTTTATACAGGAGCTGTCATCCGGATTTGTGCTGCCATGCGAATCAAATTCCGACCAGGTCAGATAAATAATATTGTTTTGTCTGTCAACTGTACTCCATTCTTTATCATTATCCTTTCCCTGGTTCTGCCCGGTATACGTTCCATTACTCCATAAACCGTTAAAATCCTCCAGTTTCTGTACTACCACTTTATCCAGCCCGTAGACAAGATGCGCGTAATAGAAGCATCCCTGCGCGTCCACCATCACACATGGATCGCAGTTAACCGAATAACTTGATGATATCCGTCCGAAAGTCCAGGTTACTCCTCCGTCATCCGACCTGTAGAAGTTATCGCTATTTGCTCCCACGAGCATTCTGTCAGGTCTGTCCGGGTCAAGAACTATTGATGGCTCATTCGGCTCATACTGGTTAATACTGCCTCCAACCTGAATATTAACATGTTGTGGAAAAAGATATCCGGTCATAATAAAAGCAAACAAGAACAATTTTAAAGATTTCATTTTAGCTCCCTGATTAAGGTATAGATTTAATGGCTTTGTATAACCGGATAAAGTTATTCTGTTTATGAATAATTACCATACCAAAATCAGTCGCTGATTATTTAATCAACATCATCTCCTTAGAGAGGTTTTTATCACCCGCGATAAGACTGTATATATAAGCGCCCGAACTTACCTGATTATTAAGTTCATTGGTTCCATCCCAGTAAAACCTGTGAAATCCTCCATTTAATTCTCCCGAAACAAGTTTTTTAACGAGACGTCCGTTAATGTCATATATATTCAGTTTAACAGCATCCGCGGCATTAAGGGTGAAAGAAATATTTGTGCCGGGATTAAAGGGATTCGGAAAATTATTGTGAAGCTCAATTGATTCCGGCAGAATACCATTTTCCTCTACCGAAGTTATCTGATCAAGATAAACAAAATGGACTTTATTTCCTGAAAATGCCGGAACAGCGAGAAGATTATTGACCGGATCATAATCCAATCCCGCCGGTTCACTCATACCTTCGGCTATAAGTATTTCAGGATTCTGAAATGATTTATCCTTCATATAAACGCCTCCGTTGCCTGTGTGCGAAGCGAGATAGATATTACCTTCCTCATCCATAGTAATGCCATCAAAATAGCCGGTTGAGGTTGTGAAGGCGGTATACGTTCTGCCATCTGCAAGGTCAACTGCTTTAACAGGTGAATTATAACTCCATGAGCAGCATAAAATCCTGTTATTTTTTTTATCAAAGATCAGGTCCTGCGGTGAATCACCAAGTCCGTAGGGAACAAACATGGTGGATTCTTCTGTCTGAAGATCAATCTTATATAATCGCCCGGTCATAGTTTCAATCACATAAAGATAACCTGAACTATCTACCGTCATTCCATCCAGGTTAGACGTATTGGGAATTGAAATATCAAATACAATTTTAGCGCTGTCTGTGCTGATTCCTCTTACCTTTGAGCCACAGGATACATAGAGGACATGATTATGAAGAACATTTCCGAGGCATCTTCCCAGACCTTCGAAAAACAGTGTCTGTTCGCCTGATGTATCCACCGATACAATTTTTCCGTTATAATAACTTGATACAAGATAACGGTCATGTTCCGCGTCATAAGCGACACTTTCTGCTCCAGAAAGATAATTCTGACCTTTTATTGTAAATGAGAGAATAAAGAATAAAATTAAAATGTGTGTTAAAAACATCTGATTGGTGTTATAATCTTGCTTCATATTTTCTCCGAATTTGGTTTTGAGCAAATTTATGGTGAAATATCACTTCCTGACAGAATTTATCCACAAATGGAAAGATATCTCGATAAACGGCAGGCCGTTAAACGAATTATTTCACCATTTGACCAATTTGGAGAAAAATTTTTCTCTATCTTTTTTATATTTGTTAAAAACAATAATGGTAAAAAATGGATTTTTCCAAAATCAAGAACATATTATCCTCATTCTGGTTTATCAATATCGCGGGCTGGCTGACTTATCTAACTGTGCTGATACTTTTCGTTTATACCAACAGTCTGCATAACATTAAATTTATTGCCGGAATAGGTTTGACATATCTGGCTGGCTTTATTATCTCCTCATTTCTTCGATATATCTTTCACCATATTGAATATAAAAAGAAATCATTACTAAAACTTGGAATTCAAATTCTATTGATCTCGGCAGCGGCCGGTTTAGCATGGGACTGGCTCGATATTTTAATGACAATGAGCATAGGAACATTCGATGAAATTGTCGGCCAGCGAACAATTCACAGTTACGCTTATAATGTAATATGGAGAGGACTGTTTCTTTATACATGGAGCGCCCTTTATTTTCTAATAAAATTCTGGAAGGAATGGAGCTTTCAAAAGGAAAGAACAGAGAAGGCAATACTTCTTGCGCAAAAAGCGCAGCTTAAAATGTTGAGATATCAGCTTAACCCTCATTTTCTCTTCAATTCTCTCAACTCACTCAGGGCGCTGATTGAAGAGGATAAAAACAAAGCAAAATGGATGATCGGAGAACTTTCGGAATTTTTAAGATATTCGCTTGCCACAAGAGAATTTTCAAATATACCGCTGAAAAATGAAATTCAGGCAAGCCGTCATTATTTTTCGGTGGAAAAAACAAGATTTGAGGAAAAACTGGAGATATCATTTGATATCGATCCTTTGGCCGAAGAATTTCCGGTCTTAAGTTTTCTTATTCATCCCCTGATTGAAAATGCCGTTAAGTATGGTATGAAAACAAGCGGTATGCCCCTGAAAATAATTATCGGGGCTGATATACAAAATAATAATTTACACCTGAAAATATGTAATTCCGGCAGATGGATCGAACCCGATGAAAATCATGGCACCGGCGCCGGATTAAATAATGTAAAGAATCGTCTGGAAAACGCCTACCCCGGAAGAAGCAGTATGAAAATAGAAAAATCTGACGGTATGGTCTGCATTCATATTTATATCAATGGAGAAATAGAATGAAAAAACTCAGGGCGCTGATTATCGATGATGAAAGGCTTGCCAGGAAAGATTTGAGTGATCTGCTCAAAGCGCACGAAAATATTGTAGTTGCCGGTGAAGCTGAAAATGTTGATGAGGCTGAGAAACTAATTAACAATAATGAAATCGACCTTCTTTTTCTCGATATCCAGATGCCGGGTGATTCAGGTTTTGAACTTGTGAAAAGAATAGATAAGAATATAAAAGTAATATTTGTAACAGCCTATGATGAATACGCTATCAGGGCATTTGAAATCAATGCTCTGGATTATTTATTAAAGCCGGTCCATCCTGAAAGACTTAGTTCAGCTCTTTCACGCCTGGAAGATAAACAGTTGCATGACAATCCTTCTGTTGAAAAACTGGAATATACAGATCAGCTCTTCATTAATTTGAATAACAAGATGAATTTTCTTAAGCTAAATGAAATACTATTTATCTCCTCCGCCGGCGATTACTCCGAAATTCACAAAACCGACGGCTCCAAAGGTCTTACTCTAAAGTCAATGAAAGAATGGGAAGAAAGACTCCCGGAAAAAGCTTTTTGCCGGATTCATCGTTCAACAATCGCGAATACAAGATACATCGTAAAAGTTGAAGAGTGGTTTAATAATTCATATAGAATATATCTTGAGAATTATTCAAAACCGCTGGCAATGAGCAGAAGACATGCGGCAAAACTAAAAAAAACGATGGGGTAAAATCACTTTTTATATAATGGCACTGTGAAACGGAAAATACTTCCTTTCCCCTCTTCACTCTCCACCTCTATTTCACCTCCGTTTTGGGAAACAAATTCCCTGCACAATATCAATCCAAGCCCTGTACCCTTCTCCTCTTTTGTTCCTTCTCTTGAAACAGATTCATCAATTTTAAATAATTTATCAACTATCTCTTTACTCATACCAATACCGGAATCTTTTACAGAAACATGGTAAAATTCTCCTGATTGCTGCCCGGTTATCTCAACTGAACCATATTCTTCCGTAAATTTAAGCGCGTTGGATACAAGGTTTCTTATCACGGTAAAAATAGTGTCCTGATCGGCGAAAACATCCACATTTCCCACACGTGAAAGAAGATTAATATTTTTATTAAGAGCGTTACCCGCCATAAGATTAAGAGCATTATCAGTAATTGCCTTTATATCAAGTTTTTCCGGCTCAATTTTTATCATGCCTCTCTGACTTCTTGACCATTGTAATAAATTATCGAGCAGGTCGAATGAATTTTTCGCGGTGCTTCTCATTTCTTCAATAAAAAACTTCTTCTCCGTATCCTGCAGGTCATCATAATCTTCCAGTAAAATCTCTGTAAATCCTATCAGTGTATTAAAGGGATTCCTTAAATCGTGAGAAATGATAGAGAAAAATTTATCTTTGGCTTTATTCGCGGCTTTCAGATTTACTTCCGATTCTTTTAATTCTTCTCTTGACATCAGGCGGTCTATTGCCAGGCCGATCTGATCGGAAGTATATTCAAGAAGTTCACGATCGGTAGTGGTAATCGCGTTAATATCTTCATAATCCTGAACTACAATAACACCAATGACTTCCTGCCTGACCCTGATTGGCACACCCAGCCAGATTTTTGAGGGTTTGCCCACCATCTCAACTAGTCCCTGGTCTACCATTGCAGCTGATTCCCTGTCATCAACCATTAGCGTCGAATTGGTTTTAATAACATAACCGGTAAAAGTTTTCTTTACTGAAATTCTTCCCGGGAACTCATCTCCGCTCAGGTTATAAGGAATGGAGATAGTATCATCTCCTTTATTGTAGATAGCGATAAAAAAGTTTCTTGTATTAACAAGTCCTTCAAATATCTGGTGGATTTTATTAAACAGTGAATTCAAATCAGAAGATTCAAATACCGCGTTGTTAATCCCGAAAATAATATTCTTCAGTTTCTCACTTTTTTTCTCATCCGAGATATCTCTGAAAATCGAAAGAAGAACCTCTTCGTCACCTC
>CAXXGF010000026.1:0-18994 GCA_963677445.2 Melioribacteraceae bacterium | reverse complement strand
ATCAATACCATTGGTCGCGCCTGTCATCTGTCCGAATGTAAGAACATCGGCAGTTCTTAAACCACCCGCGTCCGCGACTGTAAGATCCGCACTCCAGGTCATTGGCGCCGCTCCCGGATCAATTAATACCGGAGCCACATAAATTACAGATGGATTCAGCGCTGTTATCGGGCCAATTGCTCCCGCTTCATACCAGTACATTGTAAATATTGTATATGTGCCGTCATTGTTATCCCTGATAGTGGGGGCAAGATGCGTCCCATCTTCATTCATCTCCGGGGTTTCTGTTATATTCATCGGAGCTGACCATGAAGGGCTCTCTATATGACGCCAGCTTATATAAATATCACAATTTTCTATTCCCGGTTCGTGATGAATCCACTGAACAACAAAAAAATCATTTTCAGGACTTGCGGCAATTTTCGCCGCATGCCCGCACTGCCCTATTGCCGGATCGGTCGCGTATCCGCCTACATCGGGTCCTTCATATAATGATTCATCATCAAGCCCTTCCGCAATTATTTTTGCGTCCCAACCATTATCTGTTTCAATGAATTCAAAGAGAGTGTTAAATCCTATTCCGGTGATGGTGTCAATATCTTTACTAAGGCCAGTAACTAAGTGCGCATAACCTGATTGATCAATATGAACATCTCCTGCGTAGGAAACTAATTCGTCCCCTTTTTTCCAGTCCCAGATTTCTGTATAATCCTGTGTCAGGGGTATCTGCAGCCAGTTGATAACATTACATTCGCTCCATGTTGTTCCATGGTCTGTCGATTTGCTTACTCCCGGTTCCCAGCCGCCATTTCCGATTTCCTCTTCAAAACGAGCCAGAAATCCCTGAATTAGTATATCCTCGTTTGATGCGCCTATCAGAGCAATCGCCGCGCCTCCGAATGTTTCATCATTCCATTGAGGCGGATTAATAATATCAACAGAAGTATAATCCTGCGTGCGGAATAGAACGACTGATGCGTCATCCTGACTTTCAGCAATCCAGTAAAGCCATGCCTGATCTGTAAAAATTGAAGTGGAAGAACTGAAAGTCGGGGGATCATTGTAAATTTCTGCGTATCCCGATTCATCCAGGCCAAGAGTTGTACCCCAGCCAAGATCGCCAAAAGCCCCTCCATCAATTTCCGCCCACACAAATGAACCAAATAGATCATTGATTGAAGCGCTGCCTGTCGGGTTAAAAAGCGTCATGCTCGGATAACGGGCAAGTATCTGGGGAATGAAAGTATTTTGAACAGATGAAATACTTCGATACCACGTCTGGCCAAGATCTGTTGAATAATTCCACCAGAGCTCTCCGCTGCCCTGCGCGTATGTATTGGCATTGCCTCTGTGCACAACACAAATAATATCAGTTTCAGGATCATATGAGAGGGGGTTGATATTAAAACTTGAAGGTCCGAAGGTATTGCTCATTGTGTCTACAGCAACATAATCGGCTATCGTTTCGGGTGATTGGTAGTTCCGAACCTTGGTGGGAATGTAATTTGAATTTTCGGGATCATTTAAAAGCCGGCTCTTTTCCTTTAACTGCGCCTGGCAAATCATCCCTGCCATTAAAAAAAACAACAAAAATCTTTTAATCATTATTCCTCCTGTTAGATTGATTGGCTAATTGTATGGTAAATCACTCATTTCAAATCATCCTCAATTATGTAATTAAATTAGAAAAAATCAGGTTAAGGTTCAAGGAAAGAACAACATAAATTAATTTCTTAACATAGCCCGATTATCATTGCGAATTTTGCAGGATATTTATATCTTTTAGTATCTTATGAATAAACTGGTGTAAAAATGGACAGACGGGAATTTTTCAGAAAGGGAGCATCAATCGGACTGGCGGGAGCGGCGCTAAAATTTGGAGCTTTTCCGGCTCTTTTCAGATTATCGGCAAAATCCGGGCAGGAAACAATTTATGATATGGCTGCTGTTAAAGGAGGCGAGCCTGGTGAAATGTTCGATAAAGCTATTGATGCCCTGGGGGGAATCAAGAAGTTTGTCAAAGCAAACCAGACTGTTGTGATAAAACCTAATATTGGCTGGGACGCGCCGCCGGAAAGGGCGGCAAATACAAATCCCGAGCTTATCGGGCGCATTATAAAAAAATGTTATGATGCCGGAGCTAAAAAAGTTTATGTTTTCGATCATACCTGCAATGAATGGACTCGCTGTTATAAAAACAGCGGGATTGAAAAGTATGTGGAAGATGCCGGCGGAACGATGGCGCCGGGAAATGATAAAAGTTATTATCAGAAGGTGGATGTCGGCGCCGGTAAAACCTTAAAAGAAACCGAAGTGCATGAGCTTATACTCGAATCGGATGTATTCATAAATGTGCCGGTACTTAAAGACCATGGTTCTGCGCGGGTATCAATTGGTATGAAAAACATGATGGGAAATGTGTGGGACAGAAGATACTGGCATCATACAGACCTTCAGCAATGTATCGCCGATTTCACCTCATACCGCAAACCGGATCTGACTGTTGTTGACGCCTATAGAATCCTGAAAAAAAATGGCCCCAGGGGTGTTTCGGATAATGACGCTATTTCGGCAAAATCACTTATAATTTCTCCTGATATTGTGGCTGCCGACGCCGCCGCAACAAAACTTTTCGGTCTGGAACCCCTCGATATTCCCCATATTCGGATAGCTGAACAGATGGGGCTGGGAACCATGGAATTATCAAAACTTAATATTAGCAGAATAAAAATTTAATTGTGTGGAGAGATTTATTCTCTCCACCGGTTTCTCATTACTTTATGAAAATTCCTGTTATTCGTTATTCTCCGGATGGACAAAAAAGGCATTGGAATTTAAAGAAATTCAGAACCCTCTTTGCTATAATTGTTTTCATTTTTTCGGCATTCGCGTTTGTTGATATATTCGAGTTACTTCCACCCTCATTTATTAAATCGATATTTTATTTTCAGTTCGTCCCCTCCCTCATACGGTTTTTGTCTGAACCGGCAATTGCCGTATCGGGCTTTATATTTGTATTATTGTTTACTGTATTCTTTGGAAGGCTTTATTGTTCCTTCCTCTGCCCCTTCGGAATTTTAATGGATATTATTGGCAGAATCAAATCCTGGTTTATAAAGAAACCCGGGTACCGTTTCAGCAGCAGTAAGAATAAACTTCGGTATTCGATACTGGCTCTTACCATTATCACCCTTTTTTCCGGCAGCACACTCCTGCTCCTTCTGCTTGATCCATATAGCAATTTTGGCAGAATATTGAGCGGCATATTCCGCCCCGCTTTTATTTATTCAAATAACCTGACTTCCCGTTTTTTCGAACTATTCGATTTTTACCTCCTTAAACCTTTTGAGTTCAGGGGTGTGCCCCTCTTTGCCATTATTTTCGCCCTTTCCATATTAGCGTTGATAATTTCCTTCACCTGGAAAAGGGGACGCATTTTTTGTAATACTTTATGTCCTGTCGGCGCGTTTTTAAGTCTCCCAGCAAAATTTTCAATAAAAAAAATTCATATAAATAATGATCTTTGCAAGGGATGCGGAGTCTGCGAAAAAGTTTGCAAAGCTGAATGTATAAATTCTGAAAAGAAAGAGATTGATTTTTCAAGTTGTGTTGTCTGTTTTGATTGCCTCGATGTTTGCCCGACAAGTGGTATAGTATATAGTAGCATCCCAAAAAGTATGAATGAAAACGGTGAGCGAAGAGAATTTATAACACACTCGGCATATTGGGCGGGAGCGGCGATTCTTCAACAGGTTAAGCTTAAACCCTCAACCGTGGAAATAAACAGAAAAAATCCTGTAGCTCCCCCGGGCGCGTCTGATATCGACAGTTTCATTGATAAATGCACAGCCTGCCATCTTTGTGTCAGCATATGCCCAACGAATGTGCTGCAGCCCTCCTTCCTGCATTATGGATTCACCTCTATGCTGATGCCGAGAATGGATTACTGGCGGGGATTCTGCAATTTCGATTGTACAAAATGCACCGAAGTATGTCCGACAGGGGCTCTGAACCCTCTCAGGCTTGAAACAAAAAAACTAACGCAGCTCGGTCAGGTAAAATTTGTAAAAGAGAACTGTATTGTTCACAGCCAGGGAACCGATTGTGGCGCGTGCGCCGAACATTGCCCGACAAAAGCGGTCCGGATGGAATGGGAAGAGGGGAAAAAAGCTCCTGTCCTGAATGATAAAATATGCATAGGCTGCGGCGCCTGTGAATTTGCCTGTCCCACAAAACCTGATAAAGCAATTTATGTTGAGGGAAACCGTGTCCACAAACCTGCTGAAAAACCGAAAACCGAAAAACTTGAGGACATAAATCCTGAGGATGATTTCCCCTTCTGACCAGGATTCTCCACAGGTCCTGTTAATTTACACTATTACAAAGTTTGTTTTTACTCTGTAATCACCGCGTCAACCTCAATTTCAACTAGAAGATTTATATCTATCAGATTATTGATCTCCACCATCGTGGCAGCCGGTTTAATATCCTTAAAAAACTCTCCGTGCGCTTTTCCTATTTCTTCCCAGTCACCTATATTAACTACAAAGATTCTTGTTCTCACCACATCTTCAAGATCAGCGCCAAAGGCATTCAGCGCTTTTTCAATTTTCTGAAAAATATATTTGGTCTGATGATAAGAACTGCCGACACCAATTATTTTTCCGTTTTCATCCACAGCGGTAGTGCCGGAAACAAAAATATGGTTGCCCGCTTTAACAGCTCTTGAATATCCCACCTGGTTTTCCCAGGCTGTTCCCGATGAAATTTTTTCGACCTTTGACATTTTTTACCTGATTCTGTTTTTTAACGCACATTTACATTTGTCTGGCAAAAATAAATAGAATTATATCGATAAATCCAAATGATTTTTAATTCCCGGCATCATTTCTTATCTTTAAAGTTTATTTAATAATTAATAAGAAAAAGAAATGAGACTCAGCAAAGCTTTTATCCCCACACTCAAGGAAGTTCCGGCAGATGCTGTAATTCCAAGTCATATTCTGATGATCCGCACCGGAATGGTTCGGATGCTTTCCGCCGGAATTTATTCATATCTGCCAATAGGATATTCAATACTAAAAAAGATTAATAATATCATTCGTGAAGAAATGGACGCGATAGGCGGCCAGGAATTTCACCTTCCGGCTCTCAATCCGCGTGAATTATGGGAAAGGACCGACCGTGTTGAAGCGTTTGGAGATACAATGTTCCATATCAAAAACCGCGATTATGTTCTTGCCCCTACTCACGAAGAGGTGATGACTTTTCACGCGAAAGGTGTTATTAAATCTTATAAAGAAATGCCGCAGATCTGGTACCAGATTCAGACCAAGTTCAGGAATGAAGCCAGACCCCGCAGCGGCGTTATCAGGGGAAGACAGTTTTTAATGAAGGACGCCTATTCTTTCGACTCTTCTCTTGAAGGACTTGATGAGTCTTATGATAAACATTATAACGCCTATAAAAAAATATTTGACAGATGCGGAATTAAATATTTTATTGTCGGCGCCTCAAGCGGAGCTATGGGGGGAAGCAAATCGGAAGAATTCATGGTGAAATCTGACGCGGGCGAAGATACGGTAGCCTACTGTGAAAAATGTGGTTACGCAGCGAATGTCGAAGTCGCTCAATCAGATGTTGAAAATATAAAACGAGAAGAAAATTCGAAAGAAGTATATGAAATTCATACTCCGAATGTGAAATCGATTGATGAATTATGCGATTTCCTGAGTATTGATGAAAGCCAGACAGCAAAATCGCGGGTATATATTCATGATGAAAAACCGGTACTGATACTGATGTCGGGAAATGATGAAGTAAATGAAACTAAACTTGAAACAGTTCTCGGCGGTGAGGTCAGACCTGCTCATACTGAGGAGCTCATTGGTATAACAGGAGCTGACGCTGGTTCGATAGGTCCGTTGGGCTTTAAGGACCGGATACTGGCTGACAACAGATTAAAAGAGGCTGACAATCTTTTCAGCGGCGCTAATAAAAACGATTACCATATTGGCGGTATCGATATGAAAAGAGATGTGCCGTCTGTAGAATATTTTGATCTTCGATCAGCCGCCACCGGTGAAAAATGTGTGAGATGCGGAAATGAAATTGAAGTTTTCAAAGCCATTGAACTGGGACATATATTCAAGCTCGGAACAAAATATTCTACAGGACTCGGGGCAAATTTCCTTGATGAAAACGGCGCCGATCATCCAATCATTATGGGCAGTTACGGCATAGGCATCGACCGTGTTCTGGCATGTTATGTCGAACAAAATTTTGATGATAAGGGAATCGTCTGGCAGGGTGAACTTACTCCTTTTGATATTCATCTGCTCGCCCTTAATATTAAAAAGGATACTGTTAAGGAAACATCCGAAAGCATCTATCAAAAATTAATTGACTCGGGAATGCGGGTTCTTTTTGACGACCGTAAAGATGCCCAGGCCGGATTTAAGTTTAATGACGCCGATCTTATGGGTTTTCCAATCCAGGTAATTGTTGGTGAAAAAAATCTTAAAGAAAATCTTGTCGAAATAAAAGTCAGGAAAACCGGCGAAAGATTTAAGGTTGAAGTTGAGAACCTCTTTGATAAAATAAAGGAATTATTATCTGGCTGGAAAGAAAAAAAATAAACCGGTCATTCATGTTGTTTCTGTTCCAATTGGTAACCGGGATGATATAACCTTAAGGGCTCTGAAAGTTCTTGAGTCGGTCGATTTTATAATTTGCGAGGAGCTGAAACAGGCGCGCAGGCTCCTCTCCTATTATAATATATCAAAAGAACTTGTTCCATTAAATGAGCATAATGAAAAGAAGCGACTAATGACCTGATCATCAGGATAGCGCAGGGTGAGAACGCGGCGCTGATATCTGACGCGGGCACTCCCCTTTTTTCTGACCCCGGCAATTATTTTACCAGGGAATGCATTTATGCCGGAATAGAAATTTCACCGGTTCCTGGTCCAAGTTCGCTGATGGCCGCCCTCGTTACAACCGGATTAATTTTTGACACATTTTATTTTTTCGGATGGCTCTCGCAGAAAACGGACCAGAGAAAATCGCAGCTTAAAACGCTAAGGCTGAGGAAAGAAATTATCATTCTTATGGAAACTCCTTACAGACTAAAAAAAACTTCTTGGAGAAATTTCCAAAGTTTTCGGGAAAAATTTCCATACTATCCTCGCGTATAAACTTACGATGCCGGAAGAAAAAATATTCCGGGGCCCGGCAGCTCAAATTCTCGAGGCTGTCGAAAAAGATAACCTGAAAGGTGAATTTGTTCTTATACTCGATAACAGAGGAAGAAATAATTTTTAACTTGCGAATTAAAGCGGTATATCTTTATTTACCGTTTGAACTTTCAGATGATTCCTGAAGTTCTATCTTTAAAAACATGGAGTAAAGAATGCTTATTATACAGGATGTAGACCTGACACCAAATCCCCAGGCTCTGAAATTTATTCTCAACAAAAGAATATTACAGTTTGAGACACGAAATTTCAGCTCCCCGGATGAAGCGGAAAATGATCCTCTCGCAAAAGGGATTTTCGCTATTGATGGTGTTGTGTCTGTTTTTTATATGGATAAATTTATTACCGTCGAAAAACGAGCTGATATAAACTGGGGAGTAATCCAGAAAAATCTGATAAACTTCATTAAAGATTTTGATGAATCAACTATTCCGCCTGAAAAAGAGATTGAAGGAAAAACAATTGAAGAAACAGAATTGTTAAAATCGATCAATGATATTCTGGATCAGCGTGTAAGACCCGCTCTCGCCGGAGACGGAGGCGGCCTGGAAGTTATCGGTCTTGATGGTATGACTCTTAAAATCCGCTACCAGGGGGCCTGCGGAAGCTGCCCAAGTTCGATAAGAGGAACACTTGTAGCAATTGAAAATCTGCTTAGACGTGAAGTAAATCCATCATTGGATGTCATTTCAGCATAAAATTGAAGGTTCTTTCATTATATAAGAAAGAACCTTTAAATAATATCCTTTTACATTTATAAATCAACTGTTGAAAATCCATTTTTATATCCGAATATATTATTGTTAATGAATGTTATTTGGAGAGAAATGATTTTCAGTATCAAAAACACTGTAATTATCTTCTCGGTTATAATCCTCCTCGTACTGATTTCCGTACAGTACATTCCGCAAAATATAACCGAAGGAGAACTTCACGACCATAGCAGAGAAAATCTCGCGAATATCGGCAACATAATTTTCACATTAGCGTCAAATTATGGGAGCTCGGACCTCTCGGATGAACAGATTTATCCCGGATTAAAAGCTGATTTGAATTCGATAAAAATTGGTGATGACGGGTTCGCGTTTATTCTATACGATGATGGCACATTTTTTATCCATCCGAAAGCTGAAGGGAAAAATTGGAAAAATAAAAATTTCATTTCCACAATGATGCGAGAAAGAAATGGTTTTATCAGTTACACCTCCCCTATTACGGGTAAAGATAAGTATGTTCATTTCAGATATATCAAAGCCAGAAAGTGGATACTTGCCACAAGCATGTGGGCTGATGAATTTGAGGAAGTTACTGATTTTACTCACAAAGCCATGATTTATTCAACAATAGCCGCCTCCCTCTTATTTTTATTCTTCATCATCTTTATTATGCAGAAAATAATTTCACCAATAATTTGTTTTCAGCAGAATACATCAAAAATAGCAGGCGGTAATTATAATGTTGAGTTCAAGATTAAAGCAAATAACGAGATCGGTGAGCTTTCCCGAACACTCAATCTTATGGCTAACAATATAGCCACGAATATCGATGAAGTTACCAGGCAAAAGGAAAAAGCTGAAGAAGCTCTTAACAAGGCAAAATCACTGGCGGAAAAAATAAATATGCAGCAAAATTCGCTGCAAAAAGCCACAGCAGAGCTTGGATCAGCTATGATGGAATTTTCCACAGGTAATCTTACAGTTCTTATTGACCTGAATGATAAATCAGAAGAAATTAAACAATTATGCCAATCATATAACAATTCAGTTAAAAACCTTGCCTCTTTGATTGACAGAATGAGTGGTGTTGCCCATGAAAATATGGAGTCAAGTGTTAATATTTCCGCTAACATTGAAGAAATGTCTAATTCCGCGGAAGAGATAAAAGGCAGAATCAATGAAATTTCGGCTGCCATAGATGAAATTGCTGTTACGATTGAGGAGAACGCGAAAAACGCGAGCAATTCTAACCACTCTGCTGCCGAGGCAAGGGAACAGGCCAAATCGGGATATCAAAAAGTTGAAGAAACAAAAACTGGTATGGATCAGATATTATCGGCCACCAACGATGTTGGTAGTTCCATCACTACTTTAAATAATATGGCCGATCAAATTGGCGAAATAATCGAGGTGATAAATGGAATTGCCGATCAGACTAATTTACTCGCTCTCAACGCGGCAATTGAGGCTGCGAGAGCGGGGGAAAATGGCCGCGGTTTCTCAGTTGTAGCCGATGAAGTTAAAAAATTGGCTGAACGAACTACTAAAGCGACAAAAGATATTGAGGAGACAATCGGGCATATTCAACAGGAAACCAATAAAGCCGCCATAATAATGGAAACATCTGAATCTGCTGTGCAAAATGGTAAAAAATCAGCTAAAATAATGGTAGATAGTTTCAGTTCCATAATCAGGGCTTCTGAAAATGCCGAAAAAGAAATTCAACTTGTAGCAGCCGCGAGTGAAGAACAGTCTTTTGCGGTACAGGAAATAAATGATACTTTAAGTAGTATTGCCGGAGCAGTCAGGGAATTCACCGATGGAATCAATAACACGGCCAGAGCGAGTGAATCTTTAAATCAGACTGCCAATAATCTTAAAAAAGAAATCATCAAGTTTTCCACATAAACGTTAGTAGAAAAAAGGTTATATATTTTTCGGATTAAATGGCGAAACCTTAATGAAGAGGTTTTATTATCACTTAAAACATATTTTATTTTTCACTTTATAACTTGATATTTTATCAGCGCTTACAAAAATTTCCATTGAAGCTGCTTTATCGATAAAGGGATTTATCGCGCCGATACCGTATGGCATTTTGACAGTTTTTTTTTATTTCACTTTATGTTTACAATTTTCGAGAAAATCAGAAACTGCTCTTAAAGATTTTTGGTTCTTCGAATCGCGCTCTCACAATAACAGATTCCGCTGACTCAATTATCAGATTTAATGGACCATTGAGAAGATTATTCAATATCAAAAATGGGAAAGTGAAAACTTCAGAAAATTTGTCCACTTTGATAAGACAGAAAATTCATTTTACAAATATGATTTTGAATCAGCTATTTATTATGAATATGTTGATGGGGAAAAAGTTTATTTTAATTGTGACAGATCAAAGATAAATATCACATATAAAACAGAACCGCTCAATGTCTATTCGATTGTAAATATTACAGACAGGATTAATCTCGAAATACATCTGCCTGATGAAAAATCAAAGGCGGAAAAGGCTGACCAGCTGAAATCAGAATTCTTCACCCAAATGTCGCACGAAATAAGGACACCGATCAATACAATTCTCAGCTTTGTTTCCTGATTGAGGGAAGAAAAAGGATCTGAGGGGGATGAAGAATCTGACTTATTATTCAGAAATATTACTTCCGCATCCAAAAGAATTGTTCGGACTATTGATTTGATACTTGATATGTCCGAAATACAAACAGGTTCATATACCGCGCATAAAGTCAGTATAAATTAAACAAAGTTTCAAAATTTTCATAAACCAGAACGGGCACATTGGGCAAATAAAAAAAAATTTAATTTTAACATAATCTGCGAAACCGAATCGCCGGTAATTATTGCGGATGAATATTCCCTTGCTTAAATATTTTTAAATCTGGTTGATAACTCAGTAAATACACAAATGAAGGTGATATTCAAATTCGTATAACAGAATCTGATTCAGGGGAATTTGTAGTTTCAATTGAAGATTCCTGAATTGGGATATCCGAGGAATATCTGCCCGATTTTTTCAATACATTTTCTCAGGAAGAACAAGGTTACACCAGACGATTCGAGGGTACCGGCCTGGGACTGGTGAAGAAGTATTGTTCCATCAATAACTGTGAAATCACCATTGAAAGTAAAAAAGGAAAAGGAACCATTTTCAAGATAACATTAAAAAAAGCAAATGCGGATTCAAACATTTAATTTGACCCGCATTACTTCAATCTTCTTACAATAAATTTTACTTAGGCTACTCCAAAAGCTGAAAAGCTGTTAAGTTCATTGTTTTTGCTTTCGTTTCGCTCCAGGGCTTCCCGTTTTTCCCTGAGTATCTCATTTAGTTCATCCTCGAAGAAAAACTTCTCTTTACCGAATGCCGGTTCCAAATGATTCAGCCAAACCGCGCGCTGATCATATTTAGCGAAAAATGGTCTGCGAACCCATTCATGATTCCTTCCCTGCAGGAAGTTGAGCACAAATACTTTTTCACCATAAACTTCGGCAATACCTTCGACAACAACTTTACCCGGTGTGGCTGACATAGATGGTCCCCTGACTGTACGGCTTAGGCCGGAAACCTGTATATAAGCTTTGCGGAATACTTCATAAGCTCTCGCGAGTGGAATCGCGAAATATTCACTCGCCCCTGTATCCCTTTCAACAAAGAAATAATAGGGTATAATGCCAAGCTTCACCTGTTCTTTCCACATTTTCGCCCATATATCGGGATGATTGTTTATATGCTTGATTAATGGCGATTGTGATCTGATTTCCACGCCTGTATCCCTGATTCGCCTGACAGCTTCCCTGACAACATTTGTTGAAAGTTCTGCCCAGTGATTAAAGTGAGCCATTATTGCCAGATGTTTGCCAGCGTTGCTTACCTCTTCAAAAAGATGCAGGATGTCATCCGCGTCTTTATCTGTAACATACCTGTAAGGCCAGTAGCCAAGTGATTTTGTTCCAATACGTATATTTCTGATATGATCATATTCGGGAGCAAGCAGAGGCTCTATATAAGCTCTGAGTTTGTCAACTCCCATTACCATAGGATCACCGCCGGTAAAAAGTACGTCGGTTATTTCTTTATGTGAACTTAGATATTTTTGAAATCTTTTTGATTCATCGGTGGCAAACTTTATATCGTTCATGCCAACAAACTGAGCCCACCTGAAACAAAATGTGCAGTAGGCATGACAGGTTTGTCCGGCGGAAGGAAAAATTAAAGCTGTTTCGGTATATTTATGCTGAACACCTCTGACCGGCTCATGATCCTCGGTGAAAGGAACATTTGCCGTTAACTGTCCTGCCGGGTGAGGATTCAGTTCAAACCTGATTTTATTTGCCGCGGCTTTGATTTCGGAATTTGCCGCTCCCGATTTGATCAGTGAAGCCATTCTTTCGAATTGTTCTTCACTAAGCATTTCTTTCTGCATAAAAGTAAGAATATAAATGGGATCATTCGGAACATTGTCCCAATTTATCAGTTCCTCAACAACATAGTTGTTTGTTCTGAATGGCAAGACGTGCGCAACTACTTTGGAAGCAAATCGCTCTTCTTCGGATAAATGCTGCATCTGAGGAATTTTATCTATATCACGCAGGCCGTAAAATTTCATTCTTTTCGGATTAATCATACGCTTCCCTTTCAGAAATTAGTAAGGTGGAAAATACCCGCTAACTTAAAAATCCTTCAAGTCTTCCTTGTTAAAATTTTATTAAATCAGGAAGACTTGATGCTGGTTATAAATTAAGATAATAGAATTTGAATAATTGTCAAGAGGTGACAAATATTTACTTAATATGATAACGTAAAATCGACTATTTCAGTTCTGTTACTTTTGCGATATCATCAACACTTACAAATTTCTCCTGGAATTTGTAAGAACCCTTCTCTGTTTTTACAGTCTTTACAAATTTAACGTTAATAAGATTCGATTTTGCTTTTGCTTTCGCTTTATCGGCAAATGTCTGTTGTTTAGCCATAATTTTATCTCCTGTATTTTAGCAAAGAAATATAATAAAAAATAGTCAATATTTAAATATTGGCCAGGATTTTTTCATAATATTCTTTCCATTCGAAAATTAATGTCCTGATTACTCCCCTTGTTTGGCGCAGACATTAAGCATCCCTTCTCTTTTCCAGACTATGTGGGCCGCGGCGTTTTACAGAGCTCCTGACATCACGTATATTGAAATACAACTATTTTATCATCCTCTCGTGAAATCAACTCAACCATCGGATGCTGACTGCGACATTTATTAAAAATACTCTTCTATCCCCGCAGAGTTTTCTCAGAAAGCAATCATCTGAATATTCGTTTCTTTAAAAATTATTCCTTTATTCCCTCCCCGCGGATTGTTAAATTTAGATGTACTTTTTTATTTGATTTTAACGGAGCAAAAAATGTCGAATACAAACTTGTTGAATTTTTCTCCCTCAGCATTTGTGAATTTTCTGAAAGAAAATAATATTAAACGTTTCTACTTTATTTATCTCCCTGATGAAAAAAGGGTTGTTGCATCCCACGAAGTTCTTAGCCCCATTGCAGACTTCATCACCAGTGACAAACGTGACTTCGACACACATGAAGGTATGTTCTTCTCACTGCTGGCAGAATATAATACAATTCTCGGCGCGTTTGTTCACCGCACCAACCGTGGACAGGCTGCCGGAGGTGTTCGCTACTGGAGCTATAAAACCATGGAAGATTATTTCCGCGATGGTATGCGGCTCGGTAAAGGAATGACACAGAAGAATGCCCTCGCCGGATTATGGTGGGGCGGTGGAAAAGGTGTTATCGCGCATAATCCTGATGTGGATAAATATGATCCCGAAATCCGGAAAATAATTTATTCGGAGTATGGCAAATTTATGACAAGTCTCGCGGGCTGTTATATTACCGCCGAAGATGTAGGCACAAATGTAGAAGATATGCAAAATGTATTTTCACAAACGAGATTTACAACCTGCATCCCCGATTTTCTCGGCGGCAGCGGAAATCCCTCTGTCCCTACCGCGAAAGGTGTCGTAAGCGGGATGGAAGCCGCGCTTGAATTTCGGGGCATGGGCTCGCTCGAAGGTAAAACAATTGCGGTTCAGGGTATGGGCAATGTTGGCGCTCCACTGATCAGGTTTTTATTTGAGAAAGGTGTCAAAAAAATTATCGCCTGTGATGTGAATGAAAAGAATGTCAACAAACTGAAGAATGAATTTCCTGAAAAACTGGAAGCGTCGCTTGTTGAAATAAACGATAAATCTATTTTTGCGGCAGATTGTGATATTCTTGCTCCCTGCGCTACCGGGGCGATTTTGAATCCCGAAACAATCGGAATGCTCAAAACAAAAATTATTTGCGGCGCGGCAAATAACCAGCTTGAAGATACCTCCCGTGATGATAAGCTTATCTTCGAAAAAGGCATAACATACATTCCCGATTTCCTGACGAACAGAATGGGAATCGTAAATTGCGCGAATGAACAATATGGTTACATAAAAAATGACCCCGCTATTGAGCAGCATTTTAATCCCGAATGGGAATATTCTGTCTATAAAATGGCGATGGAGATATTAACCAGTTCGAAAGCCAAAAATATTCCCCCGGCGGTAGCCGCCTCTCAAAAGGCTGATGAACTGAGCAGAATAGATCATCCGGTGATGGGACACCGGGGTGAGATGATTATAAAATCGCTAATGGAACAGGGCTGGGAAAAAATGTAATCTCAGGCTGAATCCTGAAAATCATTTTACTATTTCTGCAGAATGATAAAAATATTACCTCTCTCCCTGAAAGCTTTACCGGGGAGAGAGGATATCCTCCGGAACGCGGGGAAAATTATTCAATCTTAATTACTATTTCAATTTCATCTTTATTCACTACGAAACTGGCATCTTTATAGTCGGGCGGACCAAAGCTGCCCCTGGCGTTATTGGAAAAACCATAAGCTTCGCTCGGCATCCCGAGAAAATTTGTATCCATTTTTTTGTTTCCATTTTCATCGTGGAAAGACTTTGCAGCGTACTCGCCGAATGGAAGATTTTCGATAACCCATTTCGCCTCGCCCCCTTTGATCTCGCAGACTTTTTTCATAAAAGCTCCGTGGTTATCATATTCCTCCCTGTTGCCGCATAACGCGCAGTTCACAGCGCCATCATCCGATTCCATACCTTTAAAAACAATAACCAGCCGGGCGGTTTTACTGCTGTCAATATTTTCCTGGCCGAGCAACGCGGCAGAGGTGAAAAAAAAGAGAAAAACAGAGAGATAAAGAAACATTTTGATGCTGCTCATGATATAATTCCTTATAATGCTTTACATTTTATTGATTTGATAATTTGAATTCAGAACTTTATATTTTGCGCTCCTGAAAATATGCGGAACAGAAACAGGCTGTAAATGAAAAATTATATTTTTTATATTCTCATATTACTGACAACATCTTATTTTATCAAGGGTGAATCAAAAGAGACGAGATTTGATTCACTCGTTTATGAAGGGATACACCATATTTACAACCTGAGATTCGATTCTGCCGATTCCCTTTTTAATATTGTTAAATCAGAATATCCCGATCACCCTGCCGGTACGTTTTTCAAAGGAATGGTGGTCTGGTGGCAGATAATGATCGATTTCGATAATAAATCGCTGGATGAAAAACTGGTGGAAAACCTTGAGAAAGTTATGGAACAATGTGATGAAATTCTGGATGAACACCCCGACAATGTTGACGCGATATTTTTTAAGGGAGGAGCCCTTGGTTTCAGGGGAAAACTCTATTCAATCAGAAAAGACTGGCTCAATGCCGCCCTCGACGGTAAAGACGCGCTGCCCCTTGTCCACCTGGCTTACTCCCTCGCGCCCGGAAACCAGGATGTCCAGCTTGGTTTCGGAATTTATAATTATTACGCGGCAGTAATTCCGGAAAAATATCCTTTCGTAAAACCTTTCATGCTTTTTTTCCCCGAAGGAAATAAGGAAAAAGGTATAGAGCAGCTTGAAATAGCGGCCGATAGCGGTAAATATTCCAGGTATGAAGCCCGCTATTTCCTTGCCACTTTGTTTCTTCTCTATGAAATAAATTATGACAAGGCTTTAAAATACCTTAACAGGTTGCTGAATGACTTTCCCTTAAATCCTGTTTTTAACCGTTACCACGCGTTAGCTCATTATACAAAAAGAGATTATAAAACAGCCGACAGCCTTTATCATATTATAATAGAGCGAAATGAACAAAAACTGAAAGGCTATAGCAGCTGGTTAAAAAGAGAAGCTCATTATTATCTTGGGAAGATGGATAAAAAATTTAATCGCTTAAATTCAGCGTTTAATCATTTCCTTGAAAGTGAACGGATATCAATATTGCTCGATAAAAAACGGGATGAGGCATCAGGATTTCAGATTAAGTCCACTCTTGAAATCGCGAATATCCTGGCCGGTAGAGGAGATTCAGCGGAAGCTGCTAAAAGATATAAAAAGATACTTGAGCTCAGGGACTATAAAGATTCTCATAATATAGCTGAAAAAGCGCTGGAGCGAATGAATAAAGATTAATTTATAAGCATCAGATTCTTCTTTTAAATTGCGAAAAAATAAAAATTCCGGCAGGCGCAAATAATTATTAATCAACTCGTAATATATTCATGCCTGCCGGATCAGCAGATCACTTCATAAGTATCATTTTTTTTACATCCCTGAAGGAACCGACCTGAATTTCATAAAAATAACAGCCTGAGGTATAATCCTCAGCATTCCACTCCGCTTCATAAATCCCCCCCTTTCTAATTTCATTTAGAAGAACAGACACCTCTTCACCTGAAATATTGAATATTCTGATTTTTACATTCCACACTCCCGCGGGAACCGAATATTTAAACTTTGTTGAAGGATTAAAGGGATTGGGATAATTTTGCTCCAATCCAAATTTTAATTCTGAATCAGACAAACGATCTTCCCCGAGACCAACTGGTTCGGCCTCAGAATATCGAATATAAGCCGAAAGAGACCCCGGGCCGCTATATTGACACCCTCCTGCCATAAAAACTATTCCATGCTCTTTTGTTATCCAGTAATAGCTTGTATCAGGCTCTTCCCAGCTGCCTGAATCATCACTCCATTCATAATCGAGAATTCTCAGCCGTAAAGAAGAATATTCACCATAAGGTGTTTTGACAGTTCCCCAGCCATCCGCTATCCTTTCGGTCTTGCAATCAATCGTGTCATCAATTACACCGTTATGATAGGAATATTCCGTATAATCATCACTCCAGCTGCTCTGGTATGTTAAAGGAAAAATAAATGAATTGACGTATGGATCAAATTCGAGAAGTATTACACTGGATGCCGGATTTGAGTACATTTCGTAAGCTATCATCTGAACTGCCGAAGATGTAACTTTGGCATGTGTATCCCTGATATAATTAAATCCCGGCTGAATTTCCATCTCCCACCTGGTAAGTGAATTTCGCGTCAGGATACGTCGACACAACAGGATCAATAGTTTTTTCTGATGCCGGGGGCCATTCCGCTAATGGTATCCGCACATGAAAAATCCCAGTAATAATCTGCTCCGGTTGCCGCGACATCAAATGTTACATTGTCACAATTACCCTCATAAAATGTCGATTCATATCCGATATCCATAATTAAATCATCGGAATTGACTACTATCTGCGCTACTATACTGCTGACGCGAAATCAGCAAAGTTTGAAGTGATATAACGAGGATACTGTAAAATCTGACTTTCATATCAAGGGCTCCCTGTAATTTTAATAATTACTGAAATAACAGGAAAATAAAACTGGGATTTTTGTTTATACATCCCTGCTATTTCAGTACTAAATTTTTGTTATTGCGCTTTGACTGTGAAAAAGTTCAGTTTCAGTCTATCTTACGAGTACCAGTTTTCTGGTCTGCTGGAAATTTCCTGCCTGTAATCTGTAAAAATATATTCCGCTGGGCAGATTTTCCGCGTTAAATTCCGCTTCATATTCCCCTGCTTTATAAAATCCCGATTTGAGAATTGTTACTCTCTCTCCTAATGTATTATATACAGAAAGGTTTACTTCAGTATTAAAAGGTATTGAAAATCCTATTTTTGTGGTGGGATTAAATGGATTGGGGTAATTCTGCTCAAGTCTGAATTCACCCGGCATTTGAGACAACTCATCATCCCACATCTGTTGTTATCAACTGGCTCCAGTCAATTCTAAAGACTCCGCCGTTTTTCAGTTCCCACAAATAAATATTGAGATGTACTCGTGTAACAGGTCACATTTCCTCCTGAAACTCCGGTCATATCTAGGTGCTCCCAGGTTGTAAAATCAGCGGAAAACAAACCACTTTCCCCGAAAGCAAAATAACCCATTTTAAATGAGTTCATTATAAAAGCGACAACATTCAGATATTCATTATCAACCAGTGCGAGCCAGTTTTCCCCGAAATCAGTTGACGGCATTCAATCCTCCCGGAGTTGCCGTCATAAGCAGAGTGCCGCCAACCATCAGAACAGAGTTCACATTTATATCATCACCGGTTCAGGGTTCCGTTCTTCAGCTTCCAGGCGCTCATATTATCTGAAGAAACATATACACCCCCTGCTGTGCCGATGGCAGCGTATTCCTCTTCATCTTCACTGTAACCAACCATATTTCTTACTATCAGGCCATCGCCGCTTATACCGCTATTCGAAGTTGCCCAGGGCCCCTGGTGTTCATCAGCGAGAAATACTCCTCCTCCTTCCGAGGCAATAGCCCAGTCAACCGGATCATCACCTCCAAACCAGTAATAGTTAATATTTGTTGTCGTTAGCCCGTTTGTACTGTACTGATAGGTTATTAAGGTCCTCAGTATAATAGGGACCGTCATCAGTAGCTACAAATATATTGGTTGGAATAGGACCGCCCCTGACATCATTTATATGTTTGTTTCCGATATCACCATTGATATCCACCCATGTGTCGCCATTATCTGTCGACCTGAACAAACCATCCCCGTCTGTTCCGACTATGATTG
>CAXXGF010000025.1:0-18612 GCA_963677445.2 Melioribacteraceae bacterium | reverse complement strand
TGCTGCCGCCGGTGGTGTTTTTCTGGCATCGCTGACTCTGACGATAGCTTTTTATTTTAGTATCAAACAATGGACAAAAATAAAATTACTTCTTGGTACAGCAATTATTTTGCAGCTTTTTGCTTTTTTACTTACGAATTCAAGAGCTGCTATATTTGGTTTTATTGTCAGTATGATATTTCTGCTGTACAACCTGAGAAAAAAGTATCTATTGCGTGGATTTGGTTTGTTACTGCTTTTTACTTTCTTAATTATTTTTTTCTGGGATGGCTTTGTTGATATTATAGAAACTTTTTTCCGTCTGAACAGAGTTATTGAAAATCCCAGATATGGACATTGGTCTGTCGCCGTTGAAATTTTTAAGGACCATTGGATTTTGGGAACAGGTCCCGGTAATTATAAAAAAATTATGTATGATTATATTCCCTATATGCTCGGTTCAGTTTCCGAATATGAGTATTTCTATATTTATTCCAATGTTGAAGCAGGACATGCGCATAATTTTTTTCTTTTCCGAATTTCAGAAATGGGTATACTTGGATTACTAAGTGTTTTTTATTTCCCCTGGTTATTCTTTAGAAATTCAGTTAGAGCAATAAGAAGTAGAAAATCAGAATGGGAAAGGACAGTTATTCTGGCATTAACTGCTATTGGAATGGGCTTTTTTTCCCGTTCCTTATTTGAATCTACCGGAATTCTCACCTATGGCTGGATTACAAGAGACCTGATATTATGGGTATGTCTGTTAATTCTATTGTTTTATTCGAATAATAAAACACAAAAACAGGAGATGCTTTAGTTGAGATTCATTTAAATGGCCTTGCCCCGGCAAAAGGGTAAAAATTATTTCATTTTCAAAAAGATGTCGGATATTTAAACTTGTTCTGACAATTATTGATTGTTTTGTTCAATTGCTTTCTTATGAATTGATTCAGAAAGAATTATTTCATTAAATTTGCATTTCATTTATCTTAAGAACAATTTCAAAGGGTAAAATGACAACCAGAATTCTCTTAGTCACGTTTTTTTTTATAATAAATAATCTGATCTCAGGCCAAACTCAAAAAATCATTCAGTCTGATGATAATGCGTTTGTAATGGAGATTAAATTTGATGATTCTGTTACGTTGATCGATACAGTAATAGAAGGCGGAACTTACACAAAAGTAAGATTTAAAGGCCAATCGCTCTTTCTGCCGGGAGAGCCTGAGCTTCCATATCATAGAATTCCTATTGCATTAAGTTACCATTCGCTGCCAAAATTGTCTGTTGTTGAGGAGGAATATGATACTAAAAGAAATAAAATGGTTATTCCTGTTACGGACGAGGAGGGTGAATTTGAAGAGTTTAATTTTGATCAGGACATTTATGCGAAAAATGCTCTTTTCCCAAAAAGTACCGTAGAGCTTTCAAAGGCTTTCACTTACAGATATATCCGGTTAACGAACCTGGATATTTACCCTGTCAGGTTCAATCCGGTTAAAAGAGAAATTGAAATATTAAAAAAGATTATTGTCAGAATAGATTATAACAATTCAAGTTATGAGAATGTAACTCCTGTCGCAGATGTTATGACTGAAAGATTTATTACTAAGCATGTTATAAATTGGGAACAGGGATTAAAGTGGACAGGAAAGAGATTACAACACTCCGAAAAACCGTCTGGTAATCAAAACTGGCTGGATCCCGACAAAGAATGGTTTAAAATATTTGTCACTGAAAAAAATATTTACAGAATATCGTATCCTTATCTTGAGGCATTAGGATTTTTGGACGGGACTTCAATTCCAAGTGACAAAATTCAGATATTTGATCGTGATGGTGAAGTGCCCGTTGATATAAATGATGGCGGAGACGGATTATTTAACGGAGCAGATTTTTTACAGTTTGTTGGCTTTCCGCCTCCGGCTTCAGAAAACGCAACAACCAACCTTTACAACATAAGAAATATATACTGGCTAACTACTCAGGGAGAAGAAGGTCTGCGCTATCAAAAGCAGTCTGGTTATCCGGGGGCATACACAAAACATTTTAAAAAGGTTATTAAAACCGATCATTATGAAGTTGATTCACTATTCGAAAGACTTGGGCTGGCTCCGGATGGTGAAAGAGATTATTGGCTATGGGGAAAAGCAAAAGGAGCCCTTGGCAGTAAAACTCAAAAATTCCGAACCCGGTTTGAAGTTTTTGAAAATAAAAATGACGATGAACATAATGTTACTTTAAGAGCGAAGTTTCATGGTATGACAAGATTGGAGTGCTCACCTGATCACAGGGCGCAAGTACTTTTGACCGGTCAATATCTCGGCACTGCCGAGTGGGACGCGCAGACTGAAACAGTTTATGAAAAAACTTTTTATGTTTCGGGTGACAGCATTCACATCTGGAGTGATGGGAACTATTTTGAGGTTGAACTTGATGGTTACGTTTGTGAAGGGCACTATTCAAATGATGAGATCCGGGTAAACTGGTTTGAGTTTGATTACTGGAGGGACAACCGAATAGGCACAAATCATTATTTCTATAAAAGTCCGCCGGGCGAAACAGGAATCCTGAAATACGAGTGCTGGCAATATTGGCAGGATAGCGCAATAGTATATATCCCTCAAAAGAACGTTATGCTCGATAGTATCCAGATTACTGGCAATCAATGGGGAACTATCTATCTTTCGGATACGGTGGATGAAAGAACTGAATATTTTCTGGCGGCTCCTGATTATTATTTCTGGCCCGATTCGGTGGCCCGTTTCCAGCATGAGAATCTGAAAAATACAGATAATGGCGCTGATTATATTGTTATTACACATCCGAAATTTATAGATCAGGCTAATGAACTGGTTCAATACAGAAACGAAAATCTACACGGTTTCGATAATCCCAGGGCGATGGTTATTGAAGTGGATGATATTTATAATGAGTTTTCAGGCGGATTGCTTGATCCGGACGCTATAAACGAATTTTGTCGATACGCGTTTGAAAACTGGCAGGCTCCGGCTCCTTCATATATTGCTCTCCTGGGTGATATGAGCTGGGATTATAAAAAGAACCTGACCACGAGCCTTCCTAACTTTATTCCCTCGCTGCCCTATCATTCCAAGCGATATGGACTTGCATTCAGCGATAATAATTTTGTGGCTGTATCAGGTGATGACATTATTCCTGATATCGCGATTGGAAGGATATCTTGCGAAACTATTAGTCAGGCCGAGATATTAGTTAATAAGATAATTAATTATCCGGTTGATTATGATAAGATGTGGAAACAGGATATCCTTTTGATTGGAGCCGGTCAGAATGAAGCTGATGAACAAAGTTATAAATTCAATGATAAAAGCGTTCTGCTCGAAACAGAATATGTTCTCCCGGCAGGATATTCTACTTCAAAAGTTTTTCGTTATCCCAATAAACCTGCGTATGTGCCATTTCAAGGGGACGGACCCCGTATAAGAAGTGAAATTAATGAGGGGGTTTCATTAGTCAATTTTTATGGACATGGAGGCGGATATCAATGGGATCTTGTTTTTAATGATGATGATATTTTTGTTCTCGAAAATGAAGACAGACTGCCAATAGTATCGAGCGTAACCTGTTATACGGCACACTATGATAATCAGGAGGCATTTGGCGAAATATTTAACAGAGTCGCCAACAGAGGCTGCATTGGATTTTGGGGTAATACCGGCTTAACTATTTGGGGGTATGGTCTTGTTTTAAGTGAAAGTCTGTTCAGGGCGCTTTTTCTTGATGAAAATTATGTCATTGGCGATGCCATTAACTACTCAAAAATAACAATAGCAGGCAATAATCCTAATGTTTACGATAATGATCACATCGCTTTATTTACTTATCTTGGGGATCCGGCAATCAAGCTTGCCATTCCTGAAAAACCTGACTTCAGGATAAAGTCTGCCTATATCGATTTATCTCCTGAACGGCCTCTGGTAACCGATTCGATGTTTATAAAAATTAAATTTGATAATATTGGAAGAGCTTTTCCGGATGATACCGTATCTCTCAGCTACAGTATTGTAATGGAGGATACCACCTATCAATTTCCTGAAAAGAGATTTACATCATTCAATCATGTTGATTCTTTGCTTTATATCTGGCATCCCGATAAAGCAGGACTGGCAACACTTAAGGTCGCAATCAATCAGGATGGGAAACTGGAGGAAATGGACCTTTCGGATAATTCCGCTGAAGTTTCTTTTACCATTTTTGATTTGAGCAAGCCCAATATTATTAAACCTTATGACGGGATCACTTCTTCAGATTATAGCCTCGACTTTTTGCTAACAGATATAGGTTATTATATAGGTAAAGAACTCAAATATTATTTTGAGATCAATAATCAAAATAATTTTGATAATCCGATTATTAAATCACAGGCAATATCACCTGCTGATGGTTTGCTCGAGTGGTCAATGCCGGCGCTGAATGAAGGTGTATATTATTGGCGGTGCCGTCTTCATGATGGAGAAAAATTCAGTGACTGGTCAGATATCAGAACAATTACTCTGACGCCGAATCCTGAGTCGGGCTATTATCTCGGCGGAAAACAACTTGAACTTCTGACAATAGATAATTTCAGTTACCAGGATTCTTCTCATTCTCTTGTTATGAATACCGATCTTCTGCCTCCCCGGCCGGGAGAAGAAAGATTTATTGATTCAATTGAAATATCTTATTCTTATGATTATTTCAAACCAACGTCGATAACAACCGATGGACAATATATTTATTACGCGAATAAAGCCTATTTTAATAATTTTGAACCATCCCCGGTTTACAAAGTTGGCACAGGTATTAACTCAGAAAAAGGAGTCTTTTATGATTCCATTCCCGATTTTACAGCTACAATCTGGAACTCAATTTTTTATCACAATGGTTCTATTTATGTTACCACGGGGGATGCATATAATCTGTTAAAAGTTAACCCTGAAACAGGTGAATCATCAACCGTATATATTGAAGAGGGGATGTTGGATAATTCAAGCGGCAAAGTAAAAAATGGCTCCCATTATATGACATCAGACGGGGAATATGTTTATAATCTGGCCTTTGTCGACAGCCTTGGGAATGATTATTTTACCGTAAGATTTTTTGACCCGGAAAATTTCTGGTCACGTCCGCGGCAGGACTTGTTAACCGGAAGTTCGACATGGGGCGCTATTTTTTCCGGATATTTTGTTGCCTCGGGTTATATATATTTATATGAGAAAGATTTTAATGGCGCGATGCGCAGAATAAGATTGTCAGATGGTGTTTTCGAAGAGGAGTGGTTTGTATGGCTTCCTATGCCAGGATTTCATGGATGGTGTTATGATCCAATTAATGATTTGGTTTATTCCTCAATAGCTGTACCGGGAAATGAGCCTGAAATATATCAATTCACCGGCCAATATAAAGAGGAATCCGGTTCAATCTTGTCGCCAAAAATAGGACCCGCGATAAGTTGGAATTATGTCCAGTATGATCTCGATTTAACCGGTTATAACGGAGAATACGAGAGATTTTTGCTGGGATTGAATTCAACAACAAATGAATGGGATACATTAAAAAATCCTCTTACTCCTCTTCACTCAATTCAAAATGTTGATGCGGAAGAATACCCTTACATAAGGGCGCGATATAATTTTATTGATTCTTCATCAGGAGTTACCCGGCCGCCTTCTTTTTCAAAACTTAAGGTTGCTTATAATTCTCTTCCTGAAGTGGTATTGAGGGACAATCAGTTTATTTTTGCTCCTGATTCCATTCTCAGAGGTTTCCCAATGACAATGAGCTATACTTTGGAGAATGTTGGATACTCGAAAGCTGACAGCCTGAGGGTGGATTTCTTCTTTAATAGTTCCGACAGCATTGCCTTTTCTGATGTTATATCGATAGATAAGGACTCCTCAGTTACTCTGTCCTATGAATATGACACTACTCCTTATATTTTTGAAAATGCCGTTAAATCTGTCGCGATTTTACCGGGTAAGGAGTTTTATACATTTAATAACATTGCTCAAAATAGCTTTTTTGTCGCGAGGGATTCGATAAAGCCTCAATTTAATGTCACTTTCGACGGGGCGGAAATACTGAATGGTGATCTGGTTTCGGCAAACCCGGAAATTGTTATGACACTTACAGATAACGGGCCTTTACCTCTGGATACAGCAAATTTTAATATTACCCACGGAATCCGTCTGCTTTCATTTACACGTGATTCTCTCGATTACACATATACGCCATATCCCAATTCGACTGCCATGGTAACCTGGAGGCCAAAACTTTTCGACGGGACACATAATCTTGATATTTATACAACGGATGCCTCAGGAAATCCTTCAGACACTGTAGCATACAGAGTTAATTTTATGGTGGACAATGAGAATACTTTCAGGGATTTTTATAATTACCCAAATCCCTTTTCTGATGATACCTGGTTCACATTTACACTTACCGGTTCCGAGTTGCCGGAGGAAATGAATATCCGGATTTATACTGTTGCCGGCAGACTTATTAAAGAAATCGAAGTGCCCGTAAGCGATCTTAAAATTCAGCTGCTCAATAAAATATACTGGGATGGTAAAGACCAGGATGGCGATGATATAGCTAACGGGGTATATCTTTGCAAAGTACGCACTAAATATAATGGCCAATATAAAACGGAAATTAAGAAAATCGCGCGTGTCCGGTAAGATTTAATAATTTTTATGAAGAGTTGATCCTTTTCATATAAGAACGAATTATGATTAGATCAACTCTTCTGAGTAAAAAACAGCAGGACATGTAAATGTCGGAGCGTTAAAATTTTTATTTCTGACTATTCTTTATAATATAATGTGGCGGCGATCAAATAATTATTCTTTAATATACTTTAATATTGGATAAAGGGTTAATTTTTTTTACCTTTACATGCATTGGATAAACTATTTAATTATTAACTGTTAGGCGAAGTCTTATTTGGTAAGTGAGATGAGCAAAAAAATATTTGTTAGATTCAACCCCCTTCTTATCAGACCACTACCCGATCATTAACGCCCGGATCGGACGATAATCTATTTCATTAATATTCAAGGAGTTTCCATATGTGTGGTATAGTTGGTTATATCGGTGATAAAAACTGTATGCCAATTCTTATACAGGGTTTAAAGCGTCTGGAGTATAGAGGTTATGACTCGGCAGGAGTTGGTTTTTTAAATGAAAGCGGAAGTGAACTAATTAAAAGCAAAGGCAAAGTAGCTGTTCTTGAAGAAAAGATAAATCTTACCAATCCGAAGGCTATGATAGGTATTGGTCATACCAGGTGGGCAACACATGGTGTGCCTAATGAAGTTAATGCTCATCCGCATACCAACAAGGATCACAATCTATACATGATTCATAACGGAATTATCGAAAACTATAAAACCCTCAAGACTGGATTGCTTAAAAAAGGTTATGTATTCAAAAGTGATACCGATTCTGAGGTTCTTCTTCATTTAATCGATAGTTTCATAAAAAAAGGACATGGCCTTTTCCAGGCTGTCCGATCCGCATTGAATGGTGTGGAAGGCACATATGGAATCGCAGTTATCTACGAAAATGAACCAGATAAAATTGTCGTTGCCAGGCGGGGTTCTCCCTTGGTAATAGGCATTGGTGACAATGAGAATTTTATTGCTTCGGATGTAAACGCCCTGGTATCTCATACCAGTCAGGTTGTCTACCTCGAGGATGATGAGGTTGCTGAGGTTTATCAGGACAGATTTATGGCTCGAACCATTTATGATGAAGAAGCGATTAAAGAGATATATGAAATTGAAGTGGACGCCGGAGAAATTGATAAAGGCGGATTCGATCATTTTATGCTCAAAGAAATTATGGAACAGCCGGAATCTGTTCATAATTCTTTAAGGGGCAGGTTGCTTGAGTCGGAAGGTATTTCCAAACTTGGCGGACTCGCCGGATATGAAGACCGTATTGCAAATTCGAAAAGAATAATTATTACTGCTTGCGGTACTTCCTGGCATGCGGCATTGGTTGGAGAATACATGCTTGAGCAATTTACAGGAATTCCTGTAGAAGTTGATTATGCGTCGGAATTCAGGTACAGAAATCCAATAATTCAACCGGAAGATACATTGATTTTTATCTCGCAGAGCGGTGAAACTGCTGATACACTCGCGGCGCTAAAAGAAGCAAAAAGGCGCGGCGCGCTGGTTTTGGGTATTTGTAACGTTGTAGGCAGCTCGATTGCCCGTGAAAGCGAGGCCGGTGTATATATACATGCCGGACCCGAAATCGGAGTCGCCTCGACAAAGGCCTTTACCAGTCAGCTTACTGTGCTCGCTTTAATTACTCTTCTTATTGCCAGAAAAAAACAGATGAGTCTGGTCGATGGCCAGAATGTTATTAAGGAACTGGATTCTCTCCCTGGCAAAATTCAAAAAATTCTGGAACTTAATAATCATATAGAAAAAATAGCGAATGATTTTGTCAGTTCCAGAAACTTCCTTTATTTAGGCCGGGGTTATAACTTTCCTGTTGCTCTTGAAGGAGCTTTGAAGCTGAAGGAAATTTCTTACATCCATGCCGAAGGTTATCCGGCTGCCGAGATGAAACATGGCCCGATAGCTTTAATAGATGAAGAGATGCCGGCGATATTTATCGCTCCGACAGATTCTGTTTATGAAAAAGTTGTTTCAAATATTGAAGAAGTTAAAGCGCGTAACGGAAGGATCATTGCCGTAGCCAGCGAACGCGATAATAAAATTGATTCACTCGTAGATTACACTATAAAAATTCCCGATACTATCAGGATGCTTATGCCCATTCTGACAGTTATTCCTCTTCAGTTACTGGCATATCATATCGCAGTAAAAAAAGGGCTGAATGTTGATCAGCCCAGAAATTTAGCTAAAAGTGTTACAGTTGAATAACAGGAGTGTAATTTATTATGACAAAGAAAAATATCTTGATCATGGGCGCTGCAGGGCGCGATTTTCACAACTTTAATGTATTTTACAGAGATAACGAAGAATATAACGTAGTTGCTTTTACAGCTACACAGATACCTAATATCGATGGAAGAATGTATCCTGCAGAACTGGCAGGAAAACTTTATCCTGATGGAATCAGGATTTATGATGAGGCAGATCTTGTAAAACTTATTCATGAACTGAAAGTTGATGAAGTTGTTTTTTCATATTCGGATGTGCCTTTCAACTATGTGATGACAAAAGCCTCCATCGTTAATGCCGAAGGAATTTCTTTCAGGCTGCTCGGTGGTGAAGAAACAATGATAAAAAGTACGAAACCTTTGGTCGCCGTACTTGCCGTTAGAACCGGATGTGGTAAATCACAGACCTCGAGGAAAATCGTTAAACTTCTTAGAGATGCCGGTAAAAAGGTAGTAGCCATTCGTCATCCCATGCCCTATGGCGATCTTGTAAAACAGAAAGTACAGCGTTTCGCTACTCTTGAAGATCTTAAAAAACATGAATGTACTATTGAAGAAATTGAAGAATATGAACCCCACATTGCCCTCGGCGGAGTAATATATGCAGGGGTAGATTATGAGGCAATTCTTCGTGAAGCTGAAAAAGAAGCCGACGTTATCCTCTGGGATGGCGGTAATAATGATATGTCTTTTTATAAGGCAGATGTCACTTTTACAGTTGCCGATCCTCACAGACCAGGCCATGAAATGAAATATTACCCGGGGAATACTGCCCTGAGAATGGCTGACGCTGTAGTTATCAATAAAATTGATTCAGCTGGTCCGGATGATATTCTTACAGTAATCAATAATACAAAAGAAGTTAATCCCGATGCTACCATAATTGAAGCGGCATCACCTCTTACGGTTGATGATCCGTCGGTTATCAAGGGAAAAAGAGTGCTTGTTGTTGAAGATGGTCCTACTCTTACACATGGTGAAATGAAATATGGCGCCGGCACAGTAGCAGCGCAGAAGATGGGCGCTTCCGAAATAGTTGATCCCAGGCCTTATACCGTAAAATCAATTACAGCTACTTACGAAAAATATCCGGGCATCGGAATTCTTCTTCCGGCTATGGGTTATGGCGATCAGCAGATGAAGGATCTTGAAGAAACTATCAACCGTGTTGAATGTGACTCAGTCGTGGTTGGCACTCCAATTGACCTTGGAAGAATTCTGAAAATCAATAAACCTTCCACCAGAGTTCAATATGAGCTTCAGGAAATAGGCGCAAATACTGTTGAAGCCATTCTTAAAGAAAAAGGTATTATATGAAAAAACTGGCTGTAGTCGCGTTCGGCGGAAATGCGCTCCTTCGGGGCAATGAAGTCGGCACGATTGATGAGCAGGAAAAAAATGTTTATAATACCTGTGAAAAAGTACTATGGCTGGTTAATAAAGAATACAATATCATACTGACACATGGCAACGGACCGCAGGTTGGCAATATTCTTCTGCGCAACGAAGCCGGGTATGATAAATATAAACTTCCGAAAATGCCTCTGGATATCTGCGTAGCCGATTCCCAGGGGCAGATCGGTTATATGATCGAACGCCAGATGCGCAACCTCCTGAATGAAAAGGAGATCGAGAAAAATGTCGTTGCTCTGATTACGCAGGTACTCGTTGACAGAAAAGACCCGGCGTTCAAAAATCCAACCAAGCCAATAGGTCCTTTTTACCTTAAAGAAGAAGCCGATCTACTCGCGAAAGCGAATAAGTGGATATTCAGGGAAGACGCGCGTAAACGGGGATGGAGAAGAGTTGTCGCGTCTCCCGAACCTTCAGATATCCTGAACAAAGAGATTATTCAGGAACTTGCTCAGAGGGGGCACATTGTTGTTGCCTCGGGCGGTGGCGGAATTCCGGTTTACCGGCATGAAAATAATTTTCTCGAAGCAATAGAAGCGGTAATAGATAAAGACCTCGCTTCATCACTTCTGGAAGCTCCATAGGAGCAGATGAACTATTCATTATTACCGATGTGCCGAAGGTTTATGTTAATTTTAATAAGCCTGGCCAGAAACAATTAGATGAAGTTTCTGTTTCAGAAGCTGAAAAATATCTTGAAAATGGTGAGTTCGGCGCCGGAAGTATGGGCCCGAAAGTTAAAGCCGCGATTCAGTTTATTAAAAACGGAGGGAAGAAAGCTGTTATCACTGAAGCTTCCCAGCTCGAATATGAGAATTGCGGTACAAGTATTATCGCTGATTAAATAATTTTAATTGGAGTAAAAAAGTTAATGGCTGTAAATATGAAAGGAAAAAGTCTGATCTCTATTAATGATCTGACTTTGGAAGAAATATATCAGATTTTTGATCTGAGCAAAACTCTTAAAGAAAAAAAATACACAGGTGAACCACACAGGGTTCTCGAAGGAAAAACTCTCGGTATGATTTTCGCCAAACCTTCTACACGAACAAGAATCTCATTCGAAACCGGTATTTATCATCTTGGCGGAATAGGTATGTATTTTGGTCCGAAGGATCTTCAGCTTGGCAAAAGTGAAAATATTCATGACACAGCCAAAGTGCTTTCAAGATATCTTGACGGCATCATGATCCGTACTTTTTCACATCAGGATGTTATTGATCTTGCCCGCTTCGGATCAATACCAGTAATAAATGGGCTTACTGATCTGTTGCACCCATGCCAGGTTCTGACTGACCTGTTCACTGTTCTGGAGAAAAAAAGAACTCTCCGCGGATTAAAAATGGCCTATCTTGGTGATGGAAACAATATGGCGCATTCACTTCTCCACGGATGTTCCAAAGTTGGGATGGACCTGGTTCTCGCGACTCCGTCAGGTTATCAGCCCCGGAAAGAGATTGTGGAAAACGCTAAAGCAAACGCCGCTTATATGGGCAGTAAAATTGAAATCCTGAACGATCCTGTCGAAGCTGTTAAAGATGCTGATATTATCTACACTGATGTTTGGGCAAGTATGGGGCAGGAATCGGAAGCTGAAGAAAGAAGATCACATTTTATTCAGTACCAGGTTAATCCTGAACTTGTCAAACATGCGAAAGATGATTACCTCTTTATGCATTGTCTGCCTGCACACCGGGGTGATGAAGTTGTGGATGATGTTGCCGATTCCGGTAACTCGGTTATCTTCGATGAAGCTGAAAACAGACTGCATGTTCAGAAAGCCGTTATGGCTCTTGTGATGTAATCACTGATTTTATAGAATGTTATAGAAAAACCTCCGGTTTCCCGGAGGTTTTTTATTTGTTTTTTTTACTCTTTTTCGATATCATTTAATCTTATATTTTTTTGATATCATCAGGAGTAAAATATATTGTTTCCTAAAAATATCACAAAAGCGCAATCAAGAGACACAGGAATGGCAATTGTGCTGATTTTGCTCTTGATTTCCTATTTTACCGGGGATTCTCTATACTTTAAAATTGCTATCCCGGTTTTAATATTGAATATGATATGGCCCGCTGTTTATAAACCTTTCGCATACCTATGGCTCGGCTTCTCCCATTTACTCGGAACTGTTATGAGCAAAATCATTCTTTCGATTGTCTATTTTCTTCTTGTTGTTCCGGTAGGCTTGAGCAGACGAGCTGTTGGCAAAGATTCACTTCAGCTAAAAAAATGGAAAAAGGGAACCGGTTCGGTTTTTAAGAACAGGGACCATAAATTTAGTCTGAAAGATCTTGAAACCCCATTTTAACAGGAATATATTATGGAATTTTTAAAGGATTTATGGCAGTTTTTAAGAGAAAGGAAAAAATTCTGGCTTCTGCCGATTATTGTGGTTCTGTTGTTATTCGGAGTTTTAATCGTTCTGACAAGCGGTTCAGCAATAGCCCCTTTCATTTATACTCTTTTCTAATAACAGGTTTTTTATGGCTGATGTAATTCTTGGTATTTCCGCATATTACCATGACAGCGCCGCGGCAGTAATTTCTGATGGAGAAATCATCGCGGCCGCGCATGAAGAAAGATTTACCAGAAAAAAACATGATCCCCGATTTCCCGCAAATGCCGCGAAGTATGTGCTTGAGGAGGCGGGAATAGATTATGCTGATCTGAAAGCGGTCGCTTTTTATGATAAACCTTATCTGAAATTTGAACGGTTGCTCGAAACTTACCATGCTTTTGCGCCGAAAGGTTTAACAAGTTTTCTTTCCGCCATACCAGTCTGGATAAAAGAAAAACTTTTTATGAAGAATATGCTGAGAAATGAACTGGCCGAACTTGGAGAAGGCAAAGTGAAAATTCTTTTCCCCGAACATCATCTTTCGCATGCGGCAAGCGCTTTTTATCCCTCTCCATTTTATGACGCGGCAATCCTTACTATTGACGGAGTAGGTGAGTGGTCGACAGCAACGATAGGTCATGGAAAAGGAAATGAAATCAGAATTTTCAGCGAACTGGATTTCCCGCATTCAGTGGGTTTGCTCTATTCAGCTTTTACATATTACACAGGATTTAAGGTAAATTCAGGTGAATATAAATTGATGGGTCTTGCTCCTTATGGTGATGAAAATTCTGAGCAGACAAAAAGATTTATCAGGCTAATCAAAGATGAACTTGTTGATATAAGGGAGGATGGATCAATTCTTCTGAATATGAAATACTTCGATTACGCTACCGGTTTGAAGATGAGCAACAATAAAAGATGGAAAGAGTTATTCGGACTCGATCCCCGGGACAGTGAATCGGAAATTACTCCTGAATATATGAATATGGCGCTGGCTATTCAGAAAGTAACTGAAGAAATTGTTCTTAAGTTAGCCTTAACCGCCAAAGAGAAAACCGGTTCTGATTACCTGGTTATGGCAGGAGGGGTGGCGCTCAACAGCGTAGCTAATGGCAAATTGATTAAGGCAGGAATTTTTAGGGATATATGGATTCAACCTGCCGCCGGGGATGCCGGAGGAGCTTTGGGTGCGGCATTAAGCGCCTGGTATACCTGGATGGGCAAAGAAAGGGCAGTGAATAATAATCCTGACTCTATGAAAGGCGCCTATCTGGGACCGGACTATGGGAAAAAAGATATTAAAAGAGTGATAAGGAAATATGACGCGCCTTTTGATTATTTTGAAAACTTTGATCAGCTTACCGAAAAAACCGCGAAAATACTGAATGAAGGAAATGTTGTCGGCTGGTTCCAGGGAAGAATGGAATATGGCCCCAGAGCTTTGGGTAACCGCAGCATTCTTGCAGACGCCCGCAATCCTGAAATGCAGAAAAAACTGAATCTTAAAATTAAATATCGCGAGGGATTTCGTCCGTTTGCCCCGACTGTTATGGAAGAGGAAATGGCAACATTTTTTGAGTTTGACCGGCCCTCACCCTATATGCTTCTCGTTGTTCCGGTTAAGGGGGAAAGATGTATACCTTATCCTGAAAATTATTCAGATAAAGAGTTGCGCGAGAGGCTTTATTTTGTTCGCTCCGATGTGCCCGCTATTACACATATCGATTATTCAGCGCGAATTCAGAGTGTAAAAAAAGAAACTAATCTACGTTACTGGAAGCTGATCAATGCTTTTAAGGAGCTTACAGGATATGGTGTTATTGTTAACACAAGTTTTAATGTAAGGGGAGAACCTATTGTCTGCACTCCCGATGACGCGTTCAGATGTTTTATGCGAACCGAGATGGATTACCTGGTAATGGGTAACTTTTTATTTGATAAAAAGGCTCAGGTAAAACTGGTTGAAGAAAAGGACTGGAAAGAGGAATTTAAGCTGGATTAGGCTCTTATCACCACACTTACCTTAACATGTTGAGAATAATCCGGAGAGCAAAATTCGTTAAAAAGCCCGCTAATAACATGTTGCCGATAGTCTGGCCGCGATTCAAAATTCATTTATCGGACAAACCGGATAATGCTGTATATGTCGTTTAGTCTGGTTAATCTGCTGACGGAGTAATCCTAATCCAACCCCCGGGAAAAATAAATACCCTTATCGCCATCGTCAATCCCGTCATCTTACTGTCACTCAGTTTTTAGCCTGCCTGTTTCCTCTCCCCAAAAGGAAATATTTCCTTATCCGTCCTTTGGGCTAAAGCCCTATAAAGCTGGTTACTTTGCACTTGAACTCCGGCCTAAAGGCGCGGAGTTATTTTAAATCTCTGAATTCTTCTCCTTTTGGGGTGTTTTCTTCAGGCTTTGCCTGGGGAAAATTAATAATATTCATGCTTTTTTTGGCAGAATATTGAATTTGTATGTTAATAAAAACGAGCCGTACTCGTAATCGTTCTCGAACAATTTACCAGAGAAAAATAAAGCCGGGTACGAGGATGATTACGAGAACGAGTACTATTATTTGTTCAGGATTTATTTTGGTTCTGGCTATGCCAGCTTAGGGATTATAAATTTGATTTAGAATTGACAGATTAAGAAGATTTTAAGCCTGCCGGTCTGCTAATATAGGTGTATTAATTGTCACCGAGAAAGTTGTGCCAACTCCTTTTGAACTGCTTACCTCAACGGATCCCCCAATAATTTCAAGTATTTCTTTTACGAGTGAAAGTCCCAGTCCCACGCCGTCATAGGCTCTTGTATATCCGCTCTCTTCCTGTGTGTAGGGCTCAAATAATTTATTAAAATACTCCTCTGAGATGCCTATTCCTGTATCTTTTATCTGAATGACAGGAAAATTCTCTTTGTTTTTATCGAGAAAGATTACCACTGAACCTTTCGGGGTGTATTTAATCGCGTTATCGATTAAATTCGATAATATAAGTGAAAGATAATTGCGGTCACCAATAATATGTGTTTTGTCGATTTTATTTTCAAATTTAAAATCAAGACCGTTGTTTTGGGCAATTCCTCTGTAATCGAGATAATTCTCCTCAATTATTTTGTCAATACAAATATTTTCTTTAAGGGAGCTGATATCTCCGGCCTGCAATCTTGAATAATTCAGGATCAGATCAACAGTTCTGATGATTCTTCTGCTTGATCTGCCGATGGACTCAAATATGAAATTTTCATCCCCCTCTGTTTTGTCATCGACGAGTTCCTTCAGCAGAGAAAGCATTCCCAGTATACCATTAAGGGGAGTTCTGATTTCGTGAGAAATATTCGCGATAAAGGCGTCTTTCACATCATTTGCCGCTTCAGCTTTTTCTTTCGCGGCTATCAGATTTTGCTCAAGTTCTTTTCTTTTTGTTATATCCTGTTTAAATGCCATGTAATGAGTAATATTGCCCAGGCTGTCCTTTACCGGTGAAATAATATTGGATTCCCAGAAAAGCTCCCCATTTTTTTTTCGGTTGTGGAATTCACCTCTCCAAATTTTCCCCGATGTTATTGTTTCCCATAGTTGTTGATATTCCTTTTTCGATTTTTCATGAGTGCTGAATATTTTAGGATTCCTACCAATCAGCTCATCTTTTGAATAACCTGTGACCTCACATGTCTGGGCATTGACATATTCAATTTTCGCATTTTTATCGGTAATAATTATTGAAACAGGGCTTTGGATTATAGCCTGGTTTAATTTTTTAAATTCGGCTTCATTTTGTTTTCTTTGTGTTATATCCGAAGATACTCCAATCAGTCCGACCGGTTTTCTTTCTTTATTAAAGATACAGGTTGTTGAGAGCTGGATCGGAAATTCGGTCCCATCTTTTCTTGTATTTATCAGCTCACCTTTCCAGCCATTCCTGATGGACTCTTCAGCAATAACTTCATTAATGCCCGCCGGATTTTTTTCAGAACCGAGAATACAGATATGTTTGCCTATTAGTTCTTCTCTGGAATAGTTGTATGTATTCAGAAGAGACTGGTTAACGAATAGCAGGTTGTTATTTATGTCAGTGATGGTAACACAATCATTGATAGCTCTTAAAGAATCAGCGAGCATCAGAATTTCAGTTTCGGTATTTTTTCTTTCAGTAATATCGGAGATGGTGCCAACAAAACCGATAATGTTATTTTTTTCATCCAGTTCAGGCTGGGCATTGCACATTATCCATTTTGTGCTATGGTGTGATTGTAACCGAAGATCGACCTTCAGAGCTTTTTTTGTCTGCAAAGAACCATATAATGCTTCGGTCAAAATCGAAAGATCTTCTTTTAGCACGATCTTACTCCAACTCGTTCCGAGGCTGTCTTCAACCTGAAGACCGGTTATCTCAGTCCACCTCGGATTGACATAAACGATATCTCCATCTCTGTCAGTTCTGAATATCCCTACAGGTGAAATGTTGGCGAGTGATTGAAATTTCCTGTTATTTTCTTCTATTATTTCTTCTGAGATTTTAAAATAAGTGATATCCCTGCATACACCAAGGATAGCATCCACACCTTTATCACTCAGCCTGTAAGGAAGTTTGGTTACATTGAACCATTTCGTATTTTCTTTAGAATCAAGCATGCTTTCAGTGGAGTGAATAAATGGAATTTTACCCGTTAATAATTTTTCCTCCTCAATTTTATATGCATCAGCGAGCGATGTGGTCATAAAATCATAGTTAGTTTTTCCTAAAACATCTTTTTGATCGATAAACCCCATTGATTCAAGATGAGCCTTATTATTCAAAAGGAATTTTCCTTCATTGTCTTTCAGGAAAATCATATCAGGAATAGTATCAATAATTTTGCGAAGCATTTCCCTGCTTTTGTTATAATCAAATTCAGCTTCTTTTCTTTTTGTAATATCTCTCGCGATAACACGAAAGCCTTCAATATGATCTCCATCCACTATTAAGTCGGTGTTTTGCCCAATCCAGATTAAAGAACCATCTTTTTTTCTGATGGGAGCTTCTAGGTAAGATGTTTTGACTTTATCAAGAAATTGCCTGAACATTTGTGTCCTTATTCGTTCCCGGTCCGCTGAATCAATAAGCTCAAGTACATTCTTTCCAATAATATCTTTTCTTGAATAACCAACTATTTTAAGACCTGCAATATTAATACTGCTCAAATTGCCGGAAATATCAGTTGTATAGATCATATCGGTTGCATTCTCAATTGTAGTTCTATACATCCTTTCTGAGATAAGAAGCTTTTCACGGGTTTTATATGATTCTGTTTCGTCTGAAAAAACCAGCACAACACCTTCTATATGATTATATTCATTAATAATGGGAGCCGCGTTAAATGAAATATACCTTTCAGAAATATCTTTTCTGGTGAGTATCGAATTCTCTTCTCTCGATATGGTTTTACCTGTTTCCAATGCTTTTTTAACAGGGCATTTAACTTTTTTCCGCTCCTTAGGATCCTTTAATGAAAATATTTCCTTTGTTAATAAACCGATTGCTTCTTCAGCGTCCCAGCCGGTTATTTCACACGCTGCCGGATTTATTCTTCTGATTTTCCCATTATTATCTGTTGAAATTACCCCGTCGCCGATGGAATTTAATGTAGTAAGCAGACTTTTTTCATTTTCCCTGATTTTTTGTTCCATCCGTGATTTGAAAGAGCAATTTCAATAGCAACATAGAGCTCTTTTTCATCAGCCGGTTTAATAACAAATCCATAGGGTGAGGTTTGTTTTACTCTCTCAAGTGTCTCCTGATCAGTATACGCCGTCAGGTAAATTATCGGTACCTGGTATTTGGAAAGGATAATCTTTGCGGTTTCAATACCATCAATATCTCCGGAAATTATTTATATCCATCAAAACAAGATCAGGTTTTATTCTGCTTATTGATCGATCGCA
>CAXXGF010000024.1:0-19909 GCA_963677445.2 Melioribacteraceae bacterium | reverse complement strand
ACGGCCATGAGTCGCCGCTCTGAGTTTCCTTCCTCCCGGGCCGTCATAATAGCTGAAATCGTGCACTGCCGTAAAAGGCATACCTGTTCCGGTTCTTTCCCAGCTAATTCCCCGGTCTTGTGTATGGTAGACTCCAAGGTCACCTCCTATGAACATCCAGTCCGGGTTCACCGGATCAATAAAAAGATCGTTATAAGGAACATCCGGAAGATCGGCGGAAATATTCTGCCAGTTCTCTCCCATATCGGTTGATTCGTAGAGCTTTCCCGACCCGAAACCGCTTCTTACAACATAAACTGTATTTTCTTCCACCGGATGAGTGACAACACGAGATATCTGTCTTTTTGGTCCAGGAATATTTGTGAAACATCTCTCCAGTTTATTCCTCCATTTACCGAAATATAAACCGGAACATCAGTAATATAAAATCCTCCGCTCGCGCAAATCATCATATCCGGATAAGAAGGATTTTGCGATACAGTCGTTATAGCTGATGAAGCAAAAATCTCACTCACCGCTTCCCAGTCATCCCCTTTATTAGTGCTCCTCCAAAGTCTCTGGCTGGCTACATATATCCAGTCGTTATTCACAGGGTGCATAAAAAAAGGAGCTGTCCAGTAAGTATTGCTTGTATAAGAAGGAGAAATGCCGTGCGCCTGGTAATCTTCGAATCTTTTCAGATTTCCCATCTGTGTGCTCATAAAAAACATTGTGGTGGGGTTGTCCCGGTCGAAAAAGTTTTCCATTCCATCACCAGTGCCGGTGAGCAGCCATGGCTGAGCAGAGTTCCGTTCTCCGTGCCGAAATTTCCGTTATCCTGGGAGCCTCCGATATATGTGTTTATATCCACAGGGGAAGAACTAAGCCTGTAATACTGTATTGTACGGAGTCCTTCATTTCTGTGCTTCCAGTTTGCCCCTCCATCAGTTGAGACAAAAACTCCTCCGTCTGAACCGACATAAATATAATCCGGATCGGAAGGGGAAAAAGCTATTTTATGATAATCTAAATGCATAGGGCTGTCCCAGGCGCTGTTTCCTCCATATGGGCCGTGTGGATTCCTCAAGGGAGAAAAATCTGATCCGTTCCTCGATTTATGGATTTCCACATTGCCGACAAGAACATGATTTGGATCGAATGGAGATACGCCGATACAAAGATCATAAGTACCCTGGTCTTTCCAGGTTGTACCGTTATATGATCCGCCGAGAGGAGTTTCCGGAGAAATCTGAGTCCAACTGTATCCTCCGTCGGTCGATTTATAAGCTTTCGATCTCAGGCTCGAGGGACTCAGGTTTGTTCTGGCATAAAGATAAAGAATATCAGGATCAGACTGCGCGATACCAATCTGCATTCTCCCTATACTTACCGAAGATGGAAGTCCTTCAGTTATTTTTTCCCAGTTTTCACCTCCATCGGTGGAAATATAAAATCCGCCTGTAGTGTAATATCCGCCTGAAGAGGCATAAACAATATCAGGATTGACCGGATGAACCAGCACATCAAAAGATTCTTCAACATCGAGGGTTTTATACCAGTTCAAACCGGCATCGGTACTCTTCCAGATACCCTGGTTGTCAGGATTACCAATCAGGCCGTAGCCTCTCGCGAATGCGGCGTAAATATCCGATGAATTATGAGGGCTGACATCAACCGCGTTGATAATAGTATATTCTCCGAAACCGTCATTGATATTTGTCCAGCTTTCACCTCCGTTGGTCGTCTTATAAATACCATCACCTGTATAGGCAAGAGGATAACCACCGGCGACCGCTTCCCCCGCTCCCGGCATATACAACCTGCGGATTGGAAGGATCAATCTCTATGGCCCCGAAACTCAGGGAAACAAAATGTTCTGAAAGGTCTGCCCATGTCAAACCGCCATCTGTTGTTTTCCACAAACCTCCGGAGGCGGCGCCCGCATAAACTATCAAAGGATCGGTGGGATGAACTGCAATGCCTCGCACCCTGCCGCTGCACATTCCCCACTGCTCAGGCCAGGTCGAGACAATCCCGTTCGGCCCTATATTTGTCCAGTTTGCTTCATTGGGATTTTCTCTGTTTTCATATTCAGCCACAGCCTTCTGTTTTTCAGCTTTATAACGCCCGACCGGAATAATATCCCCCGGCCACGCCCTGGTTCTGTAAAAATTCTCATATCTTTTGAAAACTTTTGTTTCTCTGATATCATCAGGAACATGATCCCATAGAGATGTTTGCTGAGCAATCAGGATGTTTGTAATAATTATCAGATAAAATAAAATTTTTTTCATAGGGTACTCCTGTAGCAGGTATTGAATCAGGACCAACAAATAGATTAGTAAAAGAACATATAAATTAAAATTTTATAAGAAGGAAATTATTCAATAGATAAAATAATGTCAAATGTCCCCACTATCGCATCTATAAGTTTATTTTGGCAAAATTGCCGATTTCAGTTGAAATGGCGGGAAATTTTTCCCTGAATAATATATACCATGAAATAATTTTTTTTACAATTTATTTTGTAAGGGACATTTTTAACATTCAGGGAGAATAAAAATGAAACATCTGTTAAGAAAGCTGCAAATGATTCAGCTTTCTCTATTGCTTTTCTGCGTCAGTATGACCGGCGCGAAACAGAATCATATTCTGGCGCTGCTTCCGGATAACTACGGAGCAAATTATTTTTTAAACATGGACCGATTCGCGTATTACGGATGGGAAGTTACGACGGCCGGGGCAGGGCAGTCAGTATCCCCTTGTCCGATATACGCGGGACCTCTCGGTTGTCCAACCATTACTGTTGATAAAAAAACTTCCGAGATAACAGACCTGTCTCCTTATGACGCGGTTATTGTTATGTCAGGCAGTCATTGGGCGGGTAATCCCTGCGGAAGTCTTATTAACGACGTTAATTCTCTGGCAATTATTTCCCAAATGGCCGGAGAAGGAAAAGTGGTCGCCGGTATGTGTTCCGGAGTAAGAGTTCTTGCTTATGCCGGGGTTATTAATGGAGTAAATGTTACCGGCAACGCTAATTGTCAGAATGAGTACACCAGCGCGGGAGCCAATTTTCTCGGCGCGAATTTACCTCCTGTTACCGATGGAAATATAGTAACCTGCGCGCGGGGAGATTATTTTTATATCCAGAACTGCGACGCGATAGACAACGCTATTGATGCCGCAGCGGCAAATTTATCATCCTTCCCTGCCGGAAAAGGAAATAAGCGGAACAAAAACCTGGCGCAGGCTGATAATTTTTATGGAGGCTCCTATTCCGACGGAGCAAGAGATGTGACCATCGATGAAGAAGGAAATATTTATTATACAGGCTATAGCTTCAGCGGCAGTAACGGTATGTCCGATATTTATGTTGTTAAAACCGGTCAGGATGGAAATGTTATCTGGTCCGATTCTTTTGGAGGTGAACGCAGAGAATATGCCGTTTCCTCTGTTCTGACCCCCGGAAATAATCTGATTGTTGCCGGATATACAACTTCTTATGGTTCGGGTGGAAAAGATATTTATATTATCTGTCTGGATAACCAGGGTAACCTTCTATGGGAAAAAACATACGGAGGCAACGGGAATGATGAAGCATCCCGGATCATCGCTTCAGGTGAAAATTATTTCATCGCGGGCACTACCGACTCATACGGAAATGGAGAAGAGGATATAGCGGCCATTTTGATAAATGATGAAGGCGGTATCATCTGGGAAAAATATTTTGGCGGGAATCGTTCAGATATTGCCGCTTCAGCTTCTGTCTGTCCTAATGGAGACTTTGTTATTACCGGCTCAACCGGATCATTCAACAGCAACCGGGATATTTATCTCCTTCGGATAAATGCTGACGGAGAGGAATTATTCCATAAAAATTATGGTGAAACCGCAAATAATGACTGGGGACATGATATTATCACATCGGGAAATGACATCATAATCTGCGGGAAAGCAGATATTTTATACCAGGACCTGTATAGTGTTTTTCTTATGAAAACAGACGCCTCCGGGCACAAGTTATGGGAAAAACGGATAAGTGAAGGCTCTTTTTATGAACAGGGTAATTCAATAAAAGAAGCCGTTCCCGGCATTTACATGATAAGCGGAATGGCAAAGTCGGCAACTGCCGGTAATGACATCTATTTTATTTTAGCTGATAATGATGGTAACATTATTGAAAAATCGGTAATGGGGTCAGAAAGTTCTGAATGGATTTCAGTTGTCGAAAAAACCGGGACAAATCAGATCCTGCTCTCCGGCTATTCAGATTCGGGTGGAAACGGAATGTATGATATCTATTCCATCACCCTTAATAAACTGATTCCTTCATTTTCTTTTGATAAAAACTCAGGGCATGCTCCACTTACGGTAAACTTCAGTAATAAATCGCTTGGGGAAATTACTTCGGCTGAGTGGGATTTCCAGAATGATGGCACTGTTGATTCTTATGATCTTAATCCAAGGTTCATTTATGACGCGCCCGGGCAATATAGTGTGAAGCTAAAAGTTAAATCGGCCTCTGAGGAAAAAACTATTATCCGTGAAAACCTGGTAAATATATTTGATGGTGAAAGCGCGATGGAATATGATCAGTATTCCAGGGCCACATACCAGGGTGATTCATTAATGAATCTTAAAAACAACTTTACTCTCGAAGCATGGATTTACCCGGATACACTGAATAGGATAATGACTGTTTTTAACAAAGGGAATATAATACTAGCGGTTATCGGCGCGAATATTTTTCACAGCAACAGCCTGCTGCTAAAAATGAAAACAGAAAACGGTAATTTTACTTCTCTCTATACCGACGCCAATACTTTGGAAGCAGGGATATGGCAGCATGTCGGACTGGTATATTCAGGGGCTCAGGCAAGACTTTATGTAAACGGTGAGGAAATAAACATCCACCTTCACGGCGCTCCTTTTCAGGGTAATGTTCTCGACAATATCTCCACTCCTCTCACTATCGGAAATGATGAAACCTGCGGCGCGCCTTTTTTCGGGGCCATTGATGAAATAAGGATCTGGAACAGCGCGCTGACAAATGTTGAGATCAAGAATATGTTTCATTCATATTTATCTGAAATTCCTGAAGAACTGCTCGCTTATTATCAGGCAAATGAAGCCTTCGGAGATATTGTAATTGACAGAAGCGGGAATGGAAGACATCTGAAACTACGGAATGTCGGCTGGAGGCAGGGTAATCGCCTGAACGGGCTGCTTAGTGTAAGAAACAGTGTTTTAATACATCAGGAAGAATTTAAACTCTCTCAGAATTATCCAAATCCTTTTAATCCTGAAACAACTGTCTCTTTCTATTCACCTGAAAAGGCACATGTAACTTTACGGGTTTATAATATTCTCGGAGAAATGGTAACTACTTTGGCTGATGATATTTACTCAGCCGGTGAACATAAAATAAAATTTCGCCCCGATAATTTGTCGGGAGGAGTATACATAATCAACCTGACTGCCGAAAATTATTCGGAATCCTCAAAAATTATATACCTAAAATAACTCCTTGTAAATACAAACGATGTTCTCCAAAAGCCGTGATCTTATAATCGCGGCTTTTTTTCTCTTTATATATTATTTTATCCGGCAATTGATTTAACAAAGATGAAAACAAATTATTTAGGATAAACTACCTTTGTGGTATGTGATATGCCTGCGCCTGATAGATTGGCGAAATAAACTCCACCGGCTAAACCTTTCGCGTTCCGGTTAATTTTATTTCTGCCGGATTCCATTTTCCCCTCAAATACCGTTTCAACCTTGCGGCCGGGAATATCGAATATATCAAGTTTTATTTTCTGCGACCGGGCGCGCTGTATGCTGGCGACCAAACTGCCAGGGTTCTTCAGGAAATTTAAATTCATTATTTGCTCCCCCGAGACGCCATATTATTTTGCCTGTTTCTCTGTTTTTTTGTCACTTCATTCAGATGCCGGCTTGAGGCTGTAATTTAAAATCGGTGCTTCCAAGTGATATTTGCGGAAACTCTCTATAATAGTATTGAGCGCCTTCTTCACCAAGAATATAAAGGTAATTTCTGGCATCTCCTATAACGGTTAAAAAAAACACTTTACCTTCAGACATGCCTTCGTGGGAAATAAAAGAATATTCAGGAAAACCCGCGTGAAACTGATACGCCATTTATCTGCCTGAATCCTGATCAGATGAAGTTTGGTATGATCCTGTCATGATTAGCGTAAATCTGATTATATATCCAGGATTCATAACTAAAGTTTTTTAATTGTCTGCTTGCAATTTCAAATCTCCATTCGAAATTAATTTTCCCTCTGATAAAAACATTAATTATATCTCCCGGTAAAATTTTTTTTCGGGCTTAAAGATACGTGTTTTTCCATCTTGTTATGTAATTAGTTGTCCTGTAATAATTGTACTCTTTGAAGAGATCATTACAGATGATGGTTCCGGAAACAGGCGCCTAATATCGCCAGGCAGCTCGTCTGGGAAAATCATTGAATTGGTCGTCAGAAAAGAGGAGAGAATCAGAAAAAAATATATTTTTTCATTAGAAGCGTTCCCTGTAGGTTGGTAGGATTATTACTATGAATAGCTTAAGTTTTAAGATAAGTATTATATTATTTATATAAAAGGGGAAAGTCAGCGGTAAAGTTCACTTTATATTATTTGCAGGGTAATGTGAATGTATAAGACAGTATGTAATTTCAATGGGAAATTCGCCCACGCTTTGCAAAAGACGGCCCCTTCCTCCTAAATCAGCCAAAGGGGTTAAAAATGATAATTACGGTTTCGGCAATTATTATATCGAAAATGCGCTGAGATTCAGATAATCCACATAATAAATGAATTTTAATGATATGCTGTTAATCTGAGGGCTGTCAAGGGTATTCTGAAGATTAATCCAGTACCGGCTGTCAGGTTCTCCGGTTGAGGAATAAATTGAATTTTTCCAGTTGATTACCGCTTCACTGCCCGGGGCGAATAACCACCTGAACGTCATATCCACATTAAAAGCATTATAATTTATATCATGGTTTTCAGAATAATCTGAATCCTGAAATGTTCCGTCATCGGCCAGCAGGAAAAAACCATCATAGTCGGCGCACGACCAGTAATGACGAAGCCTGAAATCAAATGATACCTCCGGATTAACAATATAAGTTGCCGAGATTACCTGCTGCCATGTTTCCCTGTCGAAACTGCCGAAATATATATTTCCCGACTGGTCGGAACTGACATACCCCGGCTGATTAATATATTTCAGGTACTCAAAGTCATGTGAAATTGAGAATTGTCGATTGAACCTGTATCGGTTATACAAGGCCACTGACCAGTTGGAACTGGCGAGCTGGTAATCATAAGCCCCGGTATACCCGCCATGAATACTGGAATAAAAAGACTTTCTGAAATCAGTGCTGTAACTGAAACAATTATGAAGATATTTATAATTGACAAAATATCTGGCGCTTGTTCTCGTTTCATTATAATTATTTCTATCGGCGGGAACCCACGCGGCATGCATATTAAACTTTGAATTATCTCTGAGAGTAGTATAAATTTCATAATGAATAGAAATATCTGAATAGGCGTCGGGATTATACATCCGATGGTAAAGAATGGTAATCTCATTCGACATTTTCAAAAAGAGGCCGAAAGGCTCAAACACCTGATGCTGGAATGCCAGTCTGTTACCCCATATATTGTTTCTGTCAAGATAACCAAGGCTGTTCTGATCATATTTATCGGATATGAGTGAAAGTTCGTAGTCAAATTGAAATTCACCGCTGACTTTCCCCCCGTTTAGCCAGACTTTAAACCCGTCAGAAGAATTATTATTATTTTCCACATAACTATACGCCCCTCTTCCTGTTATGCTGTACTCATTTTTTTCATCCGAATAACGGGTCTCGGCGGCCGCGACGTTTGCCATAAAATCTTTTCGAGAAACATTTGTATTTATGAAAGATAAATATGAGTTATGAGCATAACTCTGATCGAATACTGTAATATTATGATTTGTGAAACCCTGGGTAAGAATCTCACTCTCTTCACCGGTTTCCCTGTCTGTAACTTTCGCGTAGGTATCACCTGTCATCGCGTTGAGGGTCGCTATACCCAACCCGCCTGAAGTGCGCCCCGAAACTTTCGTGGCATTGATTAAACCTGCTTCGGTCGGGTTTTCCACAACCTCTTCATTTTCATTCAGATTGGAATAGACAGCATAATAGCCTGCGGGAGTGGCTCCTATCCTCCTCGAATAAAAGAGGTCCCCCTTCTCAAAGAGTTCTGTCCCTTCGGTAAAAAATTGTCTTCTTTCATCATATCTTAATTCATAAGGGGAAAGGTTAAGCTCTTCATCATCTGATCTTACCTGCCCGAAATCGGGTATAAGGGTCATATCGAGAGTAAAACTTTCGCTGATGCCATACTTAAGGTCAATTCCACCGTTATAGGAATAGCCCCAGTTTTTATTCCTTGTTTTTTCACTATAACCTGATATATATGGGGTAAATGACAAACGCACGGGAGGATTAAGATTACTAACCCCTCTTATTTCTCCCATATGGAACCACCATTTATCAAGTTCAATACTCACAAAACTCCAGCTCGACCATTCATTTTTCCGGGCAATCCTTCTGAAAATATTAAAACCCCAGTTCTGAACAGGTTCGCTGGAAAAGCGTAACGCCGAGCACGGTATCTTTACTTCGGCTACCCAGCCAAATTCAGTTATTTTTACATCCGATTCCCATACCGCGTCCCAGTTAGCGTCGGCGCCCGAAGAATTATATTTCCTGTCACTCTGTACACCCGAAGCGGAAATCATAAAATAGAGCGAGTTCATTCCATCGTTATAGGGCGAAATATGAATTGAGATAAGATCGGTATATGGTTCATCCTGACTGTCTCTTTGTCCTATTTCCCCGGCAATACTGTCGGAGGAACTGTCATAACAAATAACACCTATATAAAACGCGGCATCATCGTAAGTGACATAAGCTTTGGTTTTTTGTTCAGATTTTCGCCCGTTAAAGGGAGAATACTGAATAAAATCTGTCAGCTCAGGCATTTCCTGCCAAAGTTTCTCATCCAGAGAACCATTAATTATGGGCGCTCTTTCCGTTCTTATAATATTTAGTGTTTTTTTATTCACTTGCGCGGTCAGTAATAAAGGTATGAGAAGCAGTAAAAAAACTTGTTTCATTAATCACTCCCTGATCATATCTTAAAATATCGCGGTTTATTACGTGGAATAAAGGAGCTGAAAATCGGGTTTCGCCTTTATTTTCCTGTTGAACTGATTTATATTCTATTAAGATGTATCAGAAATAATTATGTTGCAACGGAGAAAAATTTTTCTCCATATTCAGTTCTTATCGTATATTTGACAGATTGATGAAAGAATTTTGGTGAAAACGATGATTAAAAATAAAGTTGATCTTTCCATAATGGAGATAAATAAACGGATCAGAGAAATTATTCTGCCCGATTTTGATCTGGTTCTCGGTATAGCTTCAGGAGGGATAACACCTGCTTCCATTCTAAGCTATAAACTGAATATTCCATTGCAGATCATCTCCATTAATTACAGAGATGAAACAAACAAGCCAAGATATCAATCACCCAAGCTGATTAAAGAAAGCCCTATGCCTAAACCGGGTACGAATATTTTACTTGTTGATGATGTATCTGTTACGGGAAAAACTATAAAAAAAGCCAAAGATATTTTCAGCGGCTATAATATTACCTCTTTAGTACTGAAAGGAAAAGGGGACTATACCCTGTTTCCCGAGATTTCCTCTTGTGTAAACTGGCCCTGGAAATTATAATAATCAGCAATTTTATTGTTTTCTCGCGAGCAAAAGATATTTGTCAGGATTTTCATCCCATCTTGTAATCTCGAAACCTTCAATTATCAGCGCGTTTACAAGCTCATAACAGGCGGGCATAATATCCTGGCTGACTGTTCCTCCTATCCTTCTGTGACATTCATTCAGCCCGATATGATCGAGAAGGTGTATTATCAAAAAATAGCCGCCTGGCTGTAATGTCCTGTAGGCTTCCCTGATCACCTTATCCTGATCGCTGAAATGAGGAAAAACACTAAAGCATAATACCGATCCGAACTGCTGATCTTTAAAAGGGAGAAAATGTCCGTCCCCTTCAATCCTCGATATTTTTTTACCGTTTCCTTTTGAAACTCTTTCAAGCATCCTGAAGGAAATATCAAATTCGGCAATTGTGCTATCCGATTTCAGATTCGCGCTTATAAAAGGAAGCAGCACTCCTGTCCCGCATCCCAGGTCAAGCACTGGTCCGCAAAATGTTGGAACTTCCGAATCAAATATCTGCTGCAGCCTGTGAAGCTCAACTTCATTATAAATCTCATCCCAGCTGCTTGCCGCGTCGTCAAAAAAGTTTCGGGTTGTTGTTAAACTGCTTATCTCCATTTTTTCCATATTCCATTTTTGATATGAATGGTACTGTTCTTTTAATTATTTTTGTCGCGGGAGGAATAATTATTATTTGCATTATTATTCCCGGTACTCCTGATAATACAAATGCCATTCTAAAAAGAGCGTGTTCATATCCGAAAATTGGAAATACTACAGTAACAATCACCAGCAAAATAATCCTGTTTAATAAAATCGCCAGGATAATTATTATCCAGGGATTTGATATTAGTCTGATTCTTACCAGTGAAATAAAAAGTGTCGCGACCGATAGTTCAACCATCATTATCGGAAGAATAGGTGGAACCAGCGGCGGCATTCCGGTAATCAACCATGATATCAGGGGAGTTACTATTCCGCTTAGCAGCGCGTAATTCCACTTAAGAAACATCGCGCCGGTCATCAGAGGAAGAAACATCGGTAGAAATACAGCCCCGAGGCCGAATAAATGAAAAAGCTGTGGTATTAATACCCCGGCGCTAATTACCAGCGCTGTAAAAATAATACGCCGAATTTCTGATTCATTCATTCATTTTCTCTGATATTTTGACTATCTGACTCTTACATCCTATCGGTACTAAATCTTCTCCCCCGATAATTGTTACATTAACAAAATGCACAGTATAATATATGATTATTTTGAATAAATTAAAAGGATATTTTAAATATTATTTTTTAAAAGTAATTTTCTGTAGAAACTTGGGCAAATTCAAATTATTTTTGTTTAATGTCATATTATCAGATAATATTTCTGACGGTTTTCCCTCTTTAATTACTCTTCCATTATTAATCAGAATTACCCTGTCGGCTGTTTCGGCTGCCATATCCAGATCGTGGGTGGTAAAAATAACGGTCGAATCAATATTGTTAATGAAGTCGATAATCTTCTTCCTGTGGAAATCATCAAGTCCGCTTGTTGGTTCATCCATTGCCACGATATTACTTTTCGCGCTGAGCGCCGCCGCAATTGTCACAAGTTTTTTTTCGCCGAAACTTAAATTAAAAATCTCTTTATCTCTCAAATGTTCAATTCCCGCGGCGCTTAGGGCGTAATCGAGAATCTGCTGATAACTCTCCTTCTCCACTCCGAGATTAACCGGTGTAAATAATATCTCATCCTCCACCCTGCTGTTAATTATCATATCGTCAGGATTCTGAAAAACTACCCCGATATTTTTTCTGAAATATTGCAGGTTGCCCCTGTTCAGAAGTTTATCATTCAGAAATATCTCCCCTGCCGGAGTAAGTATCCCGTTAAACAGATTAATTAAGGTCGTTTTCCCCGAACCATTCGGACCAATTATCGCGGTCTTTTCCGCTTCATTAAAAGTTATCGTGATATTATCCACAGCTATACTGCCGCCGGAATAAGAGTAGCTGACATTATTTAAAGAAAGTATCATCATTTAATCCGAATTTGATGTAAATTAAAATTAGAAGGTAGGAAAGGTATAAAACAATTATTACAATATTCCGGATGGGATAATTTTTATTCCCTTCCTTTATATAAAATTTTCCCGCGAAATTTCTGGAGGCCAGCGCGTACGTGAGCCGTTCGGTTCTTTGAAAAACCCGAAGTATAAAGGAAAGACCTGTTGCTGAATAATTCCTCATCCTCCTGAAAAATGATGGATTGCCCGGCCTTGCCGATACTGCCCTGTAAAATTGATGTAAACTATCCGAATACAACATTATCAGCCTGAAAGAGAGAAAAAGTATGGAACGGATTTTAACGGTAATTCTCCCCCGGCCCGGCAGATGAATTATTTCTTCAACAGGTGATAGTGCAAGCAGCATCCTTGTTATTGAAAAGGTATAAAATAAACCCATATTCAGCGCGATGTATTGATTCAGCCCGTTGCTGTCGGCTTCCATAGATAAAAAAGTTTCCGCGGAATTAAATACCAAAGGGAGAGAGAAGAGAGCCATGACCGGAAATATTTTCAGGTAATAAATTTTCATCTCCCTGCTCAATCCCTCAATATACATGGATAAAAAAAGCGCCGTCAATCCATTAAAGACCGATATTATATCAGACCCGGAAAACAGATATACAGATATAATCAGCCAGGATAAAAAAAGTCCCGCCTTAACCTGAACAGCTAATGACCGCAAATAAAAAAGACCGCCTTTTATTTCCATTTTTTGTATCCGGAAAACACCATATCATTTTTCTTTCTGATTTCCCCGTTAAATATATAAGCTATCTTAATCGTAACCTTAATTTTTCGGGAAATAATTCTTAAATTATAATGTTACAAAAATCATAAAAAATAATATCAGATTCAGGTATATATGGCTCTCTCGGGAAAAGAAAAACAATGGATATTAAATAACAGGGAAAAATTATCTGTCAAAAAGATGGCGGCTCAATTAAATGCCAGTGAAGATGAAATAAAAAAAGCCCTTGAAATTAAAAGTCCTGTTAAAGTCAGAAAGGGATTTTATGTCATTTTATTTTTAATACCGGTTTTCTTTTTCTTAATTCTTGAAGCCGGCCTTAGAATAGTTGATTATGGAGAATATTACCCCACCTGGAATTCGATTTCCCGTGAATATGATGGCTTGAATTTTGACATTGGCAAAAGATATTTTCATAATATCAATAAAGCCCCCAATTCAATACAGGATGTGTTTCATAAAACCAAGCCGGAAAACTCATTTCGGGTATTTGTACTTGGTGGCAGCAGCGCGGCGGGATATCCCTTTATGCCCCTCGGTTCATTTTCACGCTACATAAGGAAACGCCTCGAACTGATGTATCCCGATAAAGAAATAGAAGTGGTAAACCTTTCCCTGACGGCGGTAAATAGTTATACAATCCTCGATCTGGTTCCCGATGTTCTTGATAAAGAACCTGACCTGGTGCTTATCTACGCCGGGCATAATGAATATTATGGAGCCTTGGGCGTTGGTTCGCTGGAGTCATTCGGAAGATCACGAACGATTGTCAAGCTTGTGATGAAACTTGAGAACCTCAGAAGTTTCCAGTTCGTGCGTAATATCATGGGCGGCGTTGCAGGGATGTTTGCCTCGGAAGAAAATACTCCGAGCGGAACACTTATGGCCCGGATGGCTAAGGAAAAGGAAATCCCTTATCTCTCGGATACTTATTACGCTGGACTTGACCAGTTTAAGGGAAACCTGGATGAAATTGTTGATATGATTAAAGCTGAGAATGTCCCTCTTATTCTCTCCACCCTTTCATATAACCTTAAAGACCTTTCCCCTTTTATCTCAGAGGCGAGGAATGGTTTGCCCGCGGCGAAAGAAATATTTAACAAAGCCCATGAAGAACTTAATGCGGGCAATTCTAAAACTGCCGATTCTCTTTTCCGGTATGCCAAAGACCTCGATATGCTCCGTTTCAGGGCTCCCGAAGAGATCAACAGGATAGTTAAAAGAACCGCGAATAAATATAATGTGCCTGTCATTGATGTCGATTCACTCTTTTGCAGCCTGAGTCCCGGAAACATCACAGGGGACAACCTGATGACCGATCACCTCCACCCCACCCTGCGTGGTTTTCAGCATATCGGCAACCTTTTTTATAAAAAGATGAGCGAGATGAAATACCTGCCTGAGGGAAATCCGGTGATCGCGAATCCTGAAGTTCAGGACAGCCTTACACTGGCAAAATTCCACTTTTCACCTTTTGACTCTACCGTGGCCGCTTTTAAACTGAGACTGCTGAAAACTGATTATCCCTTTGTGCCGGCAGGCACCGCGCCGCCGATAAACAGTGTGCTGTTCCGAAAAAACCATATCGATTCACTCGCCTATAATTTTGCCGTCGGCGACGCCGATTATGAACCCACACAGCGTCAGGTCGCCGATTATTACGCGAAAAAAGGTGATTACAAAAGTTACATCAAACAGATGGAACTGCTGATGAGTCAGTTCCCCGCTGTGCTTGGTTATTACCCCTCCACAATAAACACACTCCTGAAAGCCCGGTTATTTGACGAGGCCTTATATTTCGCGAAAATTAGCTATAAAAAAAGAGCTGACGCCTTCAACACCAAATGGATAGGGATAATTACCCTCTCAAAAGGAAATATTGATAAATCGATAGAATTCCTTGAAACAAGCGTTAAATTTAAAGCCGATGACCCACAGGTTCTATACAACCTCGCCGGCGCCTACTCCCAAAAAGAAAAATATGAAAAAGCGCTCCAAACCATCAACCTGGCAATTCAATATTCCCCCAACTACCCGAACGCGCTAAATCTTAAAAAACAGTTGGAAGGTGTGGTGAAGGGGAAATAGGTAACAAGGACTGGTTAACAGAAATTTTGATTGAGTAATAAGTTAAGCTGTGTAATATAATATATTGTTGTCAATCAAGTAACAAAAGAGGGAATAGCCGGGATAACCATCCATTAATGGATCGACACTATGCCAGCGACCAAGGAAGCTGCCATAAAGTCTGACTCTCCGCCATATTATAAATTAATTTCGGAGGGCGGACAGGCAAAATAATCATATCCTGTTTCAATGTCACGTTCTTTTTCGGTAAATATAGAACTCCTGAATTCCCTCATACTTATTCGCACGTACTCAATTCAGGAATTTTTACGTAATTCAGTCCCCTCCCCTTATGATTTTAAGGGGAGGGACAGGGAGGGGTTAGATTCACCCCGGAAAAACTTTCAACGATTAGACCATCTGTTCCCCCGGTTTCATCTTTTTTCACGATTACTTTTATTTCAGAACTATTGGCTGTCATCAGGCTATTTTCTCAAAATTTCACAGGTTTTTATAAACACTATCAATCTTAAAAAACAGTTGGAAGGAGTGGTTAGGGAAAAATAAGTGATGATCTAAAATTACAGAAAATCCAAATTCACTCTAACGGTATTGTATGAGCCAACAAATTCGATAAACTTCTCTAAATCAGGAATGCCATTAGATTTTTTGTATCTTACAACCAGAATCATACTTCCATGATCAATAAATGCGTTTAATTGATTCTTCACGTTATTCCTGAAAATATATATATCATTTTTCATTACCTTATTCTGGGCTTTACTAAGGACTGATACCTCTGAATCACTCAATAAAGAATTAACCCAGTCAGAATATCCACCATCGCTATATTCAACAACAGAGCAGGTTATAAAATTATCAACAACATTTTCAATATTTTCATAAAAGACCAAAGAAGTTGTTGAATTTGGGTACATTTCAATACCTGTAATATCAATGCAGTGCCATTGAAATACATTGGTAAATCCATACATATATGTGTTATTAGAAATAAGTTGTGCATTAATATTGATAGAAACAAGTACACTAATCAATAAATACATAAGTTTAATCATTATCATTCTCCTCAAAAGGTATTACACCATCATATTCTATATTATCACATTTAAATATTTTTTTTATTTCCGCAAAATGTTCAGGAACATTTGGATCTTTATAGTACATATTCAAACATTCATACATTTTACCCGATTTCGTCATTATAGAGAATTTCACTCTTCGGAAATTAAATGAGACCGAAAAAACCAGTTTTTCAACATCATTCACGGCAATTTTATAATTAAAGAAAGGCAGTAAAAATGGTTTAAAATGAATTATGCCATTTTCAATAACTATATTTTTAATTGAAAAATTTGCATTAATCAGAGAAAATGACACAATAACAATCAAAAATATTGAGAAACCATATCTTCCTTCGATAAACAACGCATAAAAGCCATTCAGATAGACAATAAGTGTTATCAGAACACTTACTATTTTTGCCCATAATGGAGCTGATAGGACAACCTTATGATCAATGTATCTTACATTCAATTGATTTTCTCCTCTAGTGGAAAGGATTACTATATTTATAAGACTTCACAAATTCTGTGTAACTATCAATATTTGAGTTATCCCCAATAATACCCACTCTTACGACAAATTGATCATTTTCAATAAATGCACAGATTGTACCATTTTTATCAGTATAAACTTCGGTGTTATTCTGAAAAAATGGATTATCAATTTCTAAATATAAATCAAATTCCGGGTCGGAACACTTTTCATCGACAACTTCCCTAAATATTTTTTCCTTTAGAGGTATGACTGTTATTATTATTAGTTCTTTAACGATATTATCCGGGTCGGAATATAAAACCATTCTAATTTCCTCATCCTCATATTCACGCCCATTAATAAAAGCGCAATGCCAGGAGTAAATATTTTCGAAGCTGAAATAATATGTATTATCAACTAGCCTTTCACACTGTAAATTAGTTGTAACATATAAGATCAACATTATTAAATAACGAGCTGTCATAATCTAGTCCTATTTGAAAAAATATCTGGACCTGCTGAAGCAGATCCAGAAAATTAGTTATCTTTTATTATCACCAGTTCTATTGCTATCCTTTTCATCTTCATTTTCTTTATCCTTTTTATCATCCGGTTTGAATAACCAGTCATAAACAATATTTCCCAAATCAGTCTCAATCGAAAAATATGCTAACAAGCCAAATGCAGCTTTGATTTTTCCACCATCAACACCGTTTTCCTTTTTTATATTTGCCGGACCAGGGTCTTCTGAATTCTTTCCGAATTTTGGTCCACTTATACCTGGCACCCAATCCGCTGGAGGTTGTTCTCCTGTATTGCTGTCATAACCAGCGTAATAGGTCCCTTGAATTTCAAATAATTGCGCCTGATATCCTCCAATCGAATATCCTGTTGAGACTTGACCTCCAGCAAAAAAGGCGGCATGATATGCTTCCACGTCACCATTTAAATTCACCTTAACATTGGCTTTATAAACACCAATTTCCCCTCCTGCTTCAATTGGTCCAGCCTTAATTTCTCCTTTAACACCTGCAATAAAACCAAACTCAACAGAAGTATGCTTCCTGATTGCTTCGAATAAATCACCCTTTCCATTCGGATCAAATCTGTTTACGGGATTATTATAACAATACACATAAGGACTTATTCCGGGATACTTATCTTCCCATGGATCCACACTATGCCAGCGACCAAGGAAGCTGTCATAAAGTCTGGCTCCAAAATAATCATATCCTGTTTCAATGTCACGCTCTTTTTCGGTAAATTTATAAAGATCGTAACTTTCCGAGTTATTATAAGAAAGATTTTCAATATAAGCGCCGTAAGGATAATTTTACCAATAAAATAAACCATCAACCTGGCAATTCAATACTCCCCCAATTACCAGAACACGCTAAATTTTAAGAAACAGTTGGAGGGAAGCAGTTAGGGAGAAATAGCTAAAGGAATCAAAGGTTGTTTTAATTTCGCCTGCTTCTCAAGCGGGATAATCGGGACTAACGGGACATTTCTCTTTGAGATAATATTGAAGTTAATGCAAAAAACATACACTTTACCTATCAGCATAATGTCCCGGGTGTCCCACCGTTCCCATAAAATAATCCAACATTCCGCATGTTTATCACTTATCCATCATGACGCCTTATGCTCAGCTCCCTGGCAGACAATTTTTATTATGCCTCAACAACGAAATCCTGGGAAATAAAAAAAAGCCCCCGCATTTCGACGGGGGCTATTGACAAAATTATATTAAGAAAAATGATTACTTGAGAAGCATCATTTTCTTTGTTGATGTAAAGTCGCCAGCCTGCAGAGTATAGAAATAAACACCACTGCTGAAGTTGGCAGCGTTAAAATCAGCTTCGTAGCTGCCGACGGCCATTTCTTCATTGATAAGGCTCATTACTTCCTGACCAAGCACGTTGTAAACTTTAAGGCTTACATTTCCGGCTTCAGGAATTGAGAACCTGATAAGAGTTGTCGGGTTGAACGGGTTAGGATAGTTCTGTGACAGCTCAAATGTGTTGGCAACAGGATCAATTTCGCGCAGACCATTAATACCAGCCGGACCGAGTTCTGATTCAGCTGATTTATCTTCCTGGTCAAGCCAGCTATCCTGAGGAGCGCTGTAAGGCTGTACAAAAGCTCTCGGAGCAGTCATTTCACAATATCTTGTTCTGTAAGCGAAATCACCATATCCTGATGGCTCATGAACAAATTCACCTTCATGCACATAAGCGTAACGGTATTCAAAAGCATTCCATGAGGGACCAACGACTTCAAGTGTTCCTTCATATACCATATCGCTGTTAGCGTCGGTAAGTTCCACTACTTTTAATGTATCGCTGTCTTCCCAGCCCTGGGTAACAACAAATGAAGGCTGTTCCGGGATCCAGTATACCTGGTCTGTTGTGGGCTCAAAAGTAAGATCGGTCTTGGCATAAGTCATATCAATTCTGAAAGTAACTTCAATCGTTGTTCCTGATGGAACAACAATATCAGGATGTACATCATCATAATAAACTTCAGGTACTTCCTGCGCAACCTGACCTTCAAATTCAGCATCACGGTTACCGCCGCCCTGGCTTAATGGTCTTTCATAACCATCGACCCAAAGAGGTGTGTCATCAGGATTAACAAAATATTTGAAATTCTGAATTCCCCCAAGAGGTTGCTGAACAAAAGGCACATCGATGAACCATCTCGCGGAATTCAGGAAGTCCTGGTTCATTCTTGAATTTTCAGCGTTGCTCCATCCGTTAAATCCACCGCGAATTTCAACTGAGTCAACAGCGTCATTAAAGATGCCAACTTCTTTCATTACTGAAAGGTCAACTTTGAAGGCCATGTTGCCATCCGCGAGAGTAACAGTGGTAGGCACACGATTCCAGTAAGCGTCATAAGTGTTGTCGCCATCAAGAAGGAATCTTTCTCTGTTAGGATCATCTTCCCAGGCTGCGATAGCGCCTGTTTCGTCAGCCCATATAAATTTGAAGAATAAAGTTTCTCCACCTGTAAGGTCAGGAACAGTAACAGTGTAAATATCATCACCATCAGAATCTTCCATCGCAATCGGGTTTGTGCCCCAGTCTGTAAAGCTGCCCGCTACCTTAACGGTATCAGTAGTGGAATCAAAACCTGCATTGGGTGCAAGAGTCATATCTACATTAAAAGTGATTGTTGCAACGCCGCCATCAGCGGTTCTGCGGTCAAAATAATCTGTGTCAACGATGTTAGGATCTGTTCCGACAACAGTATATTCCCTGTTCGGATCATTTTCCCATGTTATTTCATCATCAGCGTTAACATAAACAAATTTGTAATTAATTACATCGTCTGGCGCTGCCTGAAGTGTTACTGTATAAATAGAATCAGTATCATTATCAGTCAGTACAAGACCGTCGCCCCAGCCGTCAAAGCTGCCGCGGATCTGAACTTCATCTTCTGCGGGATCAAAACTGATCTGCGCGTAAAGAGACATATCTACCGAAAATGTTACATCGGTCTGTGCTTGCAGGGCAAAACTACCCAGCAAAAGCAGGCTTAAAACAAATACGAGTTTCTTCATTCGTTACTCCTCAAATCGTTATTAAATAATGTTGTATTAAGTGGTTCATTTTTCATTAAAAACTTATGCTTATTCCAAAACTGTGAGTATCGGCAAGATATTC
>CAXXGF010000023.1:0-55516 GCA_963677445.2 Melioribacteraceae bacterium | reverse complement strand
ATCAAAACATGAAGCAAGAAGATAAAACATTGAATGCAAGTTTTTATCCTTCATAGCGCCAAATATAACCGATTTTTCTTTATAATTGTTCTTTTTTTCTTCAAAAAGGTCCAGCAGCATCTCAATTCCCTCTTCGTTGTGCGCTGCGTCAAAAATAATATCAGGCCGCCGGTGATAATATTCATACCTCCCCTGGAAGCCTGTATTGCTCAAAACATTATCCAGGCCGCTCCTTAGAATAGTAATATCATTTATCCCAAAAACCTTCTCAGCGATTAATAACGAGAGCGCCGCGTTCCAGCGTTGATATTTCCCCTCCAGCGGAAGTTTTATTAAATCAAATTCACCGGAAGCTATTTTTAAAGAAGAATCTGATTTCCTAAAATGATCCGAAAGATTTATTAAATCCGAAATCTGTTTCTCATTCGAAACTCTCTTTATCTCCTCTAAAGCTTCTTCAGGCATAAATCCGGTAAAGAGAGGTTTCCCCGCTTTTACTATACCTGCTTTTTCGCGGGCAATCTCGGTATATTCTACACCCAGAATATTAGTATGTTCTTTACTTATCGAAGTGATCGCCGTCGCCTCGGGATCAAGCACATTAGTGGCGTCAAGTCTGCCCCCGAGTCCTGTTTCTATAACTGAAATATCTACATTTTGCTCGGCAAAATATTTAAAAGCCATCGCCGTGGTCAGCTCAAAAAAGGTCGGTGAATTATTATCGATATATTTATCAAAGTCATTCATGAATGAAAGTATATATTCATCCTCAACCTCAATCCCGTTTATTCTTACCCTTTCGTTAAATTTTCTGAAATGTGGCGACGTATACAGCGCTGTCTTATATCCTTCCTCCTGCAATATACTTGCCAGGAAAGAGGCTGTGCTTCCTTTTCCATTTGAACCGGCAATATGCACGGCCTTAAGTTTTTTTTCCGGATTGCCAATATATTTCAAAAGTTTATTTATATTCTCAAGTCCCAGTTTAATTCCAAACTGGTGCAGAGAGAATAATTTATCCAATGCCTGCTGAATATCCACTAAAGTACCACGCTTCCTGTAATATCAGATAATTTTTCAATTTCATTTTCGGCGCAGTATTTCTCAAGCTCTCCGATTATTTCCTGACCGGCATTAGGATTAACGAAATTTACTGTCCCCAGCTGGAATGCCGAAGCGCCCGCTATCATAAATTCAATCGCGTCCCGGTAATCCATTATTCCTCCCACACCAATTATGGGAATATCAACTTTTCGGTGTATCTCCAGCACTTTTGCCAGAGCGACTGGTTTTATGGCAGGGCCGGATAAACCTCCTGTTACATTGGCAAGTTTTGGTTTTCTTGTTTTTATATCAATCGCTGTCCCGATAAGCGTATTTATAGCGGAAACCGCGTCGCCTCCTTCTTTCTTTACGACTTCGGCAAAATCTGAAATTGTGGAAACATTCGGGGAAAGTTTTATTATAATTGGTTTATTAGTCACTCCTCTTACGAGAGAGGTAATTTTCCCAACCATTTTCAGTTCATTGCCAAAGATCAATCCCCCCTCCTTAACATTCGGGCAGGAAATATTTATTTCGAATCCTTTGATTCCGGCTTCTGAATCGAGCATTCGGGTACATTCGACATATTCCTCAATGCTGCCTGCCGCTATATTACAGATAATTGTTGAACCAAGTTTTTCAAGAAAAGGGATTTTACTTTTTATAAACTCTTCAATACCAACATTAGCCAGACCAATAGCGTTAAGCATGCCGGATGAGGTTTCAACAATACGCTGAGGTCTGTTGCCTTTGCGTGGTTTAAGGGAAATAGATTTTGTAATTATCGCGCCAATTTTGCTCAGATCGGTGAATTCCGATATCTCGTTGCCATAGCCTACTGTTCCGGAGGCAAGCAATACCGGATTTTTTAACCGGAGGTTTCCTATATTTACAGAGAGATCAACTTTTTTCATAATTTTATATCCCGGACATTAAATACAGGTCCATCTTTACAAATCAGTAAAAATTTGTCTTCATCGGCATGATCGACGGGGCAGCCCTGGCAAATTCCAAATCCGCATGCCATCGCCGATTCGGTTGATACTTCACAATTTAGTTTCATTTTCAAGGCGAATTCACTTAAAGCTTTTAACATCGGAGTAGGCCCGCAGCCAAATATTTTAATATCCCCCTTAATGTTTTTGATTTCTTTTTCAAGAAGTTCAATAACCGTTCCATGGAAACCGTCAGAGCCGTCATCGGTGGCAGTCTTTATGTTTTTTAGTCCGTAGTCTACCACAAAATCGGCGTTCCTTGCTCCAAAAAGTGTAACTATTTCTCTATCCGGCAGCATTCTTGTCAGAAAAGGAAATGGGGCGCTTCCGATGCCGCCGGCGACAAAAACAGCTGTATCGAAAATATCGGCAATGCCGAACCCATTGCCCAGGGGTCCGAGTATATTTATTTTCTCTCCCCGTTTTTTTGACGCCATTAGTTTTGTTCCTTCACCATGAACATCAAACATAAAAAAACAGCTATCACCTTCAACATCACAAATGCTGAATGGTCTTCTTAGCAAAGGATAGTTTCCTTCGCTGGTTTTAATATTGCAGAACTGGCCTGGTTTTATAATATCGGCGAGCCATGGCGCCTGAACCTTTAACAGCCAGGTTTTTCCTTTAAGATGCCTGATATCTTCGACTATACTGTCTTTTGTAAACAAATCTGTTTTCCTTCTGATAAATTCTTTTTTATAAAACCGATTGCATATAATAATTACCAGCTTGTTGACGAATCACTTCATCGTTTATCTAATGGAAATCGCGGGGAATTTGCGGGTGAAATTAAAATTTATGTAAAAAATCGATTATTGATCAGGTTATATTTTTCCCAAGTAGTTTATTCTCAACATCTGAAATTTTGTCCAGCCTTCTCTGGTGTCTGCCCGCGGCAAAGGGTGTGGATATAAATTTCAGGACAATACTTTTTAAGGTCTCAATTCCAAGCGCCCTGGCTCCCATACACAATATATTTGAATTATTATGCTCCCTGGCGCTGTGAGCGGTGAATTCATTATAACAAACGGCCGCTCTGATTCCGGGAATTTTATTGGCGCTTATTGCCGAGGGGCTCCCTGTGGCGTCAATTATAACAGCCATATCAGCTTCATTAAAGAATATATGTTTCGCGGCGGCAAAGGCAAAATCGGGATAATCGCACGATTCCTCAGAATAAGTTCCCGTGTCAATTACCTCAATACCTTTTTCCTCAACCATCCGCATAATAATTTCTTTTGCCTCAAATCCTGTGTGGTCACAGGCAAAAACAATTTTTTTGGGGGGAAAGTTAACTTTATTCTCAAATCCGGTATCATTCGGAGATAATTCGATATCCTCCTTTTTGATAATTTTAATCCCCCAGAGATTTAATTTATCCAAGGCAAGCGGCGTAAGAGCGTACTCCCCTTCCACCACAAGTGTCTTATTACCTGATCTGTGAAGATCTGTTATTTCCTTTTCAGTAATAAACCTTTTCAATCAGATAAGGTCCTTCATTTCATTCATCTTTAAATAATCTATTACATGTTTAACATCCCCGGCGTTGTCACGATCGCAAATAAGCAGTGAGTCGGGTGTCTCAATAACAATTAGATTATCAACCCCTATCAACGCTGAAAATTTATTCGGAGTATGAATCAGGCAGTTGCTCGTTTTTTCTGTATAGACCTTTCCTTTCCTGACATTTTTCTCATTATCCTTCTCAGAAAGATCAAAAACAGAATCCCAGCTTCCGACATCACTCCAGTCGAATCCTCCCTTAACAAGATAAACTTCATCCGAATTTTCCATTACCCCGTAATCTATGGAAATGCTTCGAAATTGTCCGAATTCTTTAACCAGCACACTCTGATAATCCGGTTTTCCCAAAGAGGCGGATATTTCCACAAGCCCTGAGTGAAGTTCTGGCATAAGTTTCTTTATTTCCCTTGAAATAGCCTCAACAGACCAGATAAATATTCCTGAATTCCATAAAAAATCCCCCGCCTGAATAAATCTTTCGGCAGTCGCCAGGGGAGGTTTTTCGGCAAAAGAAATAACCTTGTGTATATTTGAATCGATAAAATTTTCATCGAACTGGATATAACCATAATCGGTTTCAGGTTTATCGGGTGTTATCCCGATTGTCATCAGAGCGCTGTTTCCCTCGGCAAAATTAATCGCCGTTTTAATTGTTCTCTGAAACTCTTTAATATCCCTGATTAAATGATCGGCAGGCAGAACAACAGTTATCGCTTCAGGGCATTTTTTTTGGATAACCACTGAAGCAAGCCCTATTGAGGCGGCGGTATTTTTACCAAACGGTTCATCAATTATATTTTCTTTTGGGATATCGGGAATCTGTTCCCTTATTGCGGCTTTCTGAATTTTGGTGGTGATTACAAAAATATGATCTTTTTCTATGAGTCCGTCCAGTCTTTCGACGGTTTGCTGTAATAAAGATTTTTCCCCAAATATCTTTAACAACTGTTTGGGTTGTTTCTCCCTGCTACGGGGCCAAAACCTGACACCCATTCCTCCTGCCAGGATAACAGCAAAAATATCCATTAATCAGAACCTCTGTCATTTTTCATAATCAGGTCTCCGAATTGTTCTGCCAGCCGGGAATAATCGGATATGTCAACTTCTTTTCCCCTTACTCTGGCAACAATTACTATCAGACAAGCACGAATATACTCAATATTTTCCTTAGTTGCTTTTAATTCGTCATCCCTTATCATTATCAACGCAGTCGAGGCTATCCGGCTCATTCTTCCGGCATCTTTATTCAGCGACCTGACCAAAGAAACCAGGTCATAAAGCTCAAGTATGCACAGATCAATATCTTCTTCGGTAAATTCATCTCTGTTGTATTTATCCAGGAGTACGTTTACCTTTTTGACAATTTCCAATGTTCTTTTTATTTTATCATCGGCCGGGTCTCTCTTCTTATCCGGTTCTCCCTCTTCCTTTTCTTCAGACTGTTCTTCATTGTCCTTCTCAGGCTCCTCCTCTTTTTCATCAATTCCGGCCAGAATAACCTTTAAAGATTCTGCTCCGGTGACCTCCAGAAAATCGTTTAGCTGCCTGATAATATTGTGGCTCTGCTCTTTAAATTTTTCGGAAAGTTTTAAAAAATCCACCGAACTTCCATCTATATAATTATATATTTCCCCCATCTTGATGCCAAGTTTTGAAAGAGCTGTAATTTTTTTCATTTTCGCTATCGCTCTTTCAAGATCGGCAGTATCCGCAAGAAAGCGTTTAAGCAGCACAATGGTTTCTATTTTCTCAGATGTCAGTCTGAGATTATTGGAGGCAACTGTTACGGCCTGAATCAAATATTGTTTTCTGATATCCATTTCAGATATATTTCCTTGGAACTCTCTTGCTGATATTACAGGTAATTTCATATGGGATAGTATCTAAAATATCACACCAGTCCCACGCGCTGATTATTTTGCCCCTGTCCTCACCTATCAGGGTTATCTTATCCCCGGCAGTAATTTTTGAATTTCCCGTTTCAAAGAGAATGCGATCCATTGTCACCCTTCCTATCTGCGGATAGAATTCCCCTTTAATGATGCCCGAAATTCTGTTGGTAAGCGCCCGGTCAATTCCATCGGCGTATCCGACCGGAGCCGTCACGGCAGCTGTATCTTCCGTGGCTGTAAATTTTCTTCCGTAACTCGCGGATTCACCTTTACTGAATTTCTTAATAGTGGATACTTCAGTAACCAGGGACATTACCGGCTTGAGAGGAACCGAACCGGAAGTTTCTTTCGAAGGATAATAACCATATAAAGATATCCCGGGTCTGACCATATCGAACACAGCTTCCGGCATATCTATTATCGCTCCGCTGTTGGCCGCGTGAAAAAGAATATTTCCATATCCGCCGTTAATCAGCTCTTCCCTGATTCTGTTGAATCTTTCCAGTTGAAGCAGCGCGTAACTTTTATCTTTTTCATCCGATGTTGAAAAGTGTGTATAGATACCATCGATAACAACATTCTTCAGGGAAGCAAGTTCCTTAACTCTTTCAACCGCCCCGGAATAATGAAAACCGAGCCTTCCCATTCCCGTATCAATGTTTACATGGACGATAATCTTTTTATCGGTTGTCAGAGCCTCGATTTCTCTTATATGCTGTTCCGAACAAACAGTGGGCATTACTTTATATTTACTGTATAAATCAATGTCCTCCTTATCAAAAGGGGCGAAACTGAGGACGGGAGCTTCTGTTAATCCTGATTTTTTCAGTTCAACAGCTTCCTCTACAAGGGCCACGCCATAATATTCCGGTTTTTCCGGACCGAGTTTTTCAAGGGCTTCCACACATTTAACCATGCCATGCCCATAAGCATCCGCTTTAACGACAGCCATTACTTTGGCCCCCCGAACCTTTTTTCTCAGCCCAAGGTAGTTATAACACAAATTATCAAGAGAAACAAGAGCAGCAGTTGGACGCATATTTATTAATTTTATTGGAAAATAAATTATTTTTTGATTCAATGTAAATGTAACGAATTTCCATCATTAAATTAAGCGGCTGCCTGAAAATTTGGCCTGTCAAAAATAAAAAACAGCTCCCTTAACCTGATTTTGGATTTTCATTACGCTTTTACGAACCGCGCGGTTATTTAGACCTGTTTTAATTCCACAAGATGTCTGTTTTTTGTATCGTTAACCGCAATTCTGATTTCATCTTAAAATTATTTTTCTTATATTAAATAAAACAAGAAAAGGAATATAATCATGCTGGTAACCACAACAAACGCTATTGAAGGAAAAAAAATTGTAAAATATTACGGACTGGTATCTGGTGAAGCTATTCTCGGAGCAAATATTTTTAAAGATTTTTTTGCCGGGATCAGGGATATTGTCGGAGGAAGATCAGCATCTTATGAAAGAGAATTGAGGACAGCCAAGGATATAGCGGTTAAAGAAATGATTGAACAGGCAAAACTTTTGGGAGGAAACGCCGTTCTCGCTGTTGATCTGGATTATGAGACTATCGGTCAGGGTGGAAGTATGTTGATGGTATCAGCGAATGGCACAGCTGTACTTCTCGAAGATGCCTGATAATCATTCGATCAGCAATTTATAGATAAGATAACCAAAATTCACCTGCAGAGCTCCCAGGGCAATACCGCTATATAGATCGTAACGGTCTGTTTTATCCAGAAGTGACTGATCCATTGTCTTTTTATATTCTTCAAATGTTTTATCAGCCTCAATTTTGAAATAGGCAGCCGTGCCTCCCAGAACCAGGGCCGACCCGATAAGCGCCGGGAACCAGTCAGAATCGATAAAACTTTCTTTCCTAATCTTGCCGTTAAAACTCAGGCTGATATTCCTGGCCTTCTCATCTTTGATAAAAATTTTCTTTGGCTCATAATTCTTTTTGTAAAGTAGAAGAGAGCTGATGTTTTTATTTACGAATAAAGGGGTTCTTCCAAGGTGCTTTTCCCCGTTTTTTACCGCGGCATCCTGGGGAGATGAATCAATAAGTATATCTTCATCAAGGTTGTAGGAAAGGTCCCGCGCGTTATCCGATCCCGCGAAAATCACTGTATCCTCTATAAATGCTTTGCCCCATTCATTCAGGCTTTTTTTTATCGCGATAAAGTTTGTGTCCCGCTCCGTTTCATATATCGCGCTGCCTGTGCCTGCCAGTTTGCTGTTAATAAAAATCGCGGCTGAGGCCATGTTGGTCTTAATATTAATAGTGAATTTGTTCTGCGACGCGAATAATTCGGCGGAGAAAGCAATAAGAACAATATATATATAATATTTAATCATTTCATCCCTTTCGTTTGATAACAGATTATCTCTCCTTTATCAACACCAAAATATACTCTCCCCCTGTAATAAAGAGGAGTCATTTTTACTCTTCTTTCAAATATAATCTGGTTCGTAATTTTTCCATCATTTTTATCCATAATAAACACCCGTTTTTCCAAATCGGGCACAAGAATTCTGTCGTCAAAAACAACAGGGGCGGCATTAAAAAGACCTCCCGGCTTTTCATCCCAGGTCACCTCCCCTGTCAACCTGTCCGCGGCTATAATCCGTCCCGCGAGATTGACAATATATACTTTTTGTTTATCCAGGGGGGCAGGCGATTTAATCGGAGCGCCGCTGTTGATTTTCCATATCAGCTCTCCCGATTTAATATTTACACAGTAAAAGAAACCTTCATTATCACCGGCATAGGCATGACCTTCCATAACAGAAATTCCGCTTTCAAAACCACTTCCGATATCTTTCCTGTAATTGATTTTTCCGTTTTTATTTTTTACAGATATCAGTTCTCCCTTTATATTTCCCAAAATAATATTTTCACCATCGGAAGCCGGATGACAATTACTCAGAGTGAGGGTTTCACTACTCCACAACTTTTCACCACTTTTTGAATATTTTAATAAGGTCCCATTTTCGGCGAGGATCACCACACCATCTTCAAATATCAGCATTTCATTATCACACTGGCTCTTTATCTCTTTTTCCAGAATAATATCGCCATTATAATAATCATAGATAAAAAATGTAAAATATTTCTTTTTATAGTTATTAAGTATATAATAAACCTTAAAGCCATCCAGAACAGGTGATACGGAAACAGCTCCCTTTTCTTTTATTACACCAAGCTCCTTACCTGATAAATAATTAAAACTGTAAAGATTGCCCGATAGATCGCCGGCAAAAAGAAGGGAATCGAAACAGGTGAATGATAATGGCGAATAGCTGCCGCTCGTTTCGGCAGTCCATTTATATTCCAGAGAATCGCCGAGGCTATTTGGAATATAAAAATTATTCCCGATCCCCGCTCCATACTGCCTGTAATAACTGTTTGAGGGAACGAGTGAGTCGATAACTATTTTTTTTGAACACCCGCCAGCCGCTATCAGCAAAATTAGTAATATATATAACTTATTTCTCAAAAATCATACCCGAAGAAAAACTGATAAAATAAACCATTTTGAAACTCATTAAAATTATTTTCAATTTTTTTACCTATGTCATATCTGAAAACAATGGCATTGAGGAAATTTATCCTTATTCCGGCGCCAACACTACCCAGGGTTGTATCATATAATTCATCCCAGGCGCTGCCGGCATCTAAAAAAATCGCGCCTCGTATACTCCGGAATCCCAGCCCGATGATAGGAAATTTAAAATATACTTCATCAATCAGCGGATACCTCAGCTCGACAGAACCCAGCCAGAGCTTTTCTCCCCTTATCGACCATCGCGGCCATCCCCGCAGGTCCCAGCTTCCCCCGGCAAAATAACGGCGGGTGTTTTTACCATGATTATACATCAGAGCGCCCCTTAAAGCCAGTGTGCTCCTGAGGGCGAGACGCTCATATTTACGGTAATCCAGAATAAAAGAATAATAGTTTTCATTGCTGTATTTAATATCGCTGGTATAACCGAGCAGAATTCTGAACCTGGAACCATCAAGAGGTCCGGTCGGTCCCCAGAGAGCGTTATCATGGACATAAGATATGGAATTGGAAAGCAGCAGCGATTTTCTCGATATAAAAGCCTCTTCAGGCAATTCTTTATCTGTATTAGCAAGACTGACGCTCGCCTCTATCCTGTTGAATGATGAGAATGGATAAATTAAACTGAAAAAACCGCCAAAACTTCTTTCATAATAAAAATCGTCCGACTCGCGGATATCATATCTTCGCCCGCTGAAATTAAAGATTCCATAGCCGTAATTTGTCCTTCCCGAAAGGTCAACTCTCGAAACAGCGACATTAAAATTCCTTACAATTTCACTCCTTATCTCGGCTGTATTGTATACAAAAATTACATACCTGTCATCACCCATAAGATCGCTGAGGGTCATCATTGCTCCACCCCTGGCTCCATAAACAGGATCGGTGATTACCTGGCTTACCGCGTAATCAAGGGTATATTCTTTCTCATAAACAAGCCTGTCATCTTCCGAATCAAGCGATATTTTTCCCGGTTCCCAGGGGCCGTTTGAATAATCCAGGTTATATTCCAGAGTCTGGATAACTGAATCGGCAGGTTCAAGAGTGAGGGAATAAAACTGAAAAGAAAACCTTTCAAATCCGGATGTGACAATTTCATCATCCGAAATAAAAGTATAATCAAAAACACTTGTAAGAAACTGTGTTATCTGTTCAAGTTTTCCCTCTCCGTTTTTTCCGGGCAAAACCTTCCAAAGATTATAATTTCCGTCATAATCACTGATTACAAATATTTCTTTACCGGAGGGACTGAATTGCGGTTTGCCGATATTTCCATCTGTATAAGTTATATATTCCGTTTTTCTGCTTTTCAGATTGTATCTGAACAGATTAAATGTTTCTGCGTATATTCCTTCTGTCCTGTCGGAAACAAAAAGGACTGAATTTCCGTCGGGACTGAAAACCGGGTCTTTATCACTGTAATAATCATTAAGCAATCTTGTAAGGTTACCCGATGTCATATCCAGAATAAATAAATCACTGAATCCTTTTGTATCTATGGCTGAAAAAACCAGCGAATCCCCCGAAGAAGAGAAAGAGGGGGTTTTAATGGAAATAAGCTGGTTGAATTCAAAACTTCTCTTAATCTCCTCATCTTCAGATGAATAAAGATAAAGCACATCATTGCCATTTGATTTCGCGATAAAGGCGATATCTCCACCAGATGATACAGCGAGATTCGCCTCAAGCAGATGAAAAGCTTCAAACACCGCTTCTCTTTCACCCTGAATGACCACCTCCGGTTCGGCAAACTCTTCAGCCCCGGGTGTATATTCCATTCTGTATATAGATGAATAGCCGTTATAATTGCCTATAAAATAGATATAATCCTTTCCATCCTTTTTTAAATGTACAGGGGAAAAATTAAAACCATCATCAGTTATTTTTTCTGAAAGAATATGATGAGGGGCTTTATCCTCATAGAGAGGAAAATAACGCTGTTTTAAATGGTAGCTCCATTTTTCCGAAACCTTTTCAAGTTTTTCTCCCAGGGTATATTCAAGAACATCCTGAAATTTTGTAAAACGCCAGTAATTCTCCATAATCCTGAGAACTTTATCTTCACCATATTCAATTTTCACCCATTCAAGAAAATTCTGGCCCTCCTTATACATCAGGAAACCTCTCAGGTAGTCCAGTTTCTCAAGGGGGAAAAATATGTTGTTCAATACAGCGTCGCGCATTACCATTTCGGCCTGAGTGTCCCAGCTTGTCGACCAAAACTCTGCCAGTCCTTCCACAAACCAGAGAGGGGGCAGTTTATCGACAGGAACGCGATGATCCCGCAAAGAATTGACAAGTTTGGATGTCATAAAAACATGAACCAGCTCATGCCTGATAACATGCCTGAACTGGGCCAGCTCCCCCAGGTAAGGTATAACAACTCTTCCTTTCAGAAATTCAAAAAATCCCCCGACACCCTCGGGGATGAAACCCGGCGATATATTTGTCTGCTGAAAATGGATGTGGGTATTATAGAAAATCAGGGGAATTCGGTAGGTGACTACATGATTGAATTTCTGCTTCAGATCGTTATAAGCTTCTTCAGCATAAAAAGCCCCGATCTCAGCCATTTCCTCAAAATCATCATAATAATAAATATTAAAGTGCTCTGTTTTGATGACTTTCCAGGTGAAGTCTTCATACTGCACCTTGTTTCTGCCGAAAAAATAAAATTGCGCCGATAGAGATTCAAAGGCGAGAACGAAAAAAAGTAAAGTATATAACAGTATTTTATTCAATATTACCAACTTTCAGGATTTAATCACAAAAGTATTTCAAATCACCGACAGGCTAATATGTAAAATAGCTGAATGAGTAACAATGTAAAAAATGATAACGGAAAAATTTATCTATAAAATTATTCCAGGGAATAATTCCCGATAAGATCATCAAAAATTTCAGGTGAGAGTTTTTCCTTGTAAAAGCTCATCATTTTTTCATTAATCTCATTTTCTGTTGTATAGTGAAGACATTCCTCCGCAATTTCTTTAACTTCCGAATAATTCATACTCCTGATTATTTTTTTAATTGTTGGAATCACGGAAGCTGAGACGCTTATTGAATCGAGTCCGAGACCGATAAGAAGAGGAACCGCGACCGGATCGGCCGCCATTTCGCCACATATACTTATTTCAAAATCATCACTTATTTTTCCAGCTCTCACAATATAGGCGAGAGTTCTTATTACAGCCGGATGAAATTCCTGGTACTGGTCGGAAACAATTTCATTTCCACGATCAACAGCCAGAAGATACTGTATCAGATCATTTGTGCCAATGCTGAAAAAATCGACTTCTCTGGCAAATAGCTCAGCCATTACAGCGGCGGAGGGAACTTCAACCATAATGCCGATTTTCATACTTTTATCATATTCAACACCACGGTTATCTAATTCCTCTTTACATTCTTCAATCAGCTGCATAAACTGCCTGATCTCCTTAACCGATGAAACCATGGGGATCATATATTTAACATTTTTATGCCTGCCTGAGCGCAAAATAGCGTTTGTCTGGGTTTTGAATAATTCTCTGTTATCAAGCAGAAACCTTATCCCTCTCCATCCCAAAAACGGATTCGGCTCTTTGACATCAAAGGGAAGAACTTTATCCCCTCCCATATCAAGCGCCCTGATGGTAATTGCCTGTGGATAAAGTTTCTCGGCCAGATCACTATAGATTTTGTATTGAGTCTCTTCATCAGGGAAGGCCTCGAATTCCTGCAGTATCTGCTCGGTTCTTACCAGTCCGATTCCTTCGGCCCCGTTCTGAATAACGAATCCAATCTCTTCGTTCAGGTCAAGATTTGCTGAGAGATGAATTCTTTTACCATCAAGAGTTTCAGCCGGAAGTTCCTTTAACTGGGCCAGTTCTTCATCATAAAGTTTTATCTGCTCAATTTTATTCCGGTAATATTCAAGCTGTTTTTCAGTGGGATTCAGAATGGCAGTGCCATGATAACCATCAACAATAAGATGATCTCCATCCTTAATCCGGCTTGTGGCGTCATGCGCTCCTACCACGGCCGGAATATGAAGTGATCGGGCAACAATCGCTGTATGTGAGGTAAGTCCGCCGAAATCAGTTATGAAACCCCTAATATTAATTCGGGAGAACAAAATTGTATCGGCCGGAGTAAGATATGGAGAAACCACAATAACATCTTCTGTAATCCTCGATTTCCATTTTTTCTTTCTGATGCTTTTTATTATCCGGTATTTGATATCCTCGATGTCATGAGAACGCTCCTTCATATAGGCTTCATCCGAAGCTTCCATCAGTTTCTGATATTTTGAAATTTCATCATCGACAATATATTCCGGAGTTTTTTTCTCCTTTCGTATACGTTTAATAATTGTATCGATTAGAATCGGATCATCGAGAATCATTATCTGCGCTTCAAATATCGCGGCTCTTTTAACTCCCAGCTTGTCAACAGCCAGGCTGAAAACCTTTTGAAGCTCTTTTCTCGACTGGCTGAGCGCTTCATTCAGCTGCTCGACAGCCTCCTCGGTATTTTCAACTTCAGCGCTGCTTATTACTTCTGTCTGTTTTGTGTAGAGATACGCTTTAGCTATTTTTATACCCGGGGCTGCTGCAATACCTTTAAGTATGTTATCTTGCTTCAAAGCTCGTCAAATCCCCTGTTAAAATAATCTATTATATCTTTGGAAGCTTCCTCTTCATCACTTCCTTCAAATTGAAGTGTCAATTCAGAGCCTTTTTCAGCCGCGAGGGTCATTACCCCTATAATGCTTTTACCATTGATATTAAATCCATCTTTGATAATAAAAAATTCCGAATCAAATTTCGCGGCCAGCTTCACAATTGTCGCGGCGGGGCGAGTGTGCAGTCCCGCGTCATTTATAATTTTAACTGTTTTTTTTATCATTTGTTCCGATTAATTAATTTTTTTGCCAGCCAAACTAAAAGAGCTCCGGCTTCTTTGTTTTTGACAGTTTCGGCAGCTCCGATTGCCGCGTTTGTATATTTATTTATCTCATCAGCCGCATCAGCTATTACATTCAGGCGATCGTACATATTCCTGATCACCGGTATTTCTTCTGATGAGGCTCCTTTATTTTTTATTACATTTTTTAATAGCGCAAGGTCTTCTCCCTCTGCCCTCGCGAGGGCGCTAAGAAAAAGATATGTTTTTTTACCCTCAGCCAGATCAATCCCGACCGACTTGCCAAATTCTTCCTCTTTGGCGAATATATCAAGCAGATCATCCTGTATCTGAAATGCCATGCCCAGGTTTTCACCGTAATTTTCAAGCAGAGTTATTTCCTCCTCGGTTCCCCCTCCCAGTCTTGCTCCGATCGAACAGCAGACACGGGCTAAGGCCGCTGTTTTTTTACCGATCATCTCCTTATATTCATCAATGGTAACCGAGGGTTTTATCTCAAATTCTTTATCAAGGCTCTGACCTTCACAAACCTCTACGATTCCCCTTGTGAAACTGTCTATCACAGCCTTGGAATTATCCGGGCAGTCCCTGAGCAAGTATTGATAAGCTATAGCTGTGAGATTGTCACCAACAAGTATCGCGGTACTAAGATCATATTTTTTATGAATTGTTTCCCTTCCCCTTCTTTTATCGGCGTTGTCCATAATATCATCATGGACAAGGGTAAAGTTATGGAGAATTTCCACTGCCGCAGCGGCATTTAAAACCGAGTTATAATCACTTCCGACAGCTTTTGCCGATAACATTACCAGGAAGGGGCGCAATCGTTTTCCACCGCTCTGCATAATATACTGGCATGGCTCATAGAGTGAAACAGGATGTTTGCCGGCAAATATATCACTGAATAACTTTTCTGTCTTTCCAACCTGGTCAGTAAATATCCGGTTACATTCTTTGTCGCTTAAATATTCTTTCAATATTGTTCCTCTATCCTTTTAATTTTTGTCTTTCCTAAGTTTTTAATATCCGAACAGTTTGTCAGGTACATCACATTTTTTAGTTCATCAAACCATTCCTTTAATAATTTAATCACACCATCCGCTCCTTCGGCGACAACTTTTTCAAGCAACGGCCTGGCTGAGGCGGCCAGATCGGCCCCGAGAGCTATCGATTTGGCAATCTCAACTCCCGAACTTACTCCGCCCGAAGCGATCAGATAAAAGTGCTGAGATTTCTTAAGTTTTTTTATCTCCTTTATACAATAGGTCGTTGGCAAGCCCCATTCTCTGAAATATGGATTGTGTATTCCACTCCTTTTTAATTCAACAGCGGCCCAGCTTGTTCCTCCGGCTCCGGCAACATCAATTCCCCTTACGCCGGCATTGAGCAATTCACGCGCTGCCCTTCTGTTGATGCCGCTGCCAACCTCTTTGATGATCAGAGGAATAGAGGTAGATGATGTTATTTTTCCAATCGCTTTTAGCAATCCCTTAAAGTCGGGAGTGCCTTCGCTCTGAAGCAGCTCCTGCAGAGGATTAACATGTATTATCATACCATCGGCTTCAATCAGGTCGGTAAGTAGTTTAATATCATCAACAACATTTTTTGAAGAAACTATTTCAGCGGCTCCGAGATTGCCAAGAATCGGAACTTTTGGCGCATGTTTTCTCAATACTTTGTATGTATCATGAAACGCCGTCGATTCAAGCGCCTGCCGCTGGCTGCCCGCTCCGATGGCAATGTTCAATTCTCCGGCGGCCCTGGCAAGTTCAATATTAATTTCTCCTGCTTTCGCCGCTCCGCCGGTCATGGAGGAAATCATAAAAGGATATGCTATTTTTTTGCCAAGAAACCTCGTTTTCAGTTCTATTTCATCTAATCTGAGTTCAGTTATCGCGTAGTGCTCAAATTCATAAACTTCAAAGCCGGAGCTCTTTTTATGAAAAGCTACATCTTCATTCAGGCATAAATCGATATGACTTGTTTTCCTGTCCGAAGTTTTATTATCTGAAGTATTCATCTGAACTCATAAATTTTATAAAGTGAATACAAAATAAAAAAAAAAGGAATAATTTTCCTGAACTAACATTTTTCATCATCACTTTTTATCAATAACCTTTAACCATGTCTCAAAGTTCTTTCTATTTGCTATAAAAATTTTTTCTGAAAGTTTTCCTCAGGTTTATTATTTTCAAATTTGATTTTTAACAAATTCCGGGTAAGAAATGAAAAAACCTTCTTTATCATTCTGGCAAATATGGAACATGAGTTTCGGATTTCTGGGTATTCAGTTCGGATTCGCGCTGCAAAACGCGAATGTAAGCAGAATATTTGAAACACTCGGCGCGAGCATCGATGAGATACCTATTTTGTGGATTGCCGCCCCTGTTACAGGACTTATCATTCAGCCGATAATAGGGCACATGAGTGACAATACGTGGAACCGCCTGGGAAGAAGACGCCCCTTTTTCCTGACCGGGGCTATTCTGGCCTCCGTTTCACTGCTGATCATGCCCAATTCTCCAATCCTCTGGATTGCGGCGGGTATGTTATGGATTATGGACGCCTCCATAAATGTTTCAATGGAACCCTTCAGAGCTTTTGTTGGAGATATGCTTCCTGCCGAGCAAAGAACAATCGGATTTTCGATGCAAAGCTTTTTTATCGGTACAGGAGCTGTTGTCGCTTCCGGCCTTCCCTGGGTGATGACTAATGTATTTGGAATTAGCAATACAGCGCCGGAAGGTCAAATTCCCCCTTCGGTCAAATTTGCTTTTTATATCGGGGGAGCAGTTTTTCTGCTTGCTGTTTTATGGACTGTTTTCAGATCGAAAGAGTATTCACCAGAGGAGATGGAAAAATTTGCCGACGCGGCGGAAAAAGATGAGAATGCTCCAAAATATGATGAAACACCGGTTAAGAAGGAAAAATTGTTCCGCAACGGGCTATTATGGTCCGCGTTGGGACTCATGCTCTTCCTGATTTTCTATTTTTTCATCTACATGGATTACGGACTTGGTGTGTTTTTCGCGGGATATTTCTCTTCGGGTTGCTGCAGATTTTTGTGGGGTCTCTTACAAAATCGGGAAAAACAGAAAATGGTGTTGTTACCGTAATAAATGATCTTTATAAGATGCCGAAAACAATGGCCCAGCTTGCTTTCGTGCAGTTCTTTTCATGGTTCGCGCTATTCGCGATGTGGATATATACTACTTCGGCGGTCACCTTACATATTTATGGAACGAGCGACACTACTTCGGCTTTATATAATGAAGGCGCTGACTGGGTGGGAATTCTTATGGCGGTTTATAATGGCTTTGCCGCGATAATGGCATTTGCGATAATGTGGATAGCGAAAAAACAAGCCGGAAAACTGTGCATATGATCAGCCTGCTTTTTGGCGCCGCGGGACTTGCCTCTTTTTATGTGATAACCGATCCTGTGCTGCTTTTAATTTCCGAACTCGGAATTGGCATGGCATGGGCTTCCATACTGGCAATGCCCTACGCGATACTTACCGGTTCTCTTCCGCAGCATAAACTTGGCGTTTATATGGGAATTTTCAACTTCTTCATTGTTATTCCGCAAATAACCGCGGCCGCGATTCTCGGATTTTTTGTCAGGACCGTTTTTGGCGGAGAAGCAATTTACGCTCTGCTGCTTGGAGCCCTCTCAATGATAGTGGCGGCAGTGATGATGCGCTTTGTTGATGACAAAGAATAAATCTTCCTTTTACTGAAGGCGTGCTGAATTCCATTGATGGAGTTCATGCACGACTTCAGGATCATACCTTCCATGCTCAACTTCAAAGACGTGGGAATGAAGATTGGCAACCCACTGTTTCCCCTCCTGGGTAACATTAAGATATTTCAGAGCGTGCTGAATATATGGGTTGACAACATTCCAGTAAAATTTAGCGTAGCTCGCGCACATATCTCCTGGATTTTTATAGCCGATCTTTTCATTCTGACCGGTTTCAACAAATTCATAATAAAGAGCCGGTATCTTCCTGAGATAATTTGGATCGCCAAGCTGACCAATAAAATCGGCTGCTCTTACCAATCCCCCATAACTTGATGTATCTTTATAAAAGTCGGAATCTGGTATCGGGAACCGGGTCATCTCTATATAATTTGAAATTACATCAGTATTAAAATCAACAATCTGTTTGCCTCCGAATCTTTCCTTTACAAACAGTTTGCTGCGATCTACATGGAATGGCATCAGAAAAGCATCTGTTTTTCCTGCGGGGAAATTCTCCATCTCGTCATCCAGGCCAGTGGCAAACTCTGTCTGCCTGTCCTGGCTGCAAATCCCTTTTACAAAACCTATGTCATGGCAGAGTAATGAAATAATAAAGTGCAGCCAGTCCCTCGTAGTTACACCTCCTTCGAGAATATGTTTTCCTTTGAGTATTGCCTGCCCCACCGAAGTAACCAAAATGGTGTGATCCACATTATGATACAACGCATTGGTATTAGCGATATTTTCAAGAGAAAGTCTTCCCACCCAGGCTATAATGTTTCCGATCTCGGGTTCAAGAATACTGTAAGTTTCGAAGTAGGCTCTTTTTAACTCCTCGACAAAACTTTCGATCATCAACCTTTGAAGGTTAAGCATGTTTGCTCCCCCGATAGTTTAGTCCATTCTATTTATAAACAACAACATTGGATAAATAAGTTCGTTCTTTCTTCTTTTAAAATCAAACTAATTACATCATGGTTAATCGATAAGTGACAAATATCACACAAATTAACGCTCCAGGCCAAAATGCAGCGAGAATGCAAAATTATGCCCTTTTCCTGTATCAAAACTTTCTGTTCTTCCCATATCCTCATCTGAAATATCGGCGTAATAATACTTCAAATTGGTATAAAGATTATGGATAATTTCATATGAGCCTGCAATTCCGGCATAATTATCCCGTCTGATTTTCCATAAAGGAAATCTTCCGCCTCTTTTTCAGCATACGCGTAGTAGATATCATCAACACTTCCTTTTCTGACAGCTCTGAACCAGGCCGTTAATTTCATTCTGCTGACCGGCTTATAAGAAATCTTTAAATGAAGCTGATCGGCATTCTGTCCTATCCAGTGCCCGATGCCGAATCCGGCATGTTTGTATGTAGTGGTAATATCTTTATGCTCATATACCCAGGGATTAACTCTCGTATATTCAATATTAAAATCAAGATTATCCGTAAATTGATTTACACCTCCAATTCCCAGGGAAAAACCGAACCAGGTATTCCAGAAATCGCTCGATAATATTTTTCTGATTTGTGCCACATCAAGAAAAAAGGTAAAGGAAAATTTGTAGTTCCGAGGATAACGCGCCAGCAGATCAAAGAATATCTGACCATTTCCATCCTCCTCAAGCTGTCTTCCGGTTTCTCTGTCCAGAGTCTTGAAATAAAATATCGGGATAAAAAATTCCGGTCTGATATCTCCGCTGTAAATTATGGAATTACCCACTGAAAAATCAAGAAAATCAAAAGGTGTAAACGTCGCGAGATTTGCTGCGATATATTTATTAATCAATCTTTTCCTCGGCAAAGGAAAAATATCTGATCCGGGATTGCCATAATAAAAACGGGATGAATCATCAACCTGGGAATTAAGCCAGCCATGCACATAATAAAATCTAAACCATTTGGTCGGCTTAAATCTTAGTCTGATTTGAGGCCATGAAGGCGCTTTATCCGAAATGATAAGATTGCCATTTTCCTCATGCCCCCATGTCATATAATCCTTAACCAGTGAAATATCTCCGCTGCCCCAATCCAATGTTATTCCGCCATTCAGGTTGCTGTATTCCACTCCGTTATCATACGAGAGGTAATATGCCGATCCCCTCTCGGGAGTGAATGGTCTTTCAAAAGTTATATTATCACCAAACTCACCATAATCTTTAAAATCGAATGAGGCTCCCAGCCAGTCACCATACGTTCCCCACATTCTGAATCCCCACCATCGTTTGTTTCTCATATTCCCCAGTTCACTTTTTATCTTTCCCCCGCCCTGGGGAGAAAAATGAAAAACAAAATTCGAATCAGAATATGAATAAAGTTCCCAGGGCTCACTCAAACCATCCGCTTCAGCTTCAAATCGAAATTTTTCAAGATACCATTTCAGCTCCTGATTTTCAATTCTATTAAGCGCGCTCTTTTTTTCATACAGGATTGTTAAATATTCACCAATCTCCTTCCTTGATAGGGGCAGAACCTCATCCTGCAAATCTATTCTTCCGGAAATTGACATCCTGCTTAAAAAGTTATAAACCGGGCTCTCTACAGGTTCAAAAATAACCTGGGCGCTGATATTTTCCATAAACAATACCAAGAAAACCAGCGCGAAAAGAAGTCTGACATTCATCTATAATTATTCCGATGTTTGTTTTTGAGGCTAACCGCTGCGGGCTCTTTTGAAGGCAATATTAAAGAAAGCTTTAAAAAAGTACTTTAAGTCGGTAAGAAATGGAGATTTTGAGTAGGCATCCAGATATTTTTCTTCCGAGGCCATAATCTCCTCAAGTGATTTAGGAAGGTCGACATAAAAAGGAGGAATAAGACCAGGTTTTGTTTTTAATCTTTTTACTCTAAGTTTTTCATTATACAAACTGAGATAATGCTCACTCAGAGGTCTGACGCCAACTATTTTCAGTTCTCCCCTGAAAACATTCAGGATCATGGGAAGTTCATCAAGCCAGAATTTTCTGAGAAACTTTCCCCAGTTTGTTACTCTGAAATCATCCTTTAATTTCCCCCCTCGGCAAGTTTATTTCTTTCATATACAAATTTTTGAAGATATTCTGAATAGGCGTGCATCGTCCTGACCTTATAGACAACAATCGGCTTGCCCCCCTTTCCAACTCTTCTCATTTTGAAAAGAGGTCCGTATGAAGGCTGCATATCATATACCGGCTGTGATACTTTTCTGACGGTAAAGTAAGTATTGTTGTCAATCTCCCTGAAATCAACAATTTCAAATCCACAGGATACCAGTCTTCCAAGGATTTCGGTGAGAGAAAGCACCCTGTTTGATCCGCGGGTCAGGAAAAAATATATTTTCCTTGTAACAGACATCTTCGGGAAAACACGTTTAACAATGAAATCGAGAGTATAGTAGGGATAGGAAATTATCGGATGAAATTTGCCAAGTATTCTTTTTCTGCGTTCCCTTATTGTTTCGGCATAACCAATAAATACACCATCAACAGGAAGTCTTTTATTAATAGCTTCGAAAAATTTATTCAGAAAACGAATTCCATTAATACGCTTCAGGTTAACAAGGTTATGAAGATTTTCATGCTCAATGGCATCAATATTAAACCTTGTTGATGTTTGGATAAAAATTGTGTTATTGTCCTCGATATCAAGAAATTGGGAGATATAACCAATAACAGCGGGACCGAAATTTCTCAGTAATATTTTTCTTTGCATCTTAGAGTGGCTGCGCCAGGACTCCCTAAACTTATTTTCCAGTTCATCAAATATAATATTTCGGTTTAAATAAATCTTTCCTTCTCCCGTTTTTTTAGTTAAATTCCTGTAAACTCTGTTTTAATATTGCAAAAATCGAGAATAATAAAGTTGTTTTATATCACTTTTCTAAATTTCTCATAAATAAAAAGCCTGTAAAAGAGGAGATCAGGTAATTTACTCCTCCTTTGAGCATCGGCATAGAATACATAAATGAGAAAAGAAATACAACTAAAAGTGAAAATGCCAGATAATTCCTGAAGTTTTTTTCCTCTTTCATCAAATAAATTTTTTCTTTCAACAGAAAAAAGAGTAAGAGTGAGGTCAGTAAAAATCCCGTTAAACCTGTGTCTGCCAGAAGCATTATAAACTGTACGTGCGCGTAGGAAATGTATCCCACAACTTCGGCATGAATTAAGTAACTGAAGCCCATTCCCTTTCCGAAAAGCGCCTCGACAAAGGACATATCGTTGATAAGGAAATAAAAATATTTAAGTATAATTCCAACCCTGCCTCCCCAAGAGCTGCGTAATTTCCATCCGCTAATTTCCCAATCTCAACCATCAGCTTATCCTGGATAAATACCCCCGATAAAGCTACTGCGACCAGCAACACAACTGTTCCCCCGATGAGCAGAATTTTATTTCCGGTTATTATTTTCCTGTAACGAAAAATAATCATTATGGTAAGGAGAAACAGCGAAAGAATTGATGTCCGGTAAAATGTAAGGAAAACAGCGAGAGTAATTATTATCAGCAGAAAAAGCAGATATTTTTTGCGCCTGGCATAATAATCATAGATGACAAATGGAAAAAGATAAAGAAACAGTGTTGATGAAGATTGTTTGGATGGAAAAACACCAATATAATTACCAATATTGCCCCATGCGCCATTGCCTTTCCATAACAAAGCGCTGAAATGCAAAAGTAAAAGAAAAACAGCGGACATGGAAACATAAGAGGAAAACTTTTCCAGTCCGACAGATTTTACAACTACGGGCATCGCGAAAAGTGAAACAAAAAACATCACCAGGTATAGGAAGTCGGGAATTGCCCCTTCATGGATATTTCTTAAAAATCCGGCGAAAAAGATATAGAGCAATAATAACATTGCCGGATATTTATATTTTGATATGAGTCCCCGGTTCATGATTAAAAGAACTATCTGCGCAAATAGAAGAATAATTGAAATAATACCGGGCAGAGATAATGATTTTCCCGATACTTTTATTACTGACAGCTCCCGTGAAAATGGAATCAGGAACAAATATAAAATTAGTCCCGTAATAATAAAGTGTGGCAAAATATTATCTATTCTTTTCAGCATAGTATAAAACCTGTACAGAAAAAACCGGTCAATTAACCGGTTTGAATTTTATTAATAATATGGGAAACCATCTTTTCAGAAACATCCTCTCCGAAAATGGAAGGATACACATCAGGTTTTTTGAAGCCCGAAATTCTCTTCAGTATCGGATCAGGTCCGGGATTTATAAGTACATTCCAACCGGTCTCTGTTGTCTCAATCCACTCGGTTTCAGTCCTCAGGGTAAAACATGGTTTTTTAAGAATATAAGCTTCTTTCTGAACTCCTCCGGAATCGGTGATAACACCTGAACAATTTTTCTGTAAGAGAATAAAATCGAGATATCCCTGTGGTTCAATACAGAAAATTTTGTCGTCAAGTTTAAGGTCAAACTGCTCAATCATCTTTTTGGTCCTCGGGTGAACCGGGAAAATAATAGGCAGTTCAAGTCCGGATAATTCTCTTAATATTTTTTTCATTATTTCCGGCTCATCAACATTATATGGCCGGTGCAGAGTCATAAGATAATAATTCCTTTTCCTGAATTCGGGATATTTATTAAAAAACTCTCCCTTTTCCTCCGCGAGTCCTATATTTCTGGTCAGTACATCAACCATAATATCACCGGTGTAACAGGTTCTTTCGGCCAGTCCTTCATTTTTCAGGTTATCCACGGCAGTCTGAGTTGGCGCGAACAACAAATCGGACGCGTGATCTGTCAGAACACGGTTTATTTCTTCCGGCATACGTCTGTTAAAACTTCTTAAACCTGCCTCAACATGACAAACGGGAATATGCATTTTAACCGCCGTGAGGGCGCCAGCTATGGTTGTATTAGTATCACCAAATACTATTACAACATCCGGCTTAAGTTCTTCGAAATGTTTTTCCAGCCGTTCGAGCATAATTCCGGTCTGTTTTCCATGAGCGCCTGACCCTGATTCCAGATTATAATCGGGCCTGGCAATTTCAAGCTCTTTAAAAAATGTCTCAGACATATTATTATTATAGTGCTGGCCGGTATGAATGATAATTTCCTCCATTTGCTCCCTGAGCAGCTTTGAAAGAGGGGCCAGCTTCACAAATTGCGGACGCGCGCCTACAACCGAAACAGCTCTCATTTAAATCTCCATTGGTAATCATTTTCACCGATAATCTTTTCCGCGGTCTCAGGATATCCTTCAATAAGCCAGACCAGAAATTCGGCCACATCTATTTTTTCATTCATCAATCTTGAGTGACGGTTTTTAAATTTTTCCCGCAGGGTTTTATCAGGAAGCATTTTTTCAAGCAAATCAAAAACTCTATCCGATTCGGCAGGTTTGATTCCATATGTCAGGTCATATTTATATTCAAGTTCTTCAAGCACTCCTATCCGGCCGGTAAAGTCGCTGATCCTGATCGATGGTATTCCCAGCATTGCCGCTTCCATTGTCATGCTCTGGCTGTCGCTAATCAGCATATATGAATTGGCAAGTATATGGTGAATATCGAGAGGGTTTATTTTAAGCTGGTATTTCTCCAGTTCCGGAAGTATATTTCCTTCATCCGAAATCACTACCCTTCCCTCTTTTTCAAGTATTGCCACCAGTTTTAACAAAAACTCTTTTGTCATCCCCCCTATTCCAAAATCATGGTGAGCGTTAAGTTTTGAAAGCCGCAGCATAAATATCTTTTCTTCTTCGGGAAAGTATTTTGTAAATATTGATTTATCGGGGCTAAACCAGTTGGGATGCAGGTATGTCAATTTTTGATAACCGTGATAAGATATTTTTTTATTTTCCCATTTGCCGAGGTCGCAAGAAACGGGAGCGAGCACATATTTTGTAAAAGGGAAAGCCAGTTTGGCGAAATGAGGAATAACTTCGGCGTCATCCTCCACAAATACAAGCGAAGGAATATTCAGCAAACGGCCGACATGCGCAATCGATGGTTCCGAACCTATCAGCAGATCAAATTTCTTACCAAGAACAAACTTAAACAGCCGCATATCTCTTTTCAGTAATCCGATCAGAATACCGATTTTGGAATCCTTCCTCCCTTCCGGAAGTATATTCAGGTATTCTTCATTATTTCTTTTTAACAGCTCTTCAAGAATATCTTTCGATTTAATTAATATAACAATCTCTTTACCATCATTGCGGAGCCTGTTCATTACATTTCTGAAAAGATGATAATGAGCCGGATGACCCAGGTATACTAAAATTTTATTTACTTTTTTCATCAGTTAAAGGAGAATATTCGATTTGAATTATTTGGAAATAACATTTTGATACACATTAAAGATTCTTTCCGCGATTCTGTTGATCTCAAACTTCTGAACCGAATCGAGCCCGTTTATTCTTTTTTTGCTATCAAGCACCTGTTTAATCTTACGGGCTATATCTTCAGGCTCAAATGTGGTCAGATGACATCCTTCCACTCCCTGAATAACCGAGGCGACATCACCAACATCTGTGGAAACAACCGGACAATTAGCGGCCAGGGCTTCTTTAACAATCTGAGGAGAACCTTCAGTCAGGGAGGTCATCAGCACCATATCACACGCGCTCATCAGCATATTGAGCTCTTCTATTGTGTAGGATTTGCCAAGTTCGATTATTTCCGTATTGCCAATAATATCGACCGCTTCTTTAGCGAGTTTGTAATTTTTTTCCGGACGGGCGAATGAGGATGAAAACATTATATAGTTTTTATCCCCGGAAAAATTAAAATATTTCCTGCACTCTTCACGTGATTTCGGGAAAAAATTCTTAAGGTCTATTCCGAATGGTATTATTGAAAAGTCACCCGGATTTTTCAGGTGCTTTGAAAGTTTTTCCTCAACATAAATATTATGTCCCGACAAACGGGCGGATAATGAGGCAAACTTATAATTTTTCTTCATGTAAATATCCGAACCGAGATATGTCGTAACAACAGGAACTCTCCGCTGCATATTGGAAAGAAAACCAACCAGTCCGTAAAATGAATGAATAAGGGAATATTCTTTTTCTCTGATCATTTTTTTCAGCTTTTTAAGCGCCTTGTAATAGCCCTTATATCCCTTTTCCGTTATTGTCAGTATATCATATTCCACACCAAATTGTTCCAGTGAAAGAAGCTGTTCCCTGATAAAAGGTTTACTGACTTTCATTCCCTTTCCCAGGTTTTCACTGAACATAGCAATAATTCGCATATAAAATCTCAGCTAAATTCTTTTATAATCAAAATTTCTGAAATATTCCCTGTCGACATCACCGAATATCGCGAACTCATATTTATCAGGATTTGAATGAAGGTACTTCATAAATGATTTCACCGCGCTTTCATTTCCACGGACGAAAGATTTTGAATGGGAGCTTACCACCACCGGTATTTTTCCTTCAATCCCGCCATAGTTCTTTTCTATATTTTTCATCATGCCAATGAGCTGACGCCCTGTCGGGTAGTTTAAATCAAGCTTGAATGGATATTTCCTGAATAATTTCCCCAGTTTCCCTCCTCCTCCCGACGAGGTCTCTTTTCCGGTATCGGCTTTATAAACATCTTTTTTGTTTTTTTCCGATACTGTATGTTTGTGAAAACGCGACCTGATGGTTCTGAAAATTCTAATAGGGGTAATGAAGGAATAGAGAGATTTATCTTCACAATAAATTGGTATTTCAAGCATTTTTCCATCGGGATCAAGAGTCGCGATATCATCCTCCGAAGCAAACCAGGGAATGAGAGCGTCATGAGCATTGCTGTAATCAAAATCGATATTTCCCCGGTATTTTCCATTTTTCCATACGGAAGTGTCAATATTAATACCATTATTAACCAGCGCTCTGTATATATTTTTTGTCGGAGACATCGACCATCCCGCCGCTCTGAACGCGTGACAATTGTAACCGGGGACTTCCTTTCGTATTTCCTCTTCCAGTTTGCCTTTGCATTCAGCCACTATTTCATTAATTCTTTCGTATGAAAGGGCTGCCAGATTAAATTCATCCCAGTTTTGCTGCCAGTTTCCTTCTTCGTACTCCGCCTTCATATAGGAACTGTGTATATGAAGCTGAACATCATGCCCGGTAGCGACCGCTTTACGGAGCTGATTTATTATAGCGTCATAATGATATTTATCCTCACCATATTTCAGCTTATATTCCTCATATTTCATTATTTCGGGAACATCAGCGAGAATAGTAAGTTTTCCGCCATATTCAGCCAGGAAATCCATTTGTCTTTCTGTGGTCTCAACCATCAGTTTATATGGATCGCCGTCACCATTGGCATGAATTTCATAATCGGAAGTAAAAATAATCTGAAACAATATATTCTCCTCTCGGTACTTAGTTCTTTTTGACCACTTTTTTCTTTAGCATATCGAGAAAAAAGGGATGCATTTTGTAACGGGTGGTTTTCACATCCGGTTGCGCAACGGGAGTGAATTGCGGATCTGAAAGGCATTTAAGAGCTTTTGGGAACAGTTGAAAAGTTTTATCAAACGCGTCCTCCCTGATCTCGTTAATATTCGCGGGATTACTCAGCTTTTGAAGTTTTTTCTTCATATACAATGTCGCCCGCGTCCACTTTTGAGTCAAGAAGCTGAATTGTGCCATATAAATCTTTATCTTCCGAATAGGCCCATTCAACATTGCTGACGCCCCTGAATTCAGGCAGCTTACCGGCATGAGCGCTTAATATTCTTTTGGGAAACTTACTGATTAATTCTTTCCCGATAATACCGCAGCTGAAGACAACAAGATAATCAGGATTCATCGAATCAAGAATTTTTAGTGAATCAGCTGAATTTATATCTTTAACATAATATACTGGGGTTTTAACTTTCGGCAGAAGAGGAAAAAACAGCAGTTTTAGAACCGCTAACGGCATAATATCAATCATCCCTGATGCAAGTTTTTTTACAATTCCCGGAAGAGAAGGGTGATTCAGTATCCTTTTGGATGATGGAAAAACAAATAAAATAAAATCGGGGGTAAATCCTCCATCACCCAGGTATCTGTAAATTCCGGCGCCTTTGCCCTTAAAGCCGCGTCCGATACAAAATGCGGTTTTCATCAGGCGTTCTCCGTCAGTGTTTTCTTTATAGAATACTCATTCCTTATTGCCAAAACAAGCAGAGAAAGAGAGAGAAAAACCGAAGTTTTACCAGCATTGTTCTCTTTGTTTAAATGAATTAGCAGAGTATCATTGGCGGCGGAATCATCAATGATATATTTGAACATATCATGAAGTTTCAATATTGTGTTAAAATACTGATTTTCACCTGTATAAGAATAAAATCTGCGCCAGATATCAGATAATATTATATGTGAAGCGAGGGATATTTCCTTATTCACCGGTTTCCACTTAGCATTAAAACCTGATGTAATAAACCTTCGCCTGAGTTCAATTTTATATAGCAGTCTTAACGCTGTTTCCTTAGCCTTTTCCAGGAAAGAGTCCTCTTTAGTCATCTCATAAAAACATATAAGGGAATTTATCACATCAAGGATATCATCCAGCCGGCCTTCACTTTTTTCGTCGCCTGCGCTAAAAAGAGATAACCAGCCATCATCACCTGACCTGACAGCCTGTTTAACCTCGGAGAGAATATCCTTCTTCAGACTCTCTTTCGTTGTAAGTTTATAAAGAGCTGTATAAATTCTCAGGTCGAATGGAGTAATAACTTTATTATGTTTTAATGTGTACTCGTTAAGTTCTCTCTCAGCCTTGAAAATTATTTCCTCTCCCCGCTCTATTTTTTTAAACCGGGCTTTTGCACCGGCAATAATTTCCTGAGCCAGGGGGATAGCCCGGTTTTCTGAAATTTTGTTTTCCCCCTTTAAATAATCTTCAAAAACGGCTGAAGTTTTATCCCCCGCTATTTTCAAAATTTGTTCATCTGAAAGGTCCGTATCTTTTATCTCCTCCAGAAAATGCCAGATAATAAGAGAATCAATATCATCCGCATTATTGACAAAAAATTTCTTCAGCAGATTAAAACTCTTCTTCAGATAACCGTCTGTGGCAATAAGACTGAAATCAATCTTCAGGTCATTAAAGTTATTAATGTTTTCGGGAATTATCATAACCAGTATAAATTTATAAGAAATATTATTTCAACATTTCTTCAAGGCGGTCAAAAAATCCTTTTGCCGGTTTCCATTTAAGTTTGTCGGCAGCCTTGCTGATATCTGCCAGTGTAACCGAAATTTCAGCTTGTCTTTTCTGGTCGGAGTAGGTGATTTCTTCGCAATTAAATCTGTCGGCAATAAATTTGGCAATCTCCATTACAGAAAAAGTTTCTCCGGCCCCGATATTAAATACCTCAAGTTCTTTGTTTTCAAACTGAACAGCTTTAATATAGGCGTCGATCACATCGTCGATATAAACAAAATCTCGTTTCGGTTCCGGATCAAAAAGATTAATCTTTCCCCCGGCTGCCTGTTCAATTATCTTTGGGATCAGAAAAAGACTGTTCTGACCTTTGCCAAAGATATTAAATGGCCTGAGAATAGTTGCAGGGACACCAAAATCCCTGTTATAGCCTTCACAGAGAGATTCCCCCACAATTTTTGATCTCGCATAGGGATTAAAGGCTGAAAGGGGATGTTTTTCATCAATAGGCATATATTGTGGAACACCGTAAACATAGGAGCTCGCGAAAATTATCCGCGCGTTGTATATCCGGCATAGTTCGAGAGCGTTAAGAGTTCCATTGACATTAACATAATAAAACCCATGAGGATCTTTATAAGATCCCGGGACGTATGTTTTTGCGGCAAGATGAATCAGCACATCAAAACGGGGAACATTCTTTAATCCCGAAAGATCGGTGATATCTGTTCCTTTGGCTATATCAAGTTCAATTACTTCAAAGCCATCCTGTTTTAATCGTTTAACCAACATTTTGCCGACAAAACCTGAACTTCCTGTAACTGCGACTCTTTTCATAATATTAAAATACCTTTTCGTAATCGTTATTGGCTTTTTCATAGTCGGCAGGACGACCGATATCAAGCCAGTAACCTTTGTGAATATAGGCTGAAACTTTTTTATCAGAAGAATCAAGAGCGAGAATCAGATCGGGCAGATTAAAAAATTCACCCTTCGGAACAAAATCAAGAGCTTCAGGTTCCATGAGATAAATTCCCATACTGACAAGATAATCAATATTCGGTTTCTCATCCCAGCTGCTGAATCGGTTCTCTTCATCAACACGGACAACACCAAAATCGATATTCACCGTTCTTTTGGCAGTGCCGATAGTCGCCATATTCCCCTTTTTTTTATGATATTCATAAAATTTCAGGAAGTTAAGATCTGAAAGCACATCGCCATTCATTATCAGGAATGTTTCATCCAGTTTTTCCTTTAAAAAGCCGAGAGGACCTGCAGTGCCCATCGGTTCATCTTCATGGCTGTATTCGATGTTGACTCCAAAATCTTTACCATCCTTAAAAAAGGCCTTGATCAATTCAGAGAGATGCCCTGTGGCAATAATAACATCTTCAATACCACTTTTTTTCAGATTGTTAATAACAATTTCAAGAATCGGTTTGTCCCCGATAGGCATTAGAGGTTTGGGAAAATTAGTGGTATAGGGTCTTAACCGGGTTCCTTTGCCTCCTGCAAGTAATACAGCTTTCATTAAGTTCCTTTTATACGTTATAAATATCTGCTTTATAGAGATCCAGGTTCTTTTCGAGCCAGGATATTGTTTCGGATATACCGCTTTCCAGTGTGTATTCAGGCCGCCAGTCTGTATTCTCAATCAGCTTTTTATTCGCGCAGAAAAGCCTTTCCACTTCACTTTTCCCTGGTCTTATTCTTTCCTGATCTTCAACAATTTCGGCATCTTTTCCCGAAAGACGTATGATCATTTTCACCAGATCGCCGATCGTAATCTCTTCCGACATACCGGCGTTAACAAATTCACCATTGAACTTGTCACTTTCACCTACCGCGAGAAAAGCGCGGGCCGTATCTTTAACAAAAGTGAGATCGCGCGTCGGATGTAAATTCCCAAGTTTGAGTTCTGTTTTTCCACTCAGTAACTGGGTAATTATAGTCGGTATAACAGCTCTGGCCGACTGCCGCGGGCCGTATGTATTAAAGGGCCTCATAATCTTTACCGGCAGATCAAAAGAGCGGTAATAACTCACCGCGAGCTGATCGGCCGCGATTTTTGTGGCTGAATAGGGAGATTGCCCGACCAGGGGATGCGATTCATCTATCGGGATATACTGCGCTGTTCCATAGGTCTCGCTTGTGGATGTGACAACCACATTTTTTGTATTATGCAGCCGGGCAGATTCCAAAACATTGTAGGTTCCGTCAATATTTGTCCTGATATATGCCTGTGGAGAAACATATGAATAAGGAATGCCTATCAGCGCGGCCAGATGCAAAACCTGGTCCATCCCTTCCATAGCCCGGTAAACTGAATCAAAATCGCGGACATCACCCGCTACAACCTCAATTTCTTTTTTTATTTCCGAACTTTCCAGCCATCCCCAGGAATTTTTGGAGTTATAGTGCACAAAAGCTTTTACCTGGTAACCTTTTGCCACACATAATTCTGTCAGGTGCGATCCGATAAAACCACCTGCCCCGGTAATCAATACTTTTTTTCATAAAATTCAGCTTATTTATTCAAAAATTTTTTATTTCTTTATTGCGCGTTGATAAACCTCAATTATTTTTCCGCTTATGTTTCTTTCATCCAGATATTTAACGGCATCTCTGCTCTTCATTTTTCCCCTGAATTTAAGAGCTTCCTTTATTTTTCCGGCGAATTCACCCGCGTCCGGGTTTGAAATAAAGGCGCCTTCAATTCCGCGGGTTATTTCAGCCACATCACCGACATCTGTCGAAACCACAGGCAGATTGCAGCACAGCGCTTCTTTAATTACATTGGGTGAACCTTCACGGGTCGATGTAAGAATCAGCAGGTCGGCGGCGTTCATATAATAAGGTATCAGATCATTTTTTACATTATTTATCACTTCAAGTACAACATTATCATCCGCGAGATAGTTTACTGCCTGCTTCGCGAGCATAAAATTTTTTTCATTTCGTTCAGGATCCGCGATAAAAAGAACATGTTTTTTATTATTAAAACCGGTTTTTTTCAGGGCTTCTTCCCTGTCGATAATTTTGAATTTTTCAAAATCAACTCCATTGGGAATAACATGCGCGTGATTCAGTTTCAATCTTTTACGGATAACCTCCGATTTGACAATAACCGCGGACCAATATTTTTTCGCGAAATAACGGGTAAGCAGATGCCAGTGTTTTCCCGAATAGGCTTCGCTTCCCATAAGTGATGTAACAACAGGCAGAGATGTCGAAAAACCGGCGATTAATGCTGAAAAAAGATAATGAGCGTGTATTAAATCATATTGTTTTTTCTTCAGAACCTGCCTGAGAAGAGGAATGCTTCTTAAGTATCCCGTTAATCCTTTTCCCCTGATCGTGAAATAGTTCACCTCAATTCCTGCTTTCCTGAGAGATTCACCCTGGTTTTTAATAATAATACCAATCCCGAAGGGTTTGTTTCCGCTGCTTACAAAAAGTACTCTCATCGCTCTCAGGCTTTAAGCGCCGCCTTCCTCTCTCTCCTTAAATAATCTATTAAATAGAAAAGGCCGTACATTCCAAGAATAATTATCAATCCATCCACCGGAATCCTGTAACGATTTCGGGCAAATGGGATAAATAAAACATGTATAATTGTATGCCAGCCGAAAATTGCTAACGCAAAGTAAGCAAAATAATGCTTTTTACGAAATAGAATAACAAGCGCGAATATACTTAATAACAGAACCGGGCCATACGTTAAACCGACGCTTAAATTATGTTTAACCGACCATCGCCCGTCAAACCTGTATCCGTATGTGGAATAACCTTCATAAAAATCTATTGGTTTCCAGAATACAACAAATGTTGAAAAATATCTTTCAAGCCTCGAGAACTCATGAGGTAAATTTCCAATTCGCATCGCATTGACCTGTTGAGGAAGTATAGGTAATCCGGAATCCAAAGTAGTTTTAGTCCCGTTAATTACTGAATCTATCTGGGCGGGAGTTAAATACCAGCTTTTTTTCTTCCCGTCCATAATATAATTTGCCTCTTCATATCCAAATAATTTATCAGTCAGATGTTCAGTTCTTTTAGAAAGAATGACAACCTTATCATAGACCTTGTAATTTCTAATAAGCCAGGGCAGCATTGTTATTAATAGTATAACCAGGAAAAGAGAAACAACACGGATATTCTTAATTTTCTTCAGTTTTTTCGAACTAAATAAAAATAGAATAATCAATGGTAACCATGAAAGATAACGTTCATCAAAATGGATAAAAAAGGAATATAACAGCGCTATAAGAATTATAGTATACACCCTGCCTTTATTATCCATTTCAGAATAAAACTGAAGCCTCGAAATAAGATATATTATCAGTGAAAATAACAATATCATCCATGGTTCTTTTCCCGCAGTGGGAATATACTTAAGGAACAAAATATAAAAAATTGACCAAATTGCGGCAGAAAATCCAATTTTCCAGTTAAAAACTATCTTACCGGTCTTAAAGATAATCACTGGTGTTATAGCTCCAATAAATGAATTGACCAGAAAGACAACCAACCAGTTTTTACCAAAAACACTCATTGCAAGGGCCATCAGAAAAGGTAATCCGGGCATATTTAAATCAGGATTTTGCCAATTAAACAAACCTTCGGTCAATAGTATTTCAGCCTTCTTCATGTATCCCAAATCATCAACAAATCCAGTCATTATGTCTGAGTTATAGGAGAAAACAGAGAAAGTTGCTCTGATAACAAAAGCCAGTGAGAAAATCAGTATCACACTGTATTTTTCATTTTCTCTAAAATTATTTATAAGCTTTGTCATCCTTCTTTCCAGAATTAGAATTCAAATATTCCCTGTTTACAAATTCTTTCCTCTTATTTATTAAGAGAAATAGTGATTGAGCAATAAAACCGAAAAAAAGTGGCAAATCATGTAATTTAAAGAACACATCAATATTTTTTCCAAATGGGAAGAGTGGACGAAGGGCACGAAAATCAAAAGAATTCACAAAATTCAGTAACTCATAAGGGAAAAAACTAAATGATATATCGGTTCTGTAATCTTCAGGAAAAATTAAATTACCTTCTTCCAGGATATCCATGATATGTTTCGGATAATCAATTCCTGATTTAATCGCAAGCAATGTGGGATTCCAGAAGCGGGGATTGATTTCCATCAGCTTATATTCTCCATCTCGGGGATCCTGAATATATTCAATTTCTGCAACTCCCTTCCAGTCAAGTTTTTTTAATAATTCTCTTCCTCTAGACAATAGTTTTTCATTTTTAATACCTTTCGCAAATGATGTTGAACCACCTTTCATCGGATATTGTCTGATTTTTTCCATTAGAAATCCTGTTACAGGAATTCCATTCTGATCAAACAGGTAAGACGCGTTAAAAGATCTTCCTCCCGCCGGTATCCATTCCTGGTAAACGAAGGGTGTGGAATCAGAAAGCAGCTTAGTTTGAATTCTGTTAAATTCATCTTCTGATTTTATTGTTATAATTCCCCTTGCCCCACTGGACCTGCTAACTTTAACAATAAACGTTTCACCAAGTTGTTCCTTTACCATTTTATAATCAATATTCATCTTGAAGATAGTTTTAGGCATAGGGAAGTTTATATCTGCGGCAATTGAGAGAGTCTGATGTTTAAATTCCGCTTTTAACCAGTTTTGATAATCAGGTAATAGATATTTAACACTTCGGGGAAGCCTTTCTTTGTTAAGTAAAATTGTCTCAATTGAGCTGCATCTAAGCGGGATCAAATATTCAATATTATGTTTCTCAAGATAATCTGATAGAAATGAAATAAAATCATCAGGTTTCTTTTCTGGTGAAGGATAAATAACCGCTTTATTGGTGTAGCGCGAGAAGAAAGAAGCATTCCAGTAAAATTCTTCTCCGCAATGCACTTCATATCCATGACTGGCAAGTGATTCAATAACAGATGGAGATGAAGGAGCAATTCCATCTGTAACAAATACTTTAGTTTTCACTAATCCTCCAATCCGTTCCATTCAGTTTAATTATCTCATCTCTGATCATTAGCAGATCCTGCTTATTAACATTTCTGTGTACAGGTAAAGTTACACTGTTTTTTGCTATTTTAATACTATTTCTGAATTTTATATCAATTATCTCAGGTAATTCCCAGTCCACTTTAAGATAAATTCCTTTTCTTTTTAAATGTCGCAAAACTTCATCCCGGTTTTTAATAATAATAGGATAGCCTGTAGGGCAGACTCCCACATCCAGATTTGGAACCAGGGGGATGTAATTGATACTTTTAAGAATCGAGTCCCAATACAAGAATTTAGAGCGTCTTTCCCGAACTTCCTCCTCATAGTCTATTCTTTTAATTAATCTGTCGCAAAAATGACTTGAGGGAATAAAATCGTTGTTTACAGGCAACTCAGAATAGGATGATTTACCGGCCGATTTAATTTTTGTTCTGCTCAATTTAATATTTTTAAAAAATGAAAAGGTCTTCACAAGAATTGCCAGAGATGACAGATCGGCAATTAATTTATTTTTATACCTGGGCAAAGATAAAACTTTCTCACTTTTGATGATCCCTCCATCGGGAAGTGGCAAAACCTTACGAAGACTGGCAAAAACAATATCGCCCGTCTTACCTGAATCGGCGGAAAGAAGTGAATGTGAACAATCTTCGATAAATAAAATATCAGTATCATGACACTCATTTTTGAGAATTGAATATTCAGGAGCGATGACACCGAAATAATTAATCCAGAAAAATATTTTAATATCTTTACTTCTGATAGTTTTTATTATTTCCTCAAAATCGGGCTTAAGATCATCATTGATATCATAATAGTGCACGACACATTTATACTTTAAAAAAGGTAAAAGTGGCTCAATACATGTATAGGCAGGAAACAGTACATTATCTCCCTCTTTTATTCCTAAGGCAAGAAGACCGTATTCCAACGCATCTCTTCCCATAAGAAATTTGTTATCGTCGACAAAAGGATTTTTTCTCTCGCGGGTGAAGAATAACTTTAGGGTTGAAATAAATGAAAATGGTTTTTCACTAATCATGTGACATAAAATTATTGATTTTTTCTTTTAATAATTTATTTTTTTTCAGGCGAACTTGTATCAGCAATCATGATCATGTATTCAAAACCATTTTGATGAAACTCCTCAGAGTCTTCAAAGCCCATGTGATGATATACTTTTATGGCCGCGATATTATCTGTTTTACAGAATAAATAACACTTATTCAGATTATTCTGATTTAACTCTGTCAGCAATGCATTGGTCAGCGCTTTACCAATTCCCTGCCCCTGAAATTCGGGATTTACAACCATACTGCTTAATTTACCAAAACTACTAAGGTCGGTTGTTATTTTTGTTTTTCCTGACTTGATGATAGTCTTATAAAATTTTACCGGATTAATTAAGAAAGTAAGAAAAAGTCCGACAATCATTCTGGAATTGATGAACCGTTTTTGTTTATTAAAATCGTAACTACCGGCAACATATCCCTGAATTTCATTTTTATCATTTACCGAAACAAGTACGAATCCATGAGGAGAATAATAAAATGAAGGGAAATAGTACTTTTCAAGAAACACCTTTCCGAGTTCCGAAAATGTATCATTTAGAAAACGTTCTCTCAATACCGAAACTTCACCAATATCCTCAGGTAACATAAATCTGATCATATAACTCCGCCAATATATTTATCAACACTAAAAATTGGGAAAAATAAACTGTCACTTTTTAGCATAAACATTCTTCATATAAAGAGCTATAAAGAATATAAAAAACTCACCAACTAAAAACCATAATCTCGCCATTATAGTAATGGTAACAGCAGTGGAAGTATCCAATCCCCCGATTTTAAGATAGGCTGTCATAATACCCTCTCTTATTCCAAGACCGCCGGGTGAAATAATAGCAAGAATACCCAAAGAAACTGACATCGGAAAAGCGAGGGTGTTCCAGATTGAAGTATTCTCACCCGAAAGCGCCCAGATTAGAAAGTAAAGTCCAAATGACCAGATAATCCATGTAAGCGAAATAATTGGTATCATGGAAATTATTTCACTAAAGCTCATTGATGGCAAATCAATTTCTTTTTTTAAAAATAATCGGACACTCTTTTTAATGAAAATTCTGAAAACAGGACTAAAAATAATAAAAGATAAAAAAATCCAAAAACCAAAGGTTATCCATCCCCATAGATGAAGTCCGCCAATAAAAGTAATGCCCACAAAACCCATAATTAAGCCAACCCACAGGGTAATAAACTGGTTATCAAAAGAGACTAATGAAATCTTGTTAACCGGGGCATTGGAAATTGATGAGATATATGCCGCCTTTCCCAGTATCATCCAAATTTTGCCGGGAATATATTTGCCGAATACAGTCATACCAATTCCGATCAGCGCGTGTTGGTAGGCAATCTGTATTCCGAATCTCTTTAGGATAATCTTATATTGCAAAGAGTTTGCTAAAAAACCAAGCACGAGCAAAATAAAAGAAAGGATTAATGCGGTATAATTAAAAATCACCGGAATAACCAAATAATCTGCTCTGTATAACGCGATAATAAGAAATAGCAGAGAAATATATATGAAATAATTAAAATATTTTTTCAATCTCAGGACTCTTTTTAATTGTTATTAAAAAATAGGGGCGCCAGGCATAAAAACAAGCTGGTTCGATTACTGCTCAGACAATTTATTATTCTTATACTTTTCAATATTTCTAAAGTATACCTCACGACATGAGACAAATTGTCCATCAAAAGCTTCAAGAAGTTTTTTTAATCTGGCCAGTGTTTTTTGACCCTTGTTCACCCAAAAAAAGGGTCGCTTTCTAAAATTGGTGAGAGGATATGCTTCATCTCCAACATCGATGGAATGGATATAAAACATTGTATCACCTTCCTTCAACCTTTGTTTTAAAAGAGTTTTGAAATAATGGAACCCCAGAAGACGGAAAAAATAAGCCCCTCCACCCGGCAAAATATATTTACCCGTTTGAAAATTTGACCAGGGAAGCTCCATCAATCCTTCATTCCTATCTGAACGTCCCAGTGTTTTTTCATCAAGATAATATGGATAACCGGGGATATTTTCCAATTTCACGTTAGTCTTGTTATAAATGGAATTAAATGCAACAGAAGAATCATATTTAATACCGTTCCGGATGAGAATCGGAATCATCCAATCAGCAAGATAAGCCCCGGGAGCCCGATAACCAATAATTTCCCTGTTAAATGTCTTCTGAAGAATTTCAATTGACTTAACCAGTTCGCTCTCCCATTCAGCAACCGACTGGATTTGCTCTTTTGTCTTGGAATGGTAAGGAATTGTGTGATGTAAACTATGGCAGGCAATCTCATGACCCGACTTTTGAAGCATTTCAGTAAGATGGGGATAATTATCGACGATATCTGCAATCACAAAAATTGTCGCTGTAACATTAAATTCATCGAGTAAATGAAGAAGTTTTTTTGTAGACTCAGTTATATAATCATACCGGCCCTGCCATTCTGCAAAAAACTTTGAAACAGAGGGAAAATGGGAAAAATTTGCTCCACAAACCAACGGCGAATGATACCAGTCGTCCATATCAATGGAAAATGCGATTTTATTTTTCATTTCAGATTTTTATTTGCCTCCATATCAAACCACATCGCGAATAGTGTAAACTGAGAACCACTCATAAAACTAAACATTGCGGCAAGAGCAGTGGTACTGGGGACATATCCATTTATAATCCAAAGAGTTACCAGCCTGATAGAAAGCGCGAATGAGGTTGTAGTAAAAAATAAACCAAGTAAATAAAATAGCACTAGTGGATGAAAATCACGAATCACATATTTTTCTTTTAGTCGCCATAAAAACCTTTTTAAAAGCAACCAGCTAATTGTAAAAATAACCTTCCTGATTTTAAGGCTTGATTTTTCTCCAACATTATAGACAGGTTTAATCGGGACATCACGCACTTTGAAATTATAAACATTTAGATTAATCAGAATATCGTTTGGCTGACCATATCGTTTGTAGAGTCTGTCGATATCAATATTTTGAAGAGCTTTTTTAGTTATGGCCCGGTAACCCGTTTGAGAATCAGCAATATGCCAGTAACCTGAAGCAATTTTTGTTAAAAATGATAAAACTGAGTTTCCAAAATAACGGGTTTTAGGTATTTTCCTGTAAGCTTCCCCGGTAAATAATCTGTTACCTTTTGAATAATCAACTTCACCTGAAACCACCGGTTCCAATATCGCGGGCAAATCTTCGGGAGCCATTTGGCCATCTCCATCCATAACGACAATAATATCATAATCCTTCTGCAATGTCCATTTATATCCGGTTGCTATCGCTCCTCCAACCCCCTGGTTCACCTCATGAATAAGCAGCTCAATTTTTTTATTCTCTTTAGCTTTTTCCTTTACAACCGAAACCGTATCATCTTTACTCTTATCGTCTATTATTATTATGCTGTCAACATAGTGAGGTAAATTGTCAACAACCTTGCCAATTTGTAACGCTTCATTATAACAAGGAATAACTACAGCAACTGATTTATCTTTATACATTTATCAATCACCTCTTTTGTTTATTATTCTGTATGGTATCTTATTCTCCGGTATCTCAGCCGGATAAAAAAATAAAAATGCGAATAAAGCCTGGATATCCCTGAAAATAAAAAAAGGAATATCGAGCAGTTTATCAATGAAATCTTTTGAACGGGACAAAATGACCCTTAAGATAACAAATAACGGGTAAAAAATCATATATAACCATGATCCGAGAGCTAAAGAGCTTATGATAGAGGCAATCAAAATTACCAGGGTAGGATCATGTTTTAATATTCTTTTATAAATATATTTATTTAGGATATGCATCCGATAGAGAACACCTTTGGCGTAAAAATAGTTTTTATTCAGAAGTGTCTGCCAGCGCCTTTTCCTGTCATGATAAGAAATTGTATGATGCCAGCTCATTTCTTCATTTTTTTTACACAGCAGAACACCAATCCGCGACATTCTTAACGCGATATCAATATCTTCACTGACTTTTAAACGGTTTTTCATTCCGTTAAGTTTTTTCCAATATTCTGCCTTTATAATAAAGGTTCCCCCTGTCTCAGCGACATATTTATCCGCGCCGGGCAGATTAAATTCCCCTTCCCCGGTAAGATTGCCATCATGATCATAATATTTATCCGCGTGATATCCTGAAATAAAATCATGAACGGGCTTTTTATTGTCATCCAGAACTTTTGCAAAAAAATCCTCTCTGAATTCCATATCTCCGTCCACGAAAAAGAAATATTCACCGGAGGCGTGGCCGGCGCCAAGATTTCTTCCCATTGACTGGTTATAAATAGTGGTAAGCTGCAGAGTCTTTATCTTTGGAAATCCGGCAGCCACCTCAATGCTCTGATCGGAGGAATTGGAATCAACATAAATGATCTCATATTCTTCTATCCCGGCGCGTTTCACCATCGCGAAAATACTGGTAAAACATCTGCCCAGGAAACGGCCTTCATTACGGCCTATAATAATGAATGAAATCAGCATTTTTAATCAAACCTCAGCGTTGCTTTTCCTGTTTCTCTTCTTAGACCGGCAAATATGCCCGAATAAAAATATCTTAACAATTTGAAATCCGCTATTTTTAACGCCCAGCGAAGATAAAGAGGAAATTTTATCAAATCTTTGAAAGTGTTCAGCAGAAGAGCGGAATAAAGCTTGTATTTCCAGAAAAAGAGATACCTGGCCCGGTTAATATAATAATACTGGAAGTAGTTTCCGTTTTTATTTTTTCTTGAATAATCATGGTTATGCCATGATTTGGCTTTAGATGAAATAACTGTTTTATAACCGGTTTTCCTTACTCTGTAAGCAAGGTCAGGTTCTTCGCCATAAATGTAATTATCCTCGTCAAAAAGTCCTGTAATTTCAAATAGCTCCCTTTTCATCATGGTAATTCCTCCGCCGGCAAAATCAGCGGTATTAGTTTCAGGCAGATTAATTTCCGAAGTTTTTTTATTTACAAAGGGAGCGGATAATTTCATTGTACTGAAATTTATATTTTTACCGAAGTGTTGTATTTTTTCTTCATCCTTTAACTCATTCCCCCAAAAAAGCACAGGCGATACAATCCCTGTTTTCGGATCACTCTCACCAAGCTCCACAAGAATCTTTATACATTCGGGATCAAGCTCAACATCGGGATTCAGCACGAAGATATAGTCGGCGCCATCGGCAAAAGCTTTTTTAGCGATTATATTGTTTCCCCTCGCAAACCCGACATTACTTCTTTCCAGTGTAATATCAGCCTCCGGCCAATTCTCCATAACAAGTTCCAGTGAATTATCGGAACTGTTATTATCCAGAATGTAAACCGAAATTTCTCCCTCATAAGTCTGTGATTTCAGATGAGAAAAAAAAGAGGGAATATGTTTCGCTTCATTGGTAACTACCAGGAGAATCGCAATTTTAGGGAGCATTTTTATATCCGGGTAATACTGAAAAAATATTCGGCAAATTTTTCAATCGTATGATTTTCTGTAGCTTTTTTTCTTGACAGGGCGCCCATTTTATCCATCTTTTCAGGATTGTTAAATAGTTCAACCAGGGCGTCGGCCAGTTCCTGCTCACTGTATCCAATCAGAATACCATTATCCTCCTCCACAAGCATTCTTGTTTCACCCACATCGGTGGCAATAATCGCGTTTTCGCAGGCCATTGCCTCAAGAAGTGACTGGCTCGGATAGTTATTGTCATCCTGAACCGAAATAAATACTCTCGATTTACGCAGGTATTCCCAGGGAGTATAAACAACACCGGGAAGCTCAACATTTTTCAGTGCATTTTCCTCAGCGTATTCAAGCAGGGCCGGTCTTTCGGGACCATCCCCGAGGATAAATATTTTTATGCCGGGCAGCTCATTTTTATCCTGAAGAATTTTCGCCGCTTTGAGCAGCATTCCCGCGTTTTTTCCCTTCTCAAGCCTCGCGAGAAAAACAACGGTATTCTCTTTTGGTCTTTCGGCATAAAATTTATCGTAGAAAATAAAGCTGTTTGTCGTTACACCCACTCTGCTTTCGGGCAAAGAAAGTCCTTTTTCAGCAAGTTTTTTTACAATATCAGCGCTCAGAAAATCAACTTTGTCGGCATATTTTGAAGGCCAGTACTCTGACACAAAAAAATCGGGAAATTTTTTACTCACCTCTCCGCAGCTCGCGTCATTAAAGCTGTAAATTAATTTAAAGCCATGGAGAAATTTGAGAGGCCATACCCACATTCCCCCGGTATATACTGAATATATAAGAGAAAACTTATATTTTTTCTGAAGTTTTGAATACTGCCTGGCAAATTTTGTCCATTGCAGAAAAAGTTTAAGAAAATATTTTATTTTTCCCGCAATTTTAATTTTTGGTTTTACTTTCATCGGATTAGTTTTTCCACCCGAAGATTTTTTACCGGTGGAATAAACCGTTTTTTTCCCTAAGGGAAGGATTAGAATTCTATCGCTATTCTCAAGCAGCCCGTTTTCGTGAAATGTATCAAAAAGAGGCTTATTGATTATCAGGTAATATTCTGGATGTGATTCGCGAAGATAATTAAAGAGGGCCACATATCTTTTTGGCGCTCCCCCGATAACACCCATCAGGTTGATAAGAAGAATTGCTTTATTTTTTTCCATAGAAATATTATTTATTCTCCCTGAGGATTCGGGCCGGGTTGCCGGCTACAACCAGATCATCACCGAATGATTTGGTAACAACCGCTCCCATTCCGATAACTACATTATTTCCGATTGATGTTTTATTTTTCATAACCGCGTTACAACCGATCCAGCAGTTTCGTCCAATTTTTGAACCTCCTGCCAGAACAACCCCGGCTGTAATAATAGTAAATTCACCAACAACAGAATTATGAGGAATCTGGCAGAGATGATCTATTTTTACACCTTTTTTTATAATAGTATCTCCCAGTGTTCCCCTGCCAATTGCTGTCATGGGAAAAACCTCTACGTCATCTTCCAGAACAACTCCCCCAATCTGAGGGAAAAATACATTCTCCTCTTCCAGGGGAATGTAACCAAAATCAACGGTGCCTATCTGGCATCCCGAATAGATCTGCACATTCTTACCAAGGCGTGATTTATCATGGATAATCACATTATCATGAATTATTGAACCTTCACCGATGGAGCACTTTTCTATGATACAGTTCCGGCCGATCTTAACTCCTTCCGCTATCCTGGCTTCGGGATCAACCACCGCGGACGGATGAATAGCCGGCTTTCCTTCCCATTTGTCTTCATAGAAATATTCCTGCATCATCCTGGCAAAATCAAGCCGCGGATTTTGAGAAAACAGAAACATCTGTTTTAATCCTTCCAGATTCTTTTTCTCACTTTCATCGGAAATAATAAGTATGTCCGCCGGTTTTTCCGATAACATCCTGATTGTGTCATCAGAAACTTTTTTCATGAAGCTGATAGTTCCTGATTCAATGTCATCGAGCGGAACAGGAGCTTTTATTTCAAAATCCTGCTTATTTAAACTGCTCAGGTTCAGACTTTTTTCAATATCGGTACTGGTTATCATCTTTTCCTTCATAAGATAATACAGATTATTTACGCGAGCACAAGGCGCATTACTTCAAACGCTTCGGCATATTCATTTTCAAACTGGGTTCCCCTTGTTTTGGCAAGCCCCCAGATAAACTCCTTATTCCAGTAGGATCGTTCTTTCTGGGTATCATAACAATGAAGAGCCTCTATTTTTTTCTCGATATGCCTTTTTTCCAGTTTTATAAAACTTCTGGTTTCAAAAATTATATTGTTCCAGGGCAGTTCATAACCAAGAATTGTGATTTTTTTAAATGCTCTTAAACCTTCGTTGGCAATTACCTGGTGATCCTGGTGAATATCATTTTTCGAAGGTACTATTATTAAATCAGGTTTTATCTGGTCTCTCAGTACAATTATTTCTTCCAGAATATCCTGACGATACTGTGGAAAATTTCTTACTTTGAACCTGTAGGTCAGAATATTTTCATCCTTCAGGCCAAGTACACCCATAGCGTTTTTATATTCGGTTGCCAGAATATCCTTAGGAAACCCGGCCGGAACCGATTCTTCGGCAATTGAAAAAGCGGCGCAGAACACATCGCTGCCCATTTCAACAAATTTATTTATTGAGCCGCCGCAACCAAGTTCACCATCGTCAGTATGAGGCGCCAAAATTAATATTCTTTTATACATCAGTTACCTCGTGATGATTATAATGTAAAAAGATTCGAGTTTTTTATATAACTTTTTAATTCTTCAACCGCATCCTTCATACTTTTTCTTCCCTGGTCCAAATAAACTGATGACAATGTACGGTCAACTTTATTTTTTTCATCATAGACCCGTTCTATATTGTGTTTCCTCTCAAATACATCATCAAAGATATGGAGGAGCCTGTATTTACTTACGGTCTCATTTGGCAGATAATGTAGTACATGATTCAACTTACGAAGTTTATCGAATTTATTTTCATCAATAATTTCTGCGCAGTACTCAGCAAACTGAAGAGTTGTAACTCCATTCCAGTAATGGTGATCGAATCCCTTAAGATCGGTATGATCCGGGTTGCTTAAAAACCACTCGAGCAAACTGACTTTATTTTTATATTCCGGACCGATAATTGAGCATCTTATGTTGAGAAAATTTCTGTGAATAACTTCGCCCAGTCTTTTAGAACTGCCGTAAACATCATATGGATCAAATGTTGAATTTTCGTTATACTTTCCTCCCTTTCCGCTGTAAACACAGTCAGTGGCAATCTGAATAACTTTTAATTCCGGGTACTGATCCAGCAGATTCTTTATTTTGTGAGGCATCAGAGAATTAACCCTGATAGCATTTTCAACTCCGGCCATATCATTATCTCTGCAAAATACATTTATGATGCCAATACAGTTGATAATATAATCCGGATTGAATTCCTCTATAATATTTTTTAAAGATTCTTCGACCTTTTCAGCGGCATCAAAATTAAAAAGTCTGCCCCTGTTACCAAAATCAGGTAAATCATTAAAATTCCTTACTGTTCCCGCAGTTTCGTATTCACTATTATTCAGCATATATTCATAAACCATGGAGCCGAGCATCCCGCTTGCTCCCAGAACCAATACTCTTTTCATATTTCTCCGGCAGATTGAATTTGTTGATCTGACACCGACACCTCATTTTGTTTCTGTTTTTCACTCTCCATTCTTTTGTATTCAGTAAGCCAGTTGTCCATTCTTTTAGCTGTTGCCATCATCAGCCCCGCGTAGAACGCGACAGCAAAACCACCGGTGGTAAGTTCTATATAGAGGTTCATAAAATTCAGGAATTTAACTATAAAGTATATTAGCGCGATAACAACAAAAATCAATTCAATTTGATTTGCCTCATAAAATTCCCTGAACATATTCTTCCGCATAAAAGAAATGAGCCTGAAGACAATTCTGATAAGAAAGAAATAATAAATGGAATAAATGGCTATTCCCACAAAACCAAACCTCATCAGATGACCTGTCAGAGGCAGGTCGGTTACATCATAATCTCTGAACTCGTCATTCCAGTGACGGGTAGTTTTCAAACCGCTGCCAAAAACCGGATAACGTTCAATCGCGTCAAGATGAGTGGCAAGATTTCTTAACCTTCCCTCCTCTCTTCCATAGGAATATTTTTCACCCGAGACAAGGCTGGCAATATCTGAAAATCCCCTGGCTCCGTAATCAAGATAGTTCGGGAATGTAATTCTGATAAGGCCAAGAAGGATAATAACCGGCAGCAAAAACTTAATGATTAAACTCTTCTTACTTATCCTGAAAAATATCGCAATTAGAAAAATGGTTATTACGATTGTAAGTGTCTGAGTAAGCAGATAAGTCTTCGTTAATGTCAATAGCAACATTAAAAGAGTGAAAATTGCGGCAAAAAAGACCAGGTATTTCATCTTTATACGCATTTTGAGATAAAGAACAATGAGACTGATCGTTATTGTCAGTTCCATAAATCCATAACTGAATAAGCCAACTCTCATTATACCGGTCTTTTTATATCGTTCAGCGAGATCGATAGGAATAAGTTCCAAACCTCCCAGTGTGGTCAGAAGGAATAATACAATTGTAAGAGCGCTTGTAATTACGATAAAATAATAGAAATATTTCAGGTTTCGTTTAGCGAATATATATGTCGGAAGAATAAGAAGAAAACCAAAAACAGCTTCCCGTTCCCTGACTATAACATATCTGAGAGTGTAGTTTAAGTCGTGCATGGGCACTATAAAACCAGCGATAAAGATATAATAGACTGAAAAAAAGAGCAAAAAGTAAAATATTCTTCTGAACTCGATATCCTCAAAAGCTTCCCTTATATTTACCTTATTGGATAAAAGTGGAATAAACGCAAGGACAATAAATATATCGACATACGTAAAACCTGAGAGCTGCGATTTATTAAAATATGCAAAAAGATAACCACCCGGATCAAAAAGAAACGTCAGGAACAGCCAATAGAAAAAATCGGGGTGCCTGAAGGAATAGATCAGGACAAAAAGAAAAAGTATACCAAGCAGTATTAACATCAGATTCGCTTTTTAATGGTGTAATAAAATCTTTTTATATCTGAAACCGAATATAGCCTTATAATAAATGGCACAGAAAGGGCGAAAAGAAAAACCGGGATTTTTATTATAAAATCTATATCCAGATTCCACTGAAGCTGGGCGAAAGGAACAGCGACCGAAACCGCGAAAACAATCATCAGATAGGACATTATCCTGATAAAGGGATAATTGATTCTGAAAAAATGCTGCGAAACAAAGTATATCATCATCCAGTAGCAGGTATATGATATAACCGTCGAAATTCCCGCTCCAACAAAACCATATACCGGAATAAGAATAAAGTTAAGACCAATATTTAACGCGGCGGTGACAAAAGTGGGCCACGCGTCGTGCCATGTCTTTTCGGCAATTGAAATACCCACTCCTGTAAGCTGAATTGCCTGCCCCGATATATTTGAAAAAGCGAGCAGAGGCACAACCAGCGCCCCGGGAAGAAATTTATCGGTGGCGGCAAGTCCGATTACTTCAGGTCCGAATATTGATAACACACTCGCGATGGAAATCGTTACAACCAGGTAAAGGTTAAAAATATCCACTGCCATTTTTTTTGATTTTGGCTTAAGAGGATCTTCTTCATCGTGATATATTGAAAAAAACAGAACTCCATAACTCATTTGTATGGCCATATTCACTAGCATTATCGGCTGGGAAAAGGTAGTGCCGATAGCGTAATAACCCATATCTGTCAACTCGGAATAATGAAGGAGGAAAAACCTGTCGGAAACCTGGTATACCCAGGCGGCAAGGCCTGCCCATAAAAGCGGGAAACCAAATTTCAGCAGTTTTTTCATCCAGTAAAAACTGAATTGATAAGTGTATATTTTCCTTGTAAAACTAACGAAAGAAAAAACAACAACAACAAGGCTGCTCGTCAGAGTCGCGAGCTGCGCGCCAATCACACCATATTTTAATCCCACCACCAGGGTAATACCAAGGCCAATATTTACCAGCGATTTCATAATGGTAATTATATTGTACCTCATAGGTTCCCTGGTGAATCGGTAAACATGTGACTGCTCACTCATCAGGAGATTAACCGGAAAAACAATACAGCTGATAAATACTATCCAGGTATATTCATCCGTTCCGAAAAGCTGGATAGAAATTTTGTCAGAAAAATAAGCCAGTATCAGTGATGGAACAACTGTAACAAGCCGTAAGATAAAAACAGTGAAGAGAACCTTTCCTTTCTCCTCCTGATCTTTAGCTTTGAAAAAATAGAATCCCGAGGCTGAATCAATCCCTATATTAAGGAATGATGAAACAAACATTGAAAATGTTGTCAGGGTATCAAGAATACCATAGTCCTCAGGGGTAAGAGCCCTGGTGTAAAAAGGCAGCAGAAAAAAGCCGATAAACTTTTTCAGCCCGTTGCCCAGACCGTAGATTATTGTATCTTTTGAAAACTCTTTTAGAATACCCAAATCAGGACCACATATTTAGAAAAACCGCGAGAGACCAGGCCGCGAGAAGATTACCTGAATTTATTTTTTCAGCATCCACTATTTTATCTTTTACCAGCGATGACTCCCTGATAAAATCGAATGCTTCTTTATAAAATTTAGAACCTTTCCTGAAGTATTCAGCCTCAACCGGAGTTTCAAAACCTACTTTATCTTTTCTGTTAAAAATTTCATCAGGAATAATTCCTTTCATGGCCTCACGCAAAAGAACTTTCGTCAGGCTTCCCTTTATTTTGTGAGAGGCCGGAATTTTGAACGCGAGCTCGACCAGCCTGTAGTCAAGGTATGGCACTCTCGATTCAACTGAATGAGCCATGCTGTTCCTGTCTTCAAAATGAAGAAGTGAAGGCAAATTAATCACCTCTATCTCCTCTCTGAGATAATCAGCAAGGTTATTCGAGGTAAACAGACGGTTGAAAAAACTACCCCGCGAAAAATGGAATTCCTCATTGACCGGCAATGATAACCTGCTGATCTTTTTAAAGCGGTTTAACTGATAACGTATAAACCGTTTAGCGCCAAAACCTTTTTCCAACAGCGATTTTTTATTCCTGAGCAGCTCTCTCCATTGCATTTTGTAGAACAGCTCATTCAGGTAAACAACAACATAATGGGGATATCCTCCCAGCACTTCATCGGCGCCCTGGCCATCCAGGAGAACTTTAATTCCTTTTTTTGCCGCCCTTTCCATAACAAACCACTGGGCAAGAATGCTGCTTCCCGCGACAGGTATTTCCTGATGCCAGGTCACTTTTTTCATAAGTTCTGAAAAATTGGTCAGATCAGGAGTAAATTTATTGGGAATGCATTCAAATTTCTTATTGACAATATCAACAAAGTCGGATTCATCACATCTCGCGCCGGGCCAAACTGCCGAGAAAGTATTGAATTTCTTATTAAGTTTTGCTGAACCCATTGAAACTATACTGCTTGAATCAATCCCACCGCTCAGGCATGACCCGACTTCAACATCACTCCTTAACCGAAGCCTTATGGCATCCTCGAAAGTTTCCCTGATTTTTATTACATGTTCTTCAAAACTTAAAGAACTGTCACCTGTTTCAAGTTTCCAGTAGCGCCGCAGATTCACCTGGTCATTTCTGTATATCAGACTGTGTCCTGCCGGTAAAGTTTTAACCTCATTAAATGTGGAGCGGTCGCTGTCGCCATAAACAGAAATTTCATTCATCGCAAAAAGACCGATAATTTCTTTATTCAGTGAAAGCCTGTCACCGAGGTAACTTTTAAGCGCCTTCAATTCAGAAGCGAAAAGGAAAAGGCCGTCGTGGTGATAATAATAAAGAGGTTTAATTCCAAATCTGTCACGGCTGACAAAGAGAGATTTGTCATTATAATCATAAATGGCGAATGCCCACATTCCGTTAAACCTTTTCACACAATCGGGGCCCCATTCAGCGTATGCCGCGAGAATAACTTCCCCGTCGGAGGTTGAACGGAAGTTGTGACCTTTTGCTTTTAATTCCTCCCTTATTTCTATATAATTATACACCTCGCCGTTAAAGATCAGCCAGTATCTTTCATCCGCGTAAGGCATTGGCTGATGTCCGGATGGAGTCAGGTCTATAATTGAAAGCCTGCGATGTATCAGGCAACCTTTAAATCCGCCTTCAATTGTATTTACCGGCGGAATGTTCAATTCTTTTATTGTATCATTCCCTCCTGCCGAAACCTTCTCAGTTTCATTAATCAGAAGAAAACCTTCATCATCGGGGCCGCGATGCCTGATTGATTCGCTTACACCCGCTAATTTTCTGTTATCAATGTTCTCATTGGAAATTATTCCAAAAATTCCACACATAAAGAGTTATTCCCCGACAAGATTTAATGTTTCACCAAGGTATTTTCCAACGGCTTTGGGATGGTGATATTTATTATAGTACTCTATTGATTTTTCTCCGATTGACTTCAGATGAATACGTTCATCAATTAATTTTATCAGATTTTTCTCCAGTTCATCCTGCGATGAATTTACAATTGGTATTTCCGGCCTCTCCTCAACAAACCATTTCCCAAGACGGGCAATTACAACACATCCCCTTGACATTGCTTCAACTGATAACAGCCCGTGAATCGCGTGAAACTGATCAATAAGAATATGTATTTCCTCAAGTTTTTTCAATAGCTCACTATTGGGCATCCTCTCCATAATAAATTCAACCCGGTCGCCATATTTATCTTTAATCTTCTCAATTGCTTCCAGAACTGTTTTTGTTCCCTTGAGCAGGGTATTTGAAGGAAAATGAGCTATTTTAATTTTTTCGGTATTTTTATACTTATCCAGCATACCATCACCGGGGGCAGGTTTGCTGATAACATAAAATGGCAAGGTTTTCTCAGGATGATTTAAAAAACCATCCGAAACTTTGATACTGAAGATAGTATCGGCGTAAGATTCTGTCTTCCTTACCAGGGCTCCCTTTTTTTGCGGCTGGTCGCATAAACAATATTTCTGCAGGTCCTCATCTTTGCATATCGCGCATTCTATTTCCCCATCATTATTTATCGGATCATTCGGGTCCATTTCGGGACATCCGACAAAGATGAAGGATACTTTTTTTCCAAAAAACTTCAGTATGGGAAGATCAATATGATTTTTGAAAAAGGTATAAACAGAAATAAAAATAAATGTATCGTAACGCAAGAGAGCCGAAATAAAATAAAAAGAATAAAGAATAGCATTCAGCGGTTCAATGAGAAACAGCCTGAAAAGCTTTTTCAATTTCATTTTGGGGGAAATCTTAAAGCTGTAATATTCCCTGTCTGAGCCGTAACCATACGCGTGGGATGAATCGGCATAGGAAGAAGCTTCATATCCCGCCATTCTTAAAGCGTTGGCCACATGCATCGCTGTGCCGGCAATATTCGCGACCCCGACAAATACTTTCGATTTTTTCATATTCAGGAAACTCAGTAGAGTTTTTTTATTACGCCAGATTTCTTAATATCCTCAGTAAGCTCACCTTCATCCAGAAAATCCACAACCGGATGAATTGAATAAAGCTCCCTGAATTCTTTTCGGAGCTGCACTTTTATATCAGCTTTTTCAGCGAGTGAAACCCCGTCTGCCACTTCAACAAGCAGGTAAAGTTCATCAAGCGGCGGTGGTTCCTCCAGCAATACCTGGAAATTGCCGGTCAATATATCAGGATGATTATTTATAAGAGTTCTTATCTGCTCCGGGTAAATCTCCAATCCCTTTACAACCAGCACATCATCGCTGCGTCCGGTTACATTAAAGCGGAACATCCCCGATTTTGTATCCGCCTCACCAATTATTTCAATAAGAAATTTGGTCCTGTATCTGAGCAAAGGCTGCGCTTCTTTCTTCAGACTGGTTAATACCAGCTCTCCCGAAGCGCCTTTCTCTATCGGCAAAGGTTTTAAACTTATCGGATTGATTATTTCAGGATAGAGGCTGTCCCCCGCGATGAAATTCAATCCCTGTTTCTTCAGGCTTTCAGAGCCGAAAACCGACATTACCTCCGCAACTCCGAAATTGGAAAATACGGCGTCAATTCCCCAGGTTTTTTCAATATTTTCCCTGACTTCCGATTTTTGAAGCCCGGTGTCAGTTCCCAATAATCCCATTTTTAATCCGAGTTCGGAAGGATCAAAGCTGAATTCAGCCCTGATAGTCTGTTCCAGTTTTTCCATATATGTAGTCGAAGCTGAAATCGCGTTTATATTCAGCTCATTGATCACATCAATCAGCTTTTTGGATTTGCCGACTCCGTAAGGAATAACCGAGGCTCCGGTTCTTTCGATTGAGAGATGATCAGTCACCCCTCCGCTCCACATATTGTAATTGAGACAGTGAATAACCCTGTGATCTTCTCCGATTCCGGCAGTCCTGAAGCATTCACTGCCAATGGAATATATCTCCTCCAAATCATGTTCTGTGTGAAGTATATAAAGGGGCTGTATCGATGTTCCCCAGGTTTTATGGATTCTTCTGATTTCCGAATCCTCAACACAAAGATTTGTGCCGAACGGAGCAGTCGCGTTCTGATCTTTTAGCAGCTCATTTTTATCTGTCAGGGGAAGCAAAGAAAACTCACCGAGCCCCTCTTTGGCGTCAAATCCGGCAAAACGGAACTTGTTTTTATAGAAGCTGCTCAGCTCCGCGATTCTGAATAACTGTTTTTCGAGTAAGTCTTTGAAAGAATTAAACTGTTTATCAGAAAAAAATTTATTAAAATCCTTACTAATCATTTTCACCATTCTCCGATACAGCTTTTAATATATACTGCTGGAAATTTACTTTAAGTTTATTTGTAAGAACATGATTACCATCGCGGCCAATCTGCTTTTTGTTTACCGATTTAACAGGAAGGATAATTTTGGTCGTGCCCGACAAAAACGCTTCATCCGCGGTGATAAGTTCTCCGAGTGAAAACATCTTTTTGATTACTCTGATTCCGCTTTTCCGGGCGGTATTAACAATGTGTCTCATTGTCACACCCTCAAGAATGCGTGAAGAGGTCGTATATAATGTGTTATTCTTGTAGAAAAAGAGATTTCCGGTGGTAGCTTCAGTTACATAACCTTCCCTGTCAACGAGCAAAGCATCGTAAAACCCTTTACTTTTTGCCTCTTTGAGAGCAATAATACTGGGAAGGAAGTTAAAATTCTTCGCTTTTGGGAATACTCTTTCAAGATTAACCGTTACCATTTCAATGCCGTCATTATAGGATTTGGCCGAATGATTTGGCAAAGCAGAAACGATAATACTTAAAGAAGGAACACATTTCTCATTCCCTTCAATATTAATATCAGGCCCCGCGCCTCGTGAAATATTGATTCTTATTCGGGCTTCACCGATTTCGGGTCGGTTGATATTATAGGTATTTTTTGTCCATTTCTTAACATCCTCACGGGACCATCTTACCGGGATGCCAATAATCCCGGCCGATTCAAATAACCGGCCGACATGATCATCAAGAAAAAGAGGAATCCCGTTAAATGTTGTTATAGTGGTAAAAACACCATTACCATAAAGGAAGCCGTGATCCAGAATAGGGATTTTGGCTTCCTTTTCTTCATAATATTGACCATCAATAAATATTTTCATCAGTATCCAATCTCTGTGGCATTAACTTTCAATGTTTTGCTTATTCATCATTTCCATCAGGATACCATACCTGCAGATAACCATTCTCATCCACGAGGGCAGCTTCAGGTTTCTTCCAGGAAGGATTACGTTTTTTGAAATTTTCCACTGTATATCTCGACTGAATAAGAAGTTCGTTCTTTTCATTGCGGTCAACAATTGTACCCTGGTAGAGTGTTATTTTGCCCAGGTCGGTCATTAAAGTATACATCGGTTTTGCCCTGCCTGAAAAAGCGCCGGAGCTGGTGAGCTCTGCAATCAGGTCCAAACCTTTTTTTACGGTAGTTCTGTGATGCGACATTCCTCTCATCGGTATGCAATGGAAAAGGTAATGAGCTTCTATTCCCATATATCTGAATTCATCATAAAGGTGAGCGAGAATGTCAATTTCATCATTTACTCCTTTCAGGAGAACAGTCTGGTCATATATTTTAAATACGTCTTCATAAAGACGCGCGTATGCATCTTTAACCTTGGGTGTGAGCTCCGCGGGACTGTTAATATGAGTCGCTATCTCAACTTTAATCGGAGCTGCCGATTTTATAATATCCATAAGTTCATTATTTACCCTGTCGGGGTCCTGAACCGGAACTCTTGTTCCAATACGGAATATCTCAATATTCGGAGCATATTTTTTCACATTATCAAAGATCTGCTGAAGTCTCTTGGGAACCATAAGGGGATCGCCGCCGGTAATAAGTATTTCCCTGAGATCATCTTTAACCGCGTCGCTTCCGCAATAACGGGCAAAAGCGAGAATCTCCTCTTCCTTCAGTGAAAACAAAGGATACTGACCTCTGAGGCACCAGCGGCAATGCGCCGCGCATACGGAAGATGGTTCGATCAGTATTGATCTTCTGTAGAGCCTTTCAACTCCTTTAAGGACTTGTCCTTCGAATTCTACTATAACTTCCGACTCATAATGTCTTCTTCTGTCGGAATCAACGATTTTATCTTCCAGATCAGATTTCACATACTGAAGCTCAAGAGCTCTGTAATCAGATGAATCTTTTCCCTGAATTTTTTCGATGTCGGCCATCTGTTCCCTGATAAAGGGAGTAATTTTTTCTTTAAAAATACTATCTTTTGCGCCAGCCATTTTATTCTCCCGGTTTTATTTCTTTTCCAAAATTTTGGCAGGATTTCCGGCAACAGTAGTTCCCGGGTTAACATTTCCAATTACTACCGATCCCATGCCAATTACAGAATCCTTACCTATAATAATATCATCCCTGACAGAAACATTGGTCGATATCCAGGCATTCTTATCAACATGAATATTTTTGCTGAGAATTGTGCCGGCAGCGATTATCACATTTTCACCAATTGATGCTCCGCTGCCAATCTGAACCAGATCATCGATCTTTGCGCCATGACCGATAAAAGTATCAGTCAAGGTGCCTTTTTCAACTGTGCTGTTCGCTCCAATCCATACATTATCTTCAATAATGATTTTTCCAACCTGTGGAAACTGCGCCCATTCCTCTTCACTTTTCGCGAAATTAAATATTTCACTTCCAATGGTAGCGTTGGCTTTAATAACACAATTTTCACCTATTCTTACATTGCCTGTTATCACAACATTCTGCGATATTACCGTGTTATCCCCTATTTCTACATCGGGCCCTATATACGCGCCGGCATAAACGCTGACATTTTCACCTATCCTGGCTCCGCTTTCAATAACTGCCTTGTCATGAATAACCGGTGTTATGCTCGCCGAGAAAAACTTATCGACTACCTTTATAAAATCAAGTTCAGGATTTTCAGAGATAATATAATCCGCCGGGAAATCCTCTCCCGGATCGGCATCAAGAAGCGCAAGAACCTCTTCTTTACCTTCGATTTTTTCAATAGGTATTTTTTTTACATCCACTGAATAAAACAATGAATTGTCCGAAACACTCTCCGGACTGCTTGGCCAGTAAATCACTATATCTTCGCCGTGAAATTCTCTGCCAAGATATTCAGCGATTTCGCTCGCCAATACCGAGTTTGTAGCTAATTTAAACATTTTACACCCGTTTTTATTAAAAAACCTGATGAATTAACTTTTTTCCACTAAAGACTTCGGAAAAGTTTTTTTGTTTTTCCTTCAGTCCTCGGAAGCTCTCCTTCCTGCAGAATTTCTATAACCGGCGATATGTTTAATCTGTCTTTAAATTCTCCGGCCAGAAATATTTCAAAGTTGGAGGGGAGAACAATATTTTTATTTTTTTCGATTCTGATTTTCACCTTATCAACCGGATCAGTTTTGTTAATATGGATCTGATGCTGACCGGTAAGAACATCAAGCCGTTCGGAAATTATCGAGCTGATAGCGTTCGCGAAAACATTCACCCCTTTGACAACAAACATATCATCTGATCTGCCGACAACTTCAAAACGAAATCCCCTTTCAAATTCACCCGAGGGGGCAACTGATTTTACCCTGATAACATCATTTGTCCTGTAAC
>CAXXGF010000022.1:0-3796 GCA_963677445.2 Melioribacteraceae bacterium | reverse complement strand
TTTAATATCACTTTCCTGTAATAAAATTGTTATGGTGCCGGGCGCTTCAATAGGGGCCTCAACTGTTGTTGACGGACAGGGGAAGAAGGTGCCGGAAAAATATCAATCTTATATGCGTTCCGAGATGCGGGCAACCGCTGAAAAAAATGGCAGGAGGACCGATATAGCCGAAGGAATGGTTGATGAGAGGGTTGTTGTGGAGGGACTTGTTGACAGCACCCAGCTTATTACCCTCACTACCACCGAAGCAAAAAAATATGGAATCGCGGATACTACTCTAAATTCAATTAATGAAGTGCTTGCCGCTTTTAATCTGGAAAAGGCTGATATTGTTAAAAATAATGAGAACTGGGCCGAGAGTGTCGTACGATTTCTCAGTCATCCTGTAATATCATCGCTGCTTATGATGATTGGTATGATAGGTATGTTTACTGAAATTAAATCACCCGGATGGGGACTGCCGGGAACGGCGGCTGTTATCGCGCTGGCTCTATTTTTCGGAGCGCATTACATTCTTGAGCTTGCTTCAGTAATCGAAATTATTTTATTTGTAGCGGGTGCGATATTGCTTATACTGGAGATTTTTGTTATTCCCGGTTTCGGAATATTTGGAATAGGAGGTATTCTTCTGATGTTCGCCGGGTTATTCCTTGGGCTTCTTTCCGATTTCCGGTTTATTGATTTTGATATGATTTCAGCGGTTATAATTCAAATGGCGCTAACATTAATTGTTACACTTGTAATAATTTATTTTCTACTTAAGTTTTTGCCGAAAACAAATATGTGGAATAAACTTATACTCGCCGATAATGTTAATTCTACTTCGGGATATTCATCATACAGCCCTGATTTTCCAATGATGGTCGGGCATACCGGCAAAGCGCTTACAGATCTGCGACCTGCCGGCGCCGCTATAATCGATGGCAAACGGGTGGATGTGGTAACTGATGGGGAGTTTATCACCAGAAACACACCGGTGAAGGTTACAAAAGTTTCCGGTTCTAAAATTGTTGTCGAGGAAATCCAATAAAATAGCTGCAGATAAATTTCATGTAAGAGGGCGCCTTACTCAATTCCGTTTCTTCTGACCAGGGAACCGCTTGTGTATGTTTACGTTTGTTTTACTTATCTTATAAACCGGCCAAATTGTTGAAGAAAACATCGTAATCATAAGCCGGCTGAGCCGGAAGTGGATAGTCAGTTAATGGATAATTGACAATTGATAATTACAAGATGACCCGGTTTTTTATTTTATTTAAACATCCTGACCATCATTCTTATCCTGGTAACCCTGTTTTTTCCGGGTCCGTCAGCGAAATCCGAGGGAAATAATGTTCCGGTTAAAAAGGCAATTAGGTTCAAATTTTGAGGGCCTGCCATTGCTACTAAGGTTAAAAACAAAAAATAAGGTTTTTAAGAGCCTTTTTTTGCTAATTCCATAAATTTAGACTAATTTATGGAATAGAAATCCATAAAAATAAGAGAATATCAGGAATATGATTGAAAGAGCCGTCAAAATTGAGGATTTAATTAAAAAAGGTAAAGTTCTTATCATTTATGGAGCCAGGAGAGTCGGGAAAACAACCATTTTAAGAGACTTTATAAATAGGTGTGATTTACGTGTAAAATTTGACTCAGGCGATAATATCCGGACCCGGCAAATATTAAATTCCGGTGATTTCAGGCTTCTGAATGAATATGTTGAGGGATATGATATTATAGCTATTGATGAAGCGCAGGAGGTTAAAGATATCGGAAAAGGCTTAAAAATAATTGTTGACAATAATCCCGATATTGCTGTAATCGCAACAGGGTCATCATCATTTCATCTTGCGCAACAAACGGGCGAACCATTGACGGGTCGTAAAAGAACGATGATGTTGTATCCATTTTCACAATTTGAACTTCTTACGATTTTAAATAAGGGGGAGTTAAAAGAAAAACTTGATGACTTCCTTATATTCGGAAGTTATCCCGAAGTGATCCTCGCGGAAAAACGGGAAGATAAAATTGAATTTCTGGTGGAAATGGTTAATTCTTATCTGCTGAAAGATATTCTTTCTCTGGAAAATCTGAGGGGAGCTGATCAAATCATGAATCTTCTGAAATTATTGGCTTTTCAGGCTGGCAGTGAAGTATCATTTAATGAATTAGCGACAAATATTAAGCTTGATGTTAAGACGATTATAAAGTATATCGATTTGCTGGAAAAAGGTTTTGTTATTAAAAGATTATCCCCATTTTCAAGAAACCTGCGAAGTGAAATAACAAAAAAATCAAAATATTATTTCTATGATAACGGTGTAAGAAATGCTATTATTCTGCAATTCAATAAAATGAGAGACAGAAATGATATCGGGTTGTTATTCGAAAATTTTTCTTTAATTGAACGGATGAAATTTCATTCACATAAAAGAAGATTTCTAAATTCCTGGTTTTGGAGGACCTATGGTGGAGGAGAAGTGGATCTTGTTGAAGAAATGGATGGAAAACTTTCAGCGTATGAGATGAAATGGAATGAGAATGCCAAATACAAATTTCCGGGGCAGTTTCTTCAGGAGTATGAATGTGTCAAATGCAGAATCATTAATCGAAGCAACTATTTTAATTTTGTCACCGGGCAGTGATTTACTGAATTGAAAAGTTCCCGAATCTCAGAACTGCTTATCTTTCTCGAAAGAGGGATTACAATTACACCGTTAGCAATTAAATTCAACGCAAATTGGTAAAAAAGCAATTAACAATTTATTTGACTAAGTGTACCGCATTTTCCTCTGATTTCGAGGATTGAGGAGGCAAAAAGGCAACAAAATCACCAGATCACAAAATTCCATGAAAAAGATCAGAAGAACCATACTTTTTTTAAACCTTAGTGGCAAATGTAACCACCCGACAAAATTAAACCTTATTAACCTACAACTCCGAACTGGATACGTAATAGAATTTTTATAACTTATTGTTTATTATATCATTATATGTATTTTAATAAAATCAACATATTACGTAAATACGCCATATGTTATAATTGTGACATATTGCAAAATGTTTGAAAAATGACTATAATGGTCAAAAATTCTCATTCCATTTTTCTTATTACGTAAATATTCCGGAGTTACAGATTAACCTTATTTGACAGGGCAATATTTCCATCGGGATTTTATATGATCGCGGAAAGAGTACAGCACAAGATTGAGGGGATTAAAAAGATTGACCGGATATAAGTTACGCATCGAAATCGGGTTTAAAAAATCAGAGAAGTGTTTATTACTCTTCACTTCTGACTCTGCCGGGATGATTTCTTTGACAATTCCTATCAGTTCTGCCAGTACAGGCATTTATTAATGTATCTTTTCGGTTCAGGAAGATTTATTTTGCCTGGTTTCTATTCGGTTTAATGCTTTCATCCCTTCTTTTTTACTTAATGGAGAAAGAACATTTTCATGTGTATCAATAAAATTCCTGACCCATTCGGGATGTTTATATGACATATCACGGAATATCCACCCGATTGCCTTCCGTATAAAAAACTCTTTATCGGCGGCAAGGGAGAGTATAAGTTTTTCAAGCAGCGGCAGATTTGCCTGCTCTTTATGATGAAGGAATGCCAGAATCGATGCTCTTCTGGTCCAAAGGTGAGGCGAGCGGGACCATCGTTCCAGTTCCTTTTCAAGCTCACGGCTCTTTAGTATGAGGGGGCTGATAAGGTGGGAGGCGATGCCGTCAAGCAGGTCCCAGTTTGTGCTGGTATAGATCATTTCCTCATAAACAGGAAGTGATGTTTTGTCGATATACTTTG
>CAXXGF010000021.1:0-69758 GCA_963677445.2 Melioribacteraceae bacterium | reverse complement strand
GGATACAGCGTTACAATTGCTAAATTCGATCCATATATAAATGTTGATCCCGGAACCATGAGCCCTTTCCAGCATGGTGAGGTTTACGTTACCGATGACGGAGCCGAAACTGATCTCGACCTTGGACATTATGAAAGGTTCCTGAACACCGACATGTCGATGGACAATAATACCACTGCGGGCCAGGTCTATTATGATGTCATCACAAAAGAAAGAAAGGGTGATTTCCTCGGCGCCACTGTTCAGGTCATCCCCCATATAACCGATGAAATTAAAAAACGAATTTATAAGCTTGGCAAATCAAATAAATATGATGTTATAATTGTTGAAATCGGCGGCACTGTCGGCGATATTGAAAGTCTTCCCTTCATGGAAGCGATAAGGCAGGTGATGCTGGAAAAAGGAAGAGATAATGTGATCTATATTCATGTCACCCTGGTTCCTTTTATCAAATCAGCCGGTGAAATGAAAACAAAACCAACCCAGCACAGTGTAAAAAATCTGCTCGAACTTGGCATACAGCCCAATGTTCTGGTTTGCCGGTCAGAAGAAAAAACTGCTACCCGATATCAGGAAAAAGATTGCCCTGTTTTGTAATGTACAGCCCGATCATGTTATTTCTGCTTATGACTGCTCAACTATATATGAAGTGCTTCTGGCTCTTTATGAGCAAAAACTTGACCTGACAGTACTAAACAGCCTGAATCTTCCCAATATAAATATCTCTCTTTCCAAATGGAGAAAGTTTGTAGAAAAGGTAAGGAATCCTGAAGGTGAAGTAAAGATCGCGGTTTGTGGAAAATATACCGATTACCTCGACGCTTATAAAAGCATTTCGGAAGCGTTTGTGCATGCGGGCGCCGAAAATAATGTTAAAGTCAAAGTTGACTGGATCAGCTCGCAGCTTTTCGAAGGTGAAGTGAATCCGGAGGAACTGCTGAAACCTTATTCCGGCATCCTTGTTCCGGGTGGTTTTGGTGAAAGGGGTATTGAAGGTATGGTTAAGGCTGTCAGATATGCCCGCGTCAATAAAATACCCTATTTCGGAATATGTCTCGGGTTACAGTGCGCCACAATAGAATTTGCCAGAAATATTGCCAATCTTCCCGAAGCCAACAGTTCTGAGTTTCTTCAAAACGAATTTTCTGTTATCGATCTTATGCCTGAACAAAAAAACATTAAGGATAAAGGAGCGACTATGCGGCTGGGAGCTTACCGCTGCGCTCTTAAGGAGGGCTCAAAAGCCCGCGCGGCCTATAAATCGAAAGAAATTTCCGAAAGACACAGGCACCGTTATGAAGTCAATAATGAATTCAGATCTGTTCTTGAAGAAAACGGATTAATAATTAGCGGAATATACCCCGACAAAGACCTTGTGGAAATTATTGAACTTCCCGATCATCCCTGGTTTGTCGGCTGCCAGTTTCATCCCGAATTAAAATCCAGGGCAACAAAAGCTCACCCGCTTTTCCGTGAATTTGTCAGGGCAGCGGTAGAATTTTCGGGAAGGAATGAAACCGAAGGATGAACCGGCTTTTTCTACTGATATTTGTTCCTCTTACTATCAGCAGAGCCGGAACTCCCGACTCGCTTCTTGAAAAAGGTGATTATCTTTTTTTTAGCTCCCGTTTCGATCAGGCTCTCAATTTATTAGACAGCCTTATTTTGCAATATCCGGAAGATCCTGCTCTCTATTGTTCTAAAGCCCGCATTTATCAATGGCTCTTTTTTGGCTCACAGGATGAATATTTCGCCGATTTATTCAACTCAAACGCGCGCGAAGCAATTGAATTATTCGAAAAAAAAACTGACCTGACATTAAAATACCGCTACTTTTATGGCAGGCTTTATATGCAGATGGCCGCTATGAAAGGTTATAACGGCGCATTTTTCGGCGCGTATCTGAATGCCAGAGAGGCTGTTTCCGAATTCGAAGATTTAATTGAGGACAACGCTGGTTTCGCGGGTCCCTACCTGGGACTGGGGCTAATGAAATACAGCATGGATTCACTGCCCGGCATGGTCAAATTTTTTTCCGGAATAACAGGCCTGGACGCTGATCCTGACGAAGGGTTATCACTGCTCTTAAAGGGTATTGAAACGGGAGGGACAGATATTACCGAAACCCTTTTTTACGCCGGTAAAATCTACTCCGACTACCTCGCTGAAAATGACAGCGCTGAAATTTTTCTTCAGAATATTACCGATAAATTCCCGGACAACCAGATGTTTCGTTACCAGTTGGCCATTGTCCGCTTCAGAAAATTTGATTTTTCCGGCGCTGAAAAAAACCTTAGAAAAATATTGGATTCAAAAAATAAACATCTTCCCCAGACGAAAGCTTACGCATGGTTTACACTGGGTGATATTTTTTTCAGGCAAAATCAATTTGAAAAAGCTGTAGCCTGTTATAAATCCTTTTTTAAAAATACCACTAATCTGAGTTTTACCGGAATAGCGAATTTACGGATAGCTCAATGTTTTTTTATGCTCGGGGATGACAGTCAGGCCAGAAAACACCTTATCCTTGTCGATAACGGCAACATTGAACTCCCTGAAGATCAGTATGCGGTGGAAACCGGAGCCCGGCTGTTTAATAAAGGAATGGACGAAACCGCCAGACTTATACTGAAATTACAGAATATTACATTTTTTCATAACGATTCTTCCTTCTCCGATAATATATCCTCCCTGGCAGAAGAAGACTCCCCGGTTTCCGGGTCCGACCTGGGAGCAATTATTAATGCGAGAATAAAATTGATCGGCAATGATTTTAACGGAGCTTTGGATCAGCTTGGCTCAGCCGGAAAAAGTCAGGAATACCATACCCTGGTTCATCTGATGAAGGCAACAATTTTCCTTAAACTGAATCTGAAACAAAAAGCCCTCGAAATGGTTGAAACAGCCGGGGATAACGATGAAGATTATAACGAATTTATTCTGCCCGGAAAAATTAATAAAATTAGGAAAGAATGCGGGTTCTGAAAATTGATTATTCCTCCTCTTTTCAATAAATTTATTAGCTTAAAAATGACTGTATATGTTTAAATTAGCTGTATTTGTATCAGGTCGGGGTTCTAATCTGAAATCAATCTGGAAAAAGCTTTGCGGAAGCGATAAAAATATCCGGATTGAAGCTGTCATCAGCAACAGTAAAGAATGTGGAGCGATAGAATTTGCCCGTAACGAAGATATTCCCTGCTATTTTATCAGGAATAATCCTGCCAACGGGTATGTTACCTATGAAGAACTGGCAGAAATACTATTAGACTCAGATACCGATTTGATTGTGCTCGCGGGATATCTGAAAAAGATACCGGACAATTTCATTTCACAGTTCAGGAACAAAATTATCAACATTCATCCGGCCCTTTTACCCTCATTCGGCGGCAAAGGGATGTATGGAATGAATGTGCATAAAGCTGTATTTGAGAAATCATGCAAAGTATCGGGAGCGACAATCCATTTTGTTGATGAAGTTTATGATAACGGATTGATTGTCAACCAGAAGACCGTTGATATTTCCGACGCAGAAACTCCCCACGATATCGCCGCGCTGGTGCTCGGAATTGAACATGAGCTCCTGCCTGAAACAATTGTTTTATTTGAGCAAAACAGGATAAAAATAGAAAATAACAGAGTTTATATACATTAGCGCCACAGGAATAAGAATTGAAAAAACTTGCATTAATAAGCGTATCAGATAAAAGCGGACTTGTTCCATTTGCCGAAAATCTGATAAAAGCCGGGTATGAAATAATTTCTACCGGCAATACTGCCCGAACACTTAAACAAAATTTTATAGATTGCGCCGAAATAAGCTCCTTTACTGATTCGCCTGAAATTTTTTCCGGTCGGGTAAAAACTCTTCATCCGCGCGTTTTCGGTGGCATTCTTATGCGCCGCGATAATGGAAAAGATCTGAAAGAAGCTGAAGAAAATGATATTATACCTATAGACATTGTATGTGTTAACCTCTATCCCTTTCCAAAAGTTGTTAACCGCTCCGATATTAAACTTGAAGCCAAAATTGAAAATATAGATATTGGCGGACCTTCTCTGATAAGAGCTTCAGCCAAAAACTACAATTACATTTCTGTGCTTACCGATCCGTCACAATACGATCTATTCATCAGCGAACTGATGTCGGATAGTGGAATAACTACCGAAACAAGGAAAAAACTTGCAGCCGATGCTTTCGATCATACCGCTATGTATGACACTCTTATCGCGAATTTCTTCGAAAAAGAATTTGAACTTTCACCGACAGCTCTGAGAATTCACAGCCCTCATTCACGAACCCTTCGATATGGTGAAAATCCTCATCAGAAGGCGTCCATATATGGAAGTTTCGATCAGAAATTTAAAGTCTTCCACGGAAAAGAGCTCTCTTATAATAATATAATTGATCTTGTGGCGGCTGTTGATGTTGTTCAGGAACTTCCGGCTAATTCCTGCGCGATAATAAAACATACCAATCCCTGCGGAGCCGCGAAAGGCAAAGACCTTGTGGAAGCTTACGAAAAAGCGCTTTCTTCCGATCCTGTTTCAGCATTTGGCGGAATAGTTTCTGTCAATGGCGAAATTAATGCCAAGCTGGCCGAAAAACTTAATGAAATATTCCTGGAAATAATTGTCGCTCCTTCATTTACCGATGAAGCGGTTGAGCTGTTAGTCAAAAAGAAGAACCGGCGTCTGGTAAAAATATTGGATGACGGATCCGTTAAGGATGAAGTAATGGTAAAAAATATTCCCGGCGGATATATTGTTCAGGATAAAGACAATTCAAGAGCCTCCGATCTGAAACTTACCACTGTTACTAATAAAAAATGCCCTGAATCGGTAATGAAAGATCTGAAATTTGCCTGGGTGATATGTAAACATGTAAAGTCCAATGCCATTGTACTCGTAAAAGATCGAAAGATTATTGGTGTTGGCGCCGGTCAGATGTCACGTCTTGATTCGGCAAAAATAGCCATCTCAAAAGCCAAGGAGTTTGGCCATACTGTAAAAGGTTCCGCCGCGGCTTCCGACGCCTACTTCCCTTTCCCCGACGGAATTGAGACTCTTGCCGATGAAGGAGTTAACTCAGTGGTTCAGCCAGGCGGCTCTGTTCGCGACCAACTGGTCATCGATGCGGCGAATGAACGTAATATTTCAATGGTCTTTAGCGGGATCAGAAACTTTAAACATTAAGAGGACTTATGGGAATTTTTGATTTTTTCTCATCCGATATTGCGATGGACCTTGGAACAGCCAATACGCTGATCTATATTAAAGGAAAAGGTATTGTTCTTAATGAACCTTCAATAGTGGCGTTCGACAGAAAGACGAAAAAAATCATTGCCCTCGGCAACGAAGCCAAAGAAATGCAGGGGCGTGAACATAAAGAGATCCGGGTCAGCAGGCCAATGCGTGATGGTGTAATTGCCGATTTTGAGATTGCCGAAGGAATGATCAGGGCGTTTATTAAAAAAGTAAGCACAGGCGCTTTTTCAAGCAGAAGAATTGTTGTGGCAGTGCCAAGCGGAGTTACCGAAGTGGAAAAACGGGCTGTGCGCGACAGCTCCGAACATGCCGGAGCCAAGGAAGTTCACCTGGTAGCCGAGCCAATGGCCGCCGCGATAGGCATCGGGATTGAAGTGGGCGCTCCCGTGGGGAATATGGTTATTGATATTGGCGGCGGTACAACCGAAATCGCCGTTATCGCCCTTTCAGGTATTGTGAATGAAGAATCAATACGCATTGCCGGTGATGAAATGAATAATGCCATCATGCAGTACTTCAAGAAAAATTTCAACCTCCTCGTGGGTGAAAGGACTTCCGAAGCTATTAAATGCGAGGTGGGTTCCGCTTTGCCCCTGAAAGAAGAAATAACTATCCACGTTAAGGGACGTGACCTTGTAGGAGGTATACCCAAAACCGCCGAAGTCAGCTCCGTGGAGATTCGTGAAGCCCTGAATGAAAACATCACCCAGATAGTGGAAGCGGTAAAAAGAACACTCGAAAGAACCCCTCCCGAACTTTCTGCCGATATTCTCGACCGCGGTGTGATGCTTACCGGCGGAGGAGCTCTTCTTAAGGGCCTCGATGAACGGATAAGAATGGAAACAAACCTTCCGGTCCATGTTGCCGAAGATCCCCTTACCGCTGTTGTAAGAGGCGCCGGAAAGGCTATCGATAACCTGAATAAATATTCCAAGGTATTTATTCGTAAAAGAAATTATTAATGCTTAGCCGGTTTAAAAGCTTTTTTAATAATTTTAAAGAATATATCATCCTGACCATTTTGTTGCTGATCAGTCTCAGTGTTATCTCTCTGAATCGCTCTCCCGCTGTCACCGGTATTAAGAGAATTTCCATCGCTCTCTTCGGAGCTGGTTTTTCTCTCACTGAAAATGTTTCCGACTGGTTCAGGAATGATGATGAGCTGCAAAATTTGAGAGAAATGAATGGAAGTCTCATGCTTCAGCTTGCCCTCCGTGAAGGATTCAGGACAGAAAATAAGGAGCTTAAAAATTTACTCGGCTTCAGGGACAGCTCCAATATCCCCCTTATTCCCGCTACGGTGATTTCAAGAATGGTCTCGGGCCCCGGAGGAACGATTATTATAAACGCAGGCCTTGAGGAGGGAATTGAAAAGGGGGATGCCTGTGCTCAATGAAAAAGGTCTGTTGGGAATTGTTTCTGAAACAACAAGACATTATTCCTCAGTCAGCACCCTCACAAATCCCGATATCAGGGTCGCGGTCAAAAACCAGCGAAGTCTTGTTAACGGCATACTTGAATGGAACGGGGCGCGTCCCATCCTGAAGGATATTCCTGTAAACTACGATCTGCTGCCGGGCGATTCACTCGTCACCTCCGAATTCAGCACCATCGTTCCCCATGAAATACCTGTCGGTATTGTTCAAAACGCGGATACAAGAATTTCAGGGCTTTTAAGTAATTATAATGTAGCTCTGCTGGCAAATCCCGAGAAGGTTAAACATCTTTTTGTTTATAAAGTAATCAGAAGCATTGAAATTGATTCCCTTGAAATGAACTTATTGAGGGAAAATTAAAGATGAACGCGAAAAATATTCTGCCGGCTCTTTTAATGCTGCCCCTCGCTCTGATTCAACTGACACTCATACCATATATCAGGATGCTGGGAAGCGGTCCTGATCTTGTCCTGATTTTGCTCGTTGTTTTAACCCTGGTAAACGGGCAGATATATGGCGCTGTGGCAGGATTTATCTTCGGTTTTATTTTTGACTTAATGGGGGGGGGACTGACAGGGCTTTTTATGTTCTCTTATACGCTCGCCGGTTTTACTGCCGGATATTTTTTTAATAAAAACAGCGGTTTTGAATGGAATAACAAAGGTCTGTTTTCTGTTGTAATATTTACCTCGGCTTTTGTCTCTTCCCTTGTTTCAGGCCTTCTTTCAGCAGATGTTTTCAGAATTAATATTATGGTCTTTCTCTTTGAGTATGGTATATTACCCGCATTCTATTCTTCCATCACAGCTCTGATATTTATTATATTTTTTCCTCTGAAAACAAGGGAGAATTAAGTTGTTCGCTTCAGCGCTCAGGCAGAATATAATAACATTTTCGATCATCGGATTTATCATCCTCATTTCATCCCGTCTTTTTGTGATGCAGGTGCTCGAAAATACAAGGTATCAGAATAAATCGGAAGAAAACAGTGTAAAAAAAAGGGTGATTGAAGCTCCGCGAGGAATATTTTTTGACCGCAATTTTAATGTTCTCGTAAGCAATAAACCATCTTATACACTTACTGTTACCCCTCTTAGTTATGATGACAGCAAAGGAGCAATGATTGAAAAGCTTCTTGATATCAGGCATGGATATATCGATGAGGTCCTCCATTCCAAAAGAAGATTTTCCAAATATATGCCCCGTAAAATAATAAGGGATATACCCTTTTCCGTAGTAGTCTGGCTGGAAGAAAATAAAAGTCATCTTAACGGAGTTGAATATACAATCGAAATTGAACGGGATCATTCCTATGGTGTTTTGGGCAGCCATATGTTCGGGTATATCAAGGAAATAAGCCCGGAACAATTAAAAAGCCGAAAGAATTACAGACAGGGTGACTTAATCGGCTTCAGCGGAATTGAAAAAGAATATGAAAAATACCTCAAAGGAACACGCGGCTACAGGCTTATTCTCGTTGACGCCAAACAAAAAACCATCGGTAATTACCTCGAAGGACAAAATGATCTTATGCCGGTCAAGGGAAATGACCTTGTCCTGACTGTTGACGCCGGTTTACAAAAGCTTGCCGAAAAAGAGATGGAAGGCAAAAGCGGAGCGGTTGTCGCTATTGATCCCGTAAATGGAGAAATCCTTGCCTTCGTAAGCTCCCCATCTTACAATCTCTCCGCCTTTGGAACGGTAACTTCAAGTGAGATATGGAACAAACTTAATAATAATGAAGATAAACCTCTCTTCAACAGGGCCTCGATGGCTATGTATCCGCCAGGTTCAACATTAAAAATGAGCGAGGCTCTTATCGCCCTCGAAGAAAATATCATCACACCATCCTATTCTGTTAACTGTAACGGCGTCTATACCTTCGGCAACCGCCCTTTTAAGTGCACCCATGTCCATGGAAAAACCGATCTGGTTGAGTCAATTGAACATTCCTGCAACATCTACTATTACGATCTGATTCAGAAAATCGGCCTCGAAAGATGGAATAGTTACATGAAAAAGTTTGGATTCGGCAGCAAAACAGGACTGGATATTTCGGAAGAAACCACGGGACTTGTTCCGGACGCTGCCTACTATGACAGGGCGTACGGAAAGAATGGATGGACAAACGGAGTATTGATCAACCTGGGGATCGGGCAGGGGGAAATACTGACAACTCCGGTTCAGCTTGCCCAATATACATCCCTTCTCGCTACAAAAGGGAAAACTGTGCGTCCTCATCTTGTAAAAGGTTATATCGACTCAAAAACCCAGGATTATATCCCTCTGGAATTCGAAAAATTTTCAATTAATTTCAGTGAAAAAAACTGGGATGTCGTCCGGCATGGCATGTACCAGGTGGTTCAGGGTGACGGCACCGCGAAATATTTCCGTCAGAAAGATTTTAATATCGGGGGAAAAACCGGAACCTCTCAAAATCCGCACGGCGATGAGCATGCGCTGTTCGTTTGTTTTGCCCCTTTCGAAAAACCGGAAATCGCGGTTGTTGTTGTTGTCGAGAATGTCGGTTATGGCTCTACCCATGCCGCCCCGGTGGCTGTGAAACTTCTGAAATATTACCTTGGCAAAACCAAAGGCCGGGAAAATATTGCCGCGGGAGGAAATTAATGGCCAATAGTCAAAGCATAGGATATAAACTCCAGGATAAGTTCGATTTTGGACTCTTTATCCCAATGCTCCTGCTTATTTTAATCGGGCTGACCGCTATTTACAGCTCAACGATAAATCATCCGACAGCGTCGGGAAATTTTGAGAAGCAGCTTACCTGGGCTGTTATTTCGGTTTTTTTCTTTTTTGTCATTTATTTTCTTCCACCAAATTTTTTCAAATCGATGTCCCTTCCCGGTTATGGAATCGCTATTATGTTATTAATCGCGGTGCTGGGAATGGGCAAAATTGTTTATGGCGCCAAAAGCTGGATTAACCTGGGACCAGTCGGTTTTCAGCCTTCCGAATTTGCCAAAGTTGCTGTTATACTAACAGTTTCCTATTGGCTTTCACGTAAACAGACCGATGTAAACAGCTTTAACGGAATTGCCGCCACTCTCGCCATAGGAATGCTGCCTGTCCTGCTTATTCTTATGCAGCCTGATATGGGAACAGCGATAATATTTATATTTATCACTCTTGTTTTGCTCTTCTGGGCCGGCATTTCCCTCTTCGGATTGTTTGTTGTTCTTGCCCCGGGCGCTGTAAGTATTGCCTCTCTTTCGGGCTTCCTTATTTTATTATAGCCCTGATCGGAGTACTGATTATCCTTTTCCTCTTTAAACGAAATCTTTTCGCGAGCGCCTCTGTTTTTGTCTTTAACGTGGCTGCCGGATTCTTTTTTGATTACGCTTTTAATCTTCTTAAACCACATCAGCAAAAAAGAATTGAAACTTTTATCAACCCTTCGGCCGATCCCCTCGGGCATGGTTATAACGCTCTTCAGGCAAAAGTGGCAATTGGCTCGGGTGGTCTGCTGGGCAAGGGTTTTCTCGAAGGTAATCAGACACAGCTAAGATTCATTCCCGAACAATGGACCGATTTTATTTACTGTGTAATCGGGGAAGAATTCGGATTTATCGGCAGTATCCTGCCCCTTATTTTGTTCCTTATCCTTTTCCTCCGGCTTATTAAACTTTCTAAAAGCGCGAAGGACAGCTATTCCAGCCTGGTTATAATGGGTATTCTCACATTGTTATTTATCCATTTCGCTATAAATATCGGAATGAATGTCGGGCTTGCCCCTGTTATCGGGGTGCCCCTTCCTTTCATGAGTTATGGCGGCAGTTCTCTTCTTGTTAATGTTTCCCTGCTGGCAATCGCGGCTAATATTTATAAAAACAGGAAAATGCGCACATAATTTAACCTGCGCCCCGATAATCGATTCATAGTCGCCGGTTATTACTTGACAAAGTCTTTTCTTAGCCATAAATGAACGAAAACATATAATTTTTTTGTGCTCCCATAAACTGACAGAGCCGGAAGTGTAGAGTTTGTTAATTGATAATGGATAATTGACAATTGATAATTAAAAGATGACCTGGCTTTTTATGATATATCCGTTTGTATCCATTTAATCCTTTTCCTCCCCATCCGTTATCAAATTCTGCCGCGAATATTGTCCCGTTGAATAAGGTTCAATTTTGAAGGGTTGTCACCTCTGCTACTAAGGTTAATAAAATAAAGAATAAGGTTTCATTACATTCCTCATTTTTATCCGCCGCGAAGGACGTAATTCGTAATTTACTTTCGTGGGATTTTGTGTATTAGTGATTTTGTGGCATTTTTTTCAACAATGGTATTAATCCTGGAATAACCTTTTCACTTCAATTGTTCATTGTTCATTGTTAATTATTGTTTGCATCCTTCCACAAATTCCCCCTAAAAAGTTCGCGTTTTTTACACCCGCAAACCACCTATGACATCTTTTGACATCTCCTTACTTTACCATGACAACTCCACCCGAAACCATGCCGTCTTAATTTACAGAAAGACATAATAATTGAACAACAAAGTTGAACAAAAAGGAGTAAGGAAAATGGAACGGAACAATACAACATTGACACTTTTAACAGTTTTAGCGGTTCTTCTTTTATCAGCGCTTTCATACGGACAGAGCAACGCGGTTAAAAATCTCGAAACGGGCATCAGTTCAGATAACGCGGGCTTGCAAAAACAAGCTGTTTATTATGCCGGCAAATATGAAATTAAAGAAGTGGTTCCAGCTCTCATGACTGCCCTTGAAAACACAGACGACGCGGGAATGCAGAAACTTATCGTCAGAACGCTTTACAAAATAGATCCTGAAACAGCTATCAGTTTAATGGAAGAACTTGCGGCAGCCGATGAACAGGTAATGAAACTCAGCAATGCGTTAAGATATGATTATTATGAGAATGTTAGAACAGTTGCAAGGAGATAACAAGTAGTCTCTTATCACCAGGCTAACGCCAACATGTTGAGGATAATCCCGGGAGCAAAATTTGTCAAAAAGCCCGTTAACAACTTGTTGCCGATAGTCAGGAGGCGCTTCTAATTACGTACTCGTTCTCGTAATCGTACTTTGTACTTGTCTTTTCAAAACGCTCAGGTTATTCGAGAACGAGAACGATTACGAGTACCTGTTCCAAGAGTACGATAAAGTTTTACCATTTTGCGTAAAATTTAATTTCTTAATGAATAAATCGTCCCCTTTTTGCCAGGGAATTCTTCCCCGTCAGGGTGTTTTCCTCAGGGTCTGTCTGGGGAAAATTTAGTTCCTTAAATATAAATATCTCCCTTTTTGGTCCTTTCCGGTTATAAGCCGGGAGGGATTAACTTCTGCAAGCCGCCGGGGCGTCTGTATTTTACCATCAGGGGGAATCGCCAGCACAAGAAAATTTCTCATATCACATATCAGCCAGGAATACAAAACCAAGAGTTAATTCAATGCCAAATCCGTTCACGCTGCCTGAATACTTATCGTTATTGGTTAATTCATATGTGCCGGGATTGATTACACTGTTAAGATCATTGAAGGTGGTATCAAGCATGGAAAAAGAATAATATGCGCGCAATGTGAAACCCAGCGGAAATCCTTCCGGATCACCAATCAGAATAAAAAATGGAGTAATGTTAGGAGAAAATTCATCCAGCGCCTCTTTTTCAGATACTCCGGTAGCTGTAGTTTTTGCGTTTAGAAATACAAAATCGGCGCTGAGTCCCACCGCGTAACCCATTCCATCCTCAAAATTGCCGAATCCTGTGCCGAGGCAAAAATAATCGGCGCTGAAATTCAGATCCCTTGTGACTAACTGCCCTTCGATACTTCCTTCCGCGCTGATATCGGCGCTTCGTGAAAAATAACGCATTTCAAAAAGGAGAAAATCGAGCATCCCCCCCACGGTGAATCCGAATCCTTTCATCATGCCCGGCTCTTCCATATTTTTAGTGAGAAAACTCCGTGTGTCATTATAATGAGCGACAGATTTGTTTAAGCCGTCGGCTTTAACCCAGCTCGCGTTGTATCCCGCCTGAAGATAAAATTGCGCGAAAAGTCCCGTTCCGGAGAATAAAAAGAATACAATCACCAATTTTTTCATAATCTGATCCCCTGGTTTATCAATTTATTCAGTTAAAATTGTTGCGATCTATTTAATAGAGAAAAATCTCTTGTTAAAGGATTTTCCTTTATTCTCCGTTTCAAAATTAATATAAAAAAGTTTTTCCTTTATTAGTATCGAAAAATGATTATTCGTTATTTTATTTCAGTTTTCTGCGCGGGCGCCGGCTTCAGCCCCTTCAGGGCTAAGATGGTGGAGTGGAATTCGAATCCCCGGGGCGGCGCCCCAGGCTGTTGCTTACGCCCTTTCAGGGCTTTGAGTGCGAAAGAAGCGAATTTTTCCTGAGGCAACGCCGCAAACCGATGTCTGCCAGTTTTTGGTATGAATTTCTCCCTTTCGAACCCTGGTAAAAATTAGAAATGGAAGTGCGCTTTTTTAAGTGCTGAAGGCGCGGACAGCATCAGCCCGGGGCAACGCCCCGGGAAAAAATCCGAATAAAATTAGAGTAGCCCTGAAGGGGCGACAGCAAAAGCCGCTGATGAAAATTTTACATCCGTACAAAAAACTCCCAATGTGGATATCTCGGGGAGAAAGTTTCGGACATGCGTCTTACAAAACAGGGCATAAAAAAACCTCCGGGGTTTTGAAAATCCCGGAGGTTTGGTAGAAATTTTATTTCTTTGTTGATGTGATTACATCACTTCATCAATATCATTTTCTTTGTATTGCTGAAATTGCTGCCGTCAATTCCTTCGGCGGATATTGTATAGAAATAAATACCGCTGGCGATTGATGAGGCGTCAAAATTCACTGTGTGGATTCCCGCTTCCATATCTGTATTGGCGAGAGTTGATACCTTCTGACCGAGAGCGTTGAAGATAGTCAGAGTAACTTTCGCATTTACAGGGAGGCTGAATCTGATCTTTGTCGCGGGGTTGAACGGATTCGGGTAGTTCTGCTCGAGAGCGAAAACTTCCGGAATTTCAGTGCCTTCAACAACAAATGAAGTAACAGATGAATTTGTGATTACAGTTTCATTTCCATCTTTAAGAGTAGCGCTTAGGATTGAACCGCCGATATTGTCGCTGATCTTAACATCCGCGCCTTCAACTCTTACTTTAACAGGATACTGAGCTGAGTTCATCATTACTGTGTTCATTCCCATAGCTTCAACCATTGAACCTGTTGAATAACGGACATCAAAAATGCCTTCGGGAGGAGCGGGAGGAAGTTCGAAACCGGCTGCTTTTTCACTGCTTATATAAAGAGTGCGGCTCGCGCCTGTAGCGTCGGTTATTATAATTTTGCTCCATTCGCTATTGATTTCATTTACAACAGGATTCCTTTTAGCGGTGGCGCCTGAATACATCAGCTCGCCCGCTTCACTTACTTTAACCCAGTAACCTTTGCCAGGCATCAGAGCTGAAGCTGTGGAATAACCTGTTCCGAATCCATAAAACGCGCTTGTGATTATTCCTGCCGGATTAGAAATTATATCGGCAACAGCGATTTCACTCTCATAAGGACCAACCATATTCCAGCCGGCATTTACAGCGACAGGAGTTGTTTCTGGCATACCCATGATCATGTGAGGACCGGCTTCACCAAATTTAGCCCAGTATCCCTGGCCCATTCCAAATTCTGTTACCTGTGAATAACCGTTGTTGAACATGTAAACAGGTGTGCTCATTTCAGGGAACATACCGCTGACTGTCATATCTTCCGCGTGTACAGGAACTGATATCATATTCCAGCCCAGGTTAACATTCATATTTACTCCCATCATTTCAGAATATTCAATAAATAATGATGTAAGCGCTGTATTTGTAATATCAACTGTATTCTGGGTTTTCATATTTACATTAACCAGTGATCCGCCGAAGGGATCTTTCAGCATGAACATTCCGTCCGGGAGTTCAGCCGGGTCCCATGTGAGAGTTAGAGGATAATTGTTACCGTCAGCCTGGAATTTAAGTTCCCACTGAACTTCCGTAAGTTCGATGTTACGAATATCAATCAGTGATGCAAGGTTACCCGGTATAATAAAACGAGCGTCAAAAACTCCGGCGGGAGGAGCGGGCGGAAGTTCGATTTCGCCAAGGTCGCTGTCGATGTCGTCGGTTCCCATCGGATCAAGCCCGATCTTAAGATCCTGGGATGATTCGGAATTCGCGTCGCTCATCATTATATCACATGTCCAGCCTGTAACCACACCACCGATATTCATTGTGATAGGAACGGTTACTTCAGAATTTACCGGATCGTTGCTTGTGATAACCATATCCATTGAATAGATGCCCGGTTCAAGATCATCTGTGGTGAACTCAAGCATAACCGCGGCAGAATTGCCATTATAAAGCATTCCTGAAAGGTTGCTCGCGCCTAACCAGTCCGGTTCGGCGGCAATCTGAAGAGCGAGTCCGCTTGTTACATAAGGCGCGCTGTAGGCTACCTGTAAACCTATTGTTCCATCAACATTTTCAATACCTACTGTAGAGCTTTCAACATCGATTGTCATGTTTTCATAATATATAAGTATTTTACCACTTTTATGAAGAACAACCTGCATTGTAACGTCGCCGTCGCCAGAATATTTATGCCAGTTCTGGTACTGGATAATTACACGATTTGCTTCAGTTTTATAATATACTTTACCATCATCTTTACCATCAAGATCATCCCAGAAAGGAGCGATAAAGTTGTTGGGATCATCAGTGTCGGGGATTTCATAATTTGAGAAACAGTTTGAGCCGATCACATTAAAAGTAATAATACCATTTGATGAAACATATGCTTCTGTTCTCGCTTCGCCATAATATTTGAAGTCAAATCCGAAGTCAATTGGTCCCGCGTATCCTTCATCCTTTGGACCGTAAGTTCCGGTGGGAGTCCAGTTTGTCAGTTCGGTTCCTGTAGTGGAAATATCTTCCCATACATATTCCGGACCGTTTGGTTCATCGCTGTCAATCCATTCATAACCAAACGCGTCAGGTCCGCCAAATCCCTTGAAACTCTGGCCCTTAATTTCTTCAGGTTTATCCTTTAATTCAGCTTTCTCGGTTGCAGCCGAAGCAAGAGGAACAAGTTTCATCTTCACATCACCCGGGTAGGTGTGGTTAGCGAGTTCAACTTCATAATTAAGTGTTGAAGCGCCGGAGGAGACGTTTGAGATAACAACAGAATCGATAACTGTAACACCTGCGGAAAGCGATTTATTTATTTCATCAGGATTGGTTGAAATTACAGGCGCGTCCAGGGTTGTTCCATCAGTCGCATTGGACATTGGTGAGGCGTTACTCCAGATATCAAGCGCCTTTACGGCGAAATAGTACATTGTTTCAGGTTCAAGTCCGGTAACGGTAAATGTTTTCGCTGTTCCCGCTGAATCTGAGTTTCCGCCATAATATGACTGAGCGGCGTTATTAAAATCATCTTCATTCAGGATCGGGCTTGTTGAATGCCTGATATCATACCCGATAACACCGCCTAATGTGGAGTCATAAGGAGCGGTCCAGTTCAGAGTAATTAAATTTGATGTTGAAGCGCCTGTCGCGAGGTCTGTAATAGCTTCCGGCGGTGTTTCATCAGGGATAAGCTGAAGAGTGGTTGCCATTGAGGGATCACCCATCAGGTTGTACATTTCGAGATAACGGAGCAGGTCGCTGCCCGAAGTTACGTTGCCGCCATAGTATGCGCAAAGTTCAAGTTTTCCCTGGTCCATCATCGGAGTTACCTTGGTAAGATCATCTTCGAACATTGCTTCAAAAAGTTCGCTTTCAAGAATATTATCTTCATCCCAGTAGGAGTTTACGGAGGAACCGTAAAATATTGAAGCGCCATGTTCAGCTCTTATCCATGTTTCACCAAAACATTCAGCCGAGGTATATTGCCCGGTAACACACGCGAAAGAATAAACATATGAATAATAGGTATTTGTAAGCGCTTCAACCTGAGAAGCTGTAAGCTCAGGGCCGTCGGCCCAGTATGTTACGGCGCCATGACCTGAAAAAACGGCAAACTGTTTGTTGGCATTCAGCGCGTCGATAAGCTGCTGTGTTGTTGCGTTATGGGTTACCGTGTATAGCTTGAGGTTATCATAACCCTCGGGATCAAAATAGTTATTTATACAATAATTGTGGGTGCCTTCGGTAATTGAATAATTATCTGTTGAGGCCATCCAGACGTTGTTTTTTTCGAGAGTTCCGATGTAATTATCCATATACATCGATTTCATTATAATATTGGCCAGCTCACCGCTATTTGTAATAGAGAATCGGCCGATAAACGCGTCAGCGTAATAGTCGCCCCCTTCAAGCTGAACATAATTCAGATCAGTCGCTGGAGTTCCGTAGCCTGTTCCGGTCCAGTTTGGAATATCGTTGACATCGCCGACCAAGAGAATAAATTCAGGTCTTGTGGCAGTATTATTATAAAGGTTCTGGATAGTCGATTTGATTGATGATGTACTTGTACCCGCCTGGCTGGTTGACATCTGGTTGATCACATAACCTTTGGATGTTTTGTAATTCGCGAATTCTTCCATCTGGGTCATATATTCATCAGGGCAGATAATCAGGTAATCCATTGTATTCTTAACAGAAACCGGCTGATAATTTACAAAGGTTTCTTTATAGAATTCATTGTATACGGAAGTGATATCATCATACTGCGCGTAACTGCCCAGTTCAACTTCAAACTGGCCTTCGGTTACGTAAACCAGTTGATTGGTCGAAGGATTATAGCTAAAAGGATATATTGTAACTGTAACACCTTTTACACCATGGATGATATAGGGTTCGCCGACTTTTACAACCGGAGCCTCAATTGAACCGCCGGTTGTATAATAATCGCGGTTGATGGTAAAAGGTCTTTCTGATATTGGTCTGTTTTTTTCCCATACATCCTGTTTCGGATAAATTTTTGCCGATAATGCCTGTTCCGAAGTCGAGACAGAATTTACCCTTACACTTACATCTTTCTGATCATAAGGAATTACCATATTAAAAGAAAGCAGAGGAAGAGCCGGAATGCCTGCTTCAGGATTAACTCCAAAACCGGGAGCTTCAAGTTTCAGGAATGTTTCACCTTTTATGCTTACCTGGTTAAGGTTAAAATCACTAAGTGTAAAATTTATTTTGTAGTTGGTTCCATTTGATTCAATCCTGAGATTATCAATATTTTTTCCTGAAATAGGAAAAGATAATCCTAAAAAAATTAGAAAAAGAAATGAATTGAATAAGAGTTTTTTCATTATTACTCCTTGGCTGTTGGTTAAAAAGAAAATATAATACTTGTTTATTGTTTCCTGTATGCTAAAATAAAAATCCCGAAAACAGGGCTGTTTTGTCCTTATTCAGGAATCTTTTAAAATAAGCATAAATTATCAATGAAAAAAAATGTTTTTTTATTGCGGCCCCCCTCTGTTGTATAACTTTTTTTAATGATTCCGGTTATAATGAATCCGTCTCATTCAATTATAAGAATGCTTTCATCCCCGGTTTTAATAAACTCTGCGATAATCAAATATTTACTTCTTGAGCAGGTTTCAATAAATTAGACCGAACTGCTTCCCGTTTTTAGCCAGACTATTTTGGGAGGATGCCCTTTGATTAATTCCGGATTTCGAAACAATCCGGGGGTTGAGTTTACCAGCCCCGGGATGGATTGTCGAAGTCCGCCTCTGGTTTTAACCCGACCTCTTGGAATATGTAAACTCAACCATTAGCTTATGTAGGTCAAAATTTTGCCAGTTAACTTATTTCTTAGAGTTTTTGAAATCATCATCTCTTTTTTGCGTCTTGGCGCCTTCGCGTGAGCGAAAATGATCAGCTTTCTCCTGTGACATCAGGCACAGATTTACCCCGCAATAAAGTAAAACATTTTGTATCTTTTAAAGATTTAAAAACCGGAGAGACATTACAAAAATATAACAGGTTAGATAGAACCATGAAAAAAGCTACAATTATCAAAGCAGTTTTACTGCTGAGTTTTATTTCTGTTCAACTGTTTTCGCAGAATAACCGGCTTGATAATCCCAAATCGGATGTATTTATGCAGGGATTCTATTGGAATTCAACACCGGGCGGTTTATGGTGGGACTCTCTTTCAGTCCTGGCGCCGCGGCTGGCTTCGGCAGGATTCAGCGCCGTCTGGGTGCCCAACGCGGTAAAAGGCGCGGCAGGATCTATGTCGATGGGTTACGATCCTTATGATCATTATGATTTCGGAGAGTTTTTGCAGAAGGGATCAAACGAGACGCGATTCGGGAGCAGAGATGAACTTGAGAATATGATCGCGAACTTCCACGACCTCGGGATTCAGGTTTTCGCCGACGCCGTGCTTCGTCACATGATGGGAGGGGAGGAAAAAATCCCTTATGAATGCATACCTGATTATAACGGCAACCCGATTGTTCCCGACTCGGCATGGATGAAATTTTCCTATCCCAACGGATCCGGAAGATTCACTAAAGACGCGGCCTCTTTTTATCCCAATTCTGAAAACTGCTGGGTCGATCCCCTCTTTATTCAGATTGACCCGATATTCCGTTTTGGCGAATGGCTCGACCATAACAAGGAAAAAGTCCGCGACAGTCTGAAAGTATGGGGACACTATCTCAAGAATGAACTTGGCTTTGACGGATTCCGGCTCGACGCTGTAAAGTCTATCTCTCCGGAATTTATGGCCGACTGGCTCAATGGTGTAAACAGCGGCGGATATGCCGTGGCTGAATACTGGGGCAGTCAATCGGAAATTGGGGACTGGCTGAACCAATGTACAAACGTCTATGGCGCTGATGTAGCTATGTTCGATTTCCCGCTGCGTTATTCTCTTCAGGATATGTGTAATAACACCGGCGGCGGTTATGATATGAGAAATCTCGACTGGGCCGGACTCGTAAATTCCGGCATTTCAGGATTTAATGTGGCCACCTTCGCCGAAAATCACGATATGGACCGCATCGGCTGGGATGGTTCTATTGATGATGGACATAACCCCATTATAAGCGATAAACAAATGGCCTACGCGTATATGATTTTTTCAGAAGGACGTCCCTCTGTATTCTTTAAGGATTATTTTGAATATGGATATGGAGGGAAAATCGATACCCTGATGTGGATACGCAGAACTTTTATTGAGGGGGGAACCACAAAACGTGACGGACTTAATCCCTGGTATACACGTCCCGATGGCGGCGGCGGCCAGGATGAGCTCGCGCAGGATATTTATGTTGCCCGGAGAAACGGCGGGACCGAAAAACCGGCGACATATATAGTGATTAATGATAACGCAGTTGACTGGCTCGGAGTCTGGGTAGACACTGATTACCCTAATGAAGTTTTTCGCGATTACGCAAGCGGCGCAAACGATCAGAGCGCGCAGGCCGATGGACGTGTATGGCTCTGGGCTCCTCCACGCGGATATTCCATCTACGTGCCCGATACTACCCACACGATCAACAATCCCCCTGTGCTCTTTGAAGTGCCCGATTTGCTCGCCTATACAAATTCTCACCTGGAATACCAGCTCAACTATGATGATGTAAATAATGATCCTCTCACATTCGATCTTACAGGAAATCCTTCCTGGCTGATGGTTAATGACCAGGGACTTTTATATGGTTCTCCCGCTGTAAGCGATACCGGAAGCGCCGAGGTGGTTGTAACTATCTCCGACCCCCATAATGAAACAGTTACAAATACATTTATGGTAACCGTTGAATTGAATTATCCTCCGGTAATTACAGAAGTGCCCGACACAACAGTTAAAGCGACCGAAAGATATCAGTACCTTGTAAGCGCTGATGATCCCGACCCGGATGAGCTGAAATTCAGCCTGCTCGAAAGTCCCGGCTGGCTGAAAATCGGAACCGAGACAGGCCTTCTGAGCGGAACCCCCGCTATTGAGGATACCGGATATTATTTCTGTGTTCTTGAAGTCGCTGATGGAAAAGGAGCTTTCGACTCAACAGAATTTAATATTCAGGTAATTGAAAAAATCGACACTCTCATTGCCACATATGGCAAGCCGAATCTTGACGGAAATGTGCTTTTGAGTGACGATGACTGGCTCGATGACTGGCTCGTTGTCGCCGACCCGGACACAGATAGTTACTGGAATCCGGGTGAACCCAAGGATAACGAGGTGATTAAACTTTTCTTTACCTGGGACAGCGATTCGCTTTATGTCGGGATTGACTATATCTGCAATGATGATTACAACACCATGATGCTTTACCTCGACGCGGGAATTGAAGGAGGAATTACCGACTTCAGCTCCACCGGGGGATTCAACGGGCACCACGCTAAAAATTTCCGTTTCCGCGAGGATGATGCCGTCGATTTCTATTTTGCCGATTATTATATCCAGGACCCGAATTTCTACAGGGTGGACTCCAACGCCAGCACCGACCTTACCGAACGGATAAACGCATTCCGCGGTGAAGAAGCGCGCGGCATGGAAGCGGCAATCTCATGGGATGATATATATGGCCTCGGAGCGGGACTTATACCGGCAAATGTTAAATTAAAAATGGTCGGCTTGATAGCTGGCGGTTTTGATTACGGCGGCGGCGATTCCGCTCCCGATAATCCCGATGTTGATGGCGATCCCGGCCCCGACAGCCTTATCTATCTCGGCGAAATAACCCCCGATGAAGATGGCGACGGCATACCCGATCCGACAATATTCATCACAACCGGAGTTGAGGAAATCATCACAGATGTGATTCCGCAGAATTTCATACTGAACCAGAATTACCCCAACCCCTTCAACCCCGAAACAACTATCTCCTTCGGCATCCCCGAAAGCGGGAAAGTAAACCTGTCAATATATGATATACTTGGCCGAAAAGTTGCCGAACTGGTTAATGAAAATCTCCCCGCGGGCAATTACAACCACAGGTTCAACGCCGCGAATTTCGCCTCAGGCGTATATTTTTACCGCATTACCGTAAATGATTTTTCAGCGGTTAAAAAGCTTGTGCTGATGAAATAGATATAAAATTATCGAGGTTTAAGAAGCCTGGCAACCCAAAAGGGTAAACCAGGCTTTTTTATTCAGGCCTCTATTTTTTCAATAATGTTACAAAGTTTATAAATACTACAGCATAGTTTTTTTATCCGAATTTTTATATTTTTACTGAGGAAAAAGCGACATTACGGATTAACTCCGGGTGTTAAATTTTCAATTTTATATTAAATAAGAGTTTATTTTATTCGGACAGAGGAATCCGAATACTTACAACTATTGGTTATAATAAAAAGGAGAAATTATGAAAAAGGGAATTATTCTGATATTATTTTTTTTGTTAAGCGCGCCTATATTTTGCCAAAATCCGGAATGGATTTCTTTCAAAACCCATCAGTACATCGCCTCAGTAAAATTTGAGGGATACATAGCCTGGATAGGCAGTGGCGACGGAGTATTAAAAATTGATACCCGAACTGATAATTATGAATTATTCACAAAGGCAAACTCAGGATTGCCATATGACAGAGTTTATGATGTAGCCATAGATCCCGAAGGGAATAAATGGTTTGCGACGGAACATAACGGTTTAGTCAAATTCGATAATAGCGAATGGTATCTTTATAATTCCTCAAATTCAGGATTACCTTCCGATAATCTTCGTTCAGTTGTTTGTGACTTAGATGGTAATATTTGGGTTGGATCAAATGACAGCGGGCTTGCGAAATTTGATGGAAACGCTTGGACCGTTTTTACAACTTCAAACTCAGGACTGCCAGGTAATACTATCACTTCATGCGCTGTCGATCAAATGAATACGAAATGGTTTGGAACAGAAAACGGATTAGCTAATTTTGATGACCTGGTTTGGACAGTATATAACACATCTAATTCAGGTCTTCCTTCTAACCATATAATTTCTATCGCTTTTGATGAATCCGACAATAAATGGATTGGATCTTTTGGATTGGCAAAATTTGACGGAACTGATTGGACAGTATATAATTCGTCAAACTCAGGTCTGCCTCATGATCTGGTAAGAGACATTGCCATTTCACCCGAAGGGGATAAATGGATATGTACACATATCGGAATAGCAAAATTTAATGATGCCGGGTGGGAAGTTTTTGATATTTCGAATTCGGGATTGCCTGATAATAAAGCTACTTGTGTAGGAATGGATTCTTTTAACAAATTGTGGATAGGTACTTTGGGAAAGAGTATTACGAAATTCGACGGAAGTGACTGGAAAGTTTTCCGTTTTCTGCCCGGTAATGATATCTGGGATATTAACATTACTCCTGCCGGTAAAATATGGGCTGGCTCACATTCGGGAGGTATCGCGACGATAGAAAATTCAGAGCCAATAGTTTATAACAGCGGAAATAGTGGCTTGCATTCGAATTTTATTACGGCTATAACCTCTGATAATTCAGGGAATGTCTGGTTCGGCTCTTATAGTTCAGGGATTGTTAAATTTGATGGTACTGATTGGACAGTTTTTAATACAACAAATTCCGGATTGCCCCACTATGAAATTTTTTCCATGGGAATTGATAATAATGGAGACGTATGGATTGGCACCCGTAATGGATTGACAAAATATGATGGTTCTGAATGGACTGTATATACTTCATCAAATTCAGGTCTACCCTATGATTGGGTACATGATATGGCCTTTGAGGATGATGGGACTATTTTGTTCCTTGCCGGAATTTATTTTGTAAAATTTAATAATGGTAAATGGAAGGTGTATGATTACTTAAACTCCCCTCTTCCTGATGGATATTCTTCCTCGATCGAAATTGACAGGTTCGGAAACAAGTGGATTGGAACAAATGAAAATGGGCTCCTGAAATATGATGGCACTGAATGGACAGTTTATAATGATTCGACAACCGGTTTGCATATAAATGAGGTTACTTCAATTGCTTTTGATTCAGAGGATAATCTTTGGATTGGAACATCTGATAATGGAATTGCAAAATTTGACGGCTTTACCTGGACAAATTTTAATTACTCAAATTCCAATTTACCCGGCAATACTGTCTATGCTATTTCTGTTGATGACAATAATAACAAATGGATTGGCACATATGGCGGCGGTCTCGCTGTTTTTAATGAAGGAGGAGTGGTTGTTAAAATTAGTGATAATATTGTACGCAATTTGCCTGAAGATTTCATTCTCCACCAGAATTACCCCAACCCCTTCAATCCCGAAACAACCATCTCATTCGGCATCCCCGAAAGCGGGAAAGTGAATCTTTCCATTTATGACATTCTTGGCCGAAAAGTAGCCGAACTGGTAAACGAAAATCTCCCCGCGGGCAATTACAACCACAGGTTCAACGCAGCGAATTTCGCATCAGGCGTTTATTTTTACCGCATTACCGTGAATGACTTTTCAGCGGTTAAAAAGTTTGTGCTGATGAAGTAAGCCAATTTTTAATTATTATGTAGAGACGCAAAATTTTGCGTTTCTACGAAATGTATTGATGAAGAGGGCATTTTAATAATAATATCCCGTAAAATTATGTTTTAGACAATTTTATTTATCGCATAATATCCTTATATTAAAGCATACCTAATATCGGATAGGATTTAGGGAAGTAACTCAGAAAACAATAAATTCACTTAATGTTTAATGATTTTTCAAGGATATAATTCATTTTAATTTGATCGTTAACATTAATACTTCAAACATTATTATTGAGAGGAAGAAAAGGGTAATCAGGAGTATTTATGAAAAGAAGGCTATACAGTCCCAATTATTTGGGGAAATATTTGCTCTACTTCATGTTTTTTCTTTTTTTGGATTCCTGCCGGCAAAGTGAGAAGCTCAGTTACAGTATTGAAGAGAACATTGACATTCCAAAAATCCACCGTTTTTTCTTTGATGATGTCGATAACAACCAGATTACTGATATTATCGCTATCGATGAAACAAACAAAAAACTGTACAATGAACGCATTAAAATTCAGGAGTTAATCAGCGGTGTAAATATTTCTATTAAACTGATTGATGGCGATATAAATTCAGTAAGGGCAATTGACCTAAATAATGATTCAAAAAAGGAAATTTTTGTTTCATTTCTTATAAATGACAGCCTGTTTTTTAAAACATACGATCCTCTGAATCCACAGTTAGAAAGCGAAAAAAAGTTTATTCAAAAGATAACCAGAAAAAAACTACTTTGGCATGGTTCACTAATTCTGGAACAATTGCACGATTTCAATAATGACGGACACCCCGATCTTTTATTCCAGATATGCGCGATGTATGATGTTTCTCCCCGGGGCGCTATTGCATATGACAATTTTAACAATAAAGTATTATGGAAATACTTTACCGGCTCAAAGATAACTGATTTGCAGTTGGTTGATATAAACAATGATGGAAAAACCGAAATCATTTTTAATTCAAACTCACCATGCAACGGAACAAAAACAGAAGATTCGGATGACTTACACTCATATTTTATTATTTTAAACGATGAGGGAAAACAAATATTTTTCAAAGAGATGGCGGGAAAGGAATCAACAACTTTTGTTAACTTTTTTACAGGAGACGCTCACAGAAAGCCATTTTTCCTCACCGTTACCAGACACCGGACATATGATGAGAATACCGAGAATTCAATTATAATTTGGGATCTGGATGAAAATAACCTTCCTTATATAAGGAAAGCAAATTATAACCTTTCTATTTACGCTAATATTACAATTGTAAATGAAAACCCGCTTGAGTTTCTGGTTGTTGATTACGAAAACAGAATGTTTTTGATTGACTCAAGCCTGACACCGAAGTGGAATTTCGAAAATGATGAACGGTTTGAGGGAACAATAAAAAAAATGGACCTTGACCATGATGGCTCACTGGAATATTGCTGCCCTGATTATGACTCCAAAATACTGGTCTTCAATGAAAAACCTGAATTGATACTGGAAATGGAAGATTATCAAAATATCTTCGAAATTAAACAAGGTAGGGATAAAAGGAAAAAGTTTTACGGACTTACTGACAAGACAGAGAATTTTGACCATATACTTGCTTTTAGTAAATACCCTGCCTGGCATGATTATATTCCGGGATATAAAACCTTTGGAGTTATACTAATTATGCTCTCTATTTATTCAATTCTTTTAATCAGTAATAAATCGCAGGAGAGATTTTATGATAATCTTATCAATAATCTTATGCTGGCGCAAATCAAAATAGATAATTCGGGAAAAATAATTGATTATAGCGAAAGACTGCTCCGGCTTAACGGAATTTCGCTAAAGGAACAAAAAAATGGATTGATTATTTACGACCAGAATGAAAACCGCCTTCATGTAGATATCTCCAAAATATCGGAAACAGGAACTAAAATATTTTCACCTGAATTTTCAATATTCTTTATAACTAAAAAACTTAAGCTGTTTCAAAAAATCACATATATTTGTCTGATACCGACGGGCAATAACCTGGAAAATATTTCCTCCAAATGGTTTGAAATAGCTTTAAGGCTTGCTCATGATATTAAAAATCCGCTAAGTGTTCTTAAACTTTCACTTCAGGATATGAAATTCAAGTATCCGTACCCCGAAATTCAATCGGATGAAACTTTTGATAAAGCCTTGCTTGAAACTGACAAAATTAAGCTGATTGTCGATAAGCTTATGCAGCTCGGACATATAGGTAAAAAGAATATCGAAAAGCTTGATATAAATAATTTACTGCAGAATGTTATTGACGAACTTGTGTTTGTAATTACAAATGAAACTGAATTAAAACTGGAAAAATCGAAGGATTTTACCATGTACGGAAATTACGAAAACCTGTACATGGCATTTAAGAACCTGATTGAAAATTCTATTCAGGCAATTGAAGAAAAAGGCATTGTGAAGATTACTGTTTCTGTTCTGGAATATGCGCTCAAAAAGAATGGGCATTTTTTCAGAGATTATGTGGAAATTGAAATTTCCGATACCGGCTGCGGTATTCCGGAGGATGTAAAGGAAAAGATATTCGAACCCTTTTTTACAACCAAAGAGGAAGGCTCGGGGCTTGGCCTGATTCTTGCAAAACAAATCATCGAAAAACATGATGGTTCCTTGCAGCTTAAACAGTCTATTAATAATATAGGAACCACTTTTCTTGTAAGTTTACCCATTAATAGGAGCAGGGATGAATCTGTTAGTAGTTGATGATCAAAAAAGTTCGCATAAAGTATTAAATGATATACTTTCCAGAGAAAATTACAAATGTACTTTTGCCAAATCAATTGCGGAATGCAAGAATATTATTTCGAATAATGATTTTAGAATCGCGCTTTTGGATTTAATGCTGCCTGATGGTTATGGAACCGATTTAATTGTCCCGATGAAAGACAAATTTGGAAATATTCCGATAATAATGATATCCGGCCACGGTACCATAGAACTGGCAGTTGAGGCAATTAAACTTGGCGCTTACGATTTCCTGGAAAAACCTCTCGATAAAAACCGGCTTTTAATTACCGTTGATAATGCAGCAAAAATCAGCAGTCTTAAAGAGCAGTATGAAAACCTGCAAAAAAGCATATTTGGCGAATTCATTGGCGAAAGTGAGTGTGTTAAGCAATTATTCGAAAAAATCAAAAAGATTGCCCCTCTCGATTGCGAAGTCCTGATAACCGGCGAAAGCGGCACCGGAAAAGATATTATCGCAAGAATAATTCATAAACTAAGCCCGCGCTCCGATAAAAAATTCCTCAAAGTAAACTGCGCGGCCCTGCCCGAAGGAGTAATTGAAAGCGAACTTTTTGGCCATCGCAAAGGGAAATTTACCGGGGCTTATTCCGATTATACTGGAATTTTTGAAGCATGCAGCGGCGGTACGGTTTTTCTTGATGAAATAGGCGAACTGCCCCATTCACTTCAGGCAAAATTATTGGAAGTAATCGAATATAAAACTTTCCGCCGCCTTGGCGATAGTTTCGAAACAAAAGTTGATACAAGAATTATAACCGCCACAAACAGAAATCTCGAAGAGGAGATAAAGAATAGTAATTTCAGAGAAGATTTGTACTACCGAATCTCAAATCCCTCGGTAAATATTCCACCTTTAGAAAACCGTTCCGATGATATTCCAACCCTGGCAAACCATTTTGTTAACAGGTATTGCGAAAAATATGAATTCGAAAATAAAAGAATCTCCCTCAGCGCAATGGAAATACTCGTAACCACAAAATGGAAAGGGAACGTAAGAGAATTAAAAAATACAATTCATAATATTGTTATTCTTTCGAATGAAAATTTGATTACGGAATACGATGTTAATAATGAATTGTCAGAAATTGATAAAAATTTGCCTAAAAGTATCGAAGAGCGTAAATCGTTAAAACAACAGTTATGTGAAAAAGAGGCAGAAATAATTAAAAATGCGCTCATCCTGTTCAAGCGCGACGTTGATAGTTGCGCAAACCATTTGGGCATGGACAAATCGAATATTTACAGGAAGATGAAGCAGTATAATCTGTAATTAAATTTGCAAATCTGCAATTTCAAAAGCGCCTTTTTGGATTTATTGCAAATCCTGCAATATTTTTTCATTTAAAAATCACGTAAAACAAAGCTTTTTCATGTATATCGCTTTGGTATTATTTATGCATAAATAATTCTGTTGTCAATTCTTATAACTAACGACAGGAGCTGAAATGAAAAAGCTTTATTTATTCTTTGTTTTTACATTTTTACTTAGCGCAAGTATTATTGCGCAGTGGGCGTATACTGATGATCTTAATTCAGGAAGACAATTTACCAGAGGCACAATACTTCAGGACGGTTCAATTTTTGTCTGTGGTGGGGTCCCAGGAACAGGTAACTGCGGAGCTTCACAGGCGCTTAACAATGCAGAGATATTTGATTCTGCAACAGAATTATGGAGTTTGGCTAATGGAGTAATGAATAATCAGCGCTTCAAGCATACTGTTACTCTGCTTAATACAGGAAATGTATTGATTGCCGGTGGAGTTTCTTCATCATATTCTGGCAGTACAATTTACGACAATGCCGAGGTTTATCTAACCTCAGAAGACAATTTTATCACTGTCTCAAATTCAATGACAGATCAGCGTTCGACGGCCGCAAGTATTAAATTGGCAGATGGCAAAGTTCTTATTTGCGGTGGCGATATGCCTTCAGGCAAAAGTAATACAGCCGATATTTATGATCCTGTTACTAATACATTTACACAAACTGGCCTAATGAATTTTGCACGTTCGGGGCATACAGCAAATCTTTTAAATGACGGTACTGTTTTGATTACCGGAGGCGCAAATACTTTATCGGTTGAAATTTATGATCCTCAAAACGGACTTTTTACAGAAATTCCAAATGCTCTCAATACTAAAAGATCTGCACATACCGCAACTTCATTTTCTGGTGGAAAAGTTGCAATAATTGGCGGGTATGACTATGCCGGAGCTTTCCTTAACAGCATTGAGATTTTTGATCCGGCCACGCAACAGTTTAATCTTTGTCAGACGAGTATGGAAACCGTCCGTCACAGACATTCTTCTACACTGCTGCCCGATGGAAGAATTATAATTTCGGGTGGTTTTTATCAAAATGAACTTGCATCTACAGAAATATTTAATCCCTTAACAGATGAAATAGTAAATTTTGGGGCTCTAAATGATGCGAGATTTGATCATAAAATTTTTGCTTTGGAAGATGGCAGGATAATAACTGTAAGTGGCGCCTACAATTGTTCTTATGGTGGTTCACTCGCATATAGTACTTGTGAAAAAAAATCAATTCCGGTTAACACTGCTTTTACTTGGAAAAGCGGAGTACCATTTATTGAATCAAAAAGAACGGTATTTGCAGCGAGTATTAATGATGATATATATATTGCAGCTGGCTCGGATACATTAGGAAACTATAATTACAAAAGCTTTGAAAAATTTAATATTAATAGTATGAGCTGGATGGTCTTACCTCAAATGCCGGAGGGCAGAGCTGGGAACGGAGGAATGATCGACTGCAACGGGAAAATCTATATGCTTGGAGGGGAAGGACCTTATGGTGGTAACTGGTCAAAGAAAGTGTATGAATATGATCCTTCCGGAAATACCTGGAACGTAAAAAATGAATGGAATTCACCTAAAAGAGATTTTGGATATGCTTCATTAGGCAATAAAATTTATGTAGCCGGAGGACAGGCGGGTTATTATGATATTAGTAGCGAATTTAAGGAATATGATCCAATAAATGATAGCTGGACTTCCAAAACAGACCTGCCGATTCCGATGACAGCTTGTTTATTAGCAAATGTTGATAATGAATTATTCCTTATTGGTGGAAGAACCGGTATAACTCCGGAAACATGGAACAACCAGCTTTGGAAGTATAATTTTAGCAGTGATCAATGGGATGAAATGGGAAATATGCCTGAGATCAGAAAATGGGAAAGTTCAGCAGAAAATAGTGGAAGTCTTTTTCTGATAGGCGGATATTCAAGTAGTGGTGATTATAATCATAATGTTTGGAAATATTCGGTAAATTCGCAAGCATGGGAAATAATTCCATCACAGAATTTAATTATGACTACAGGACATAGTTTTCATTCACCTGTTGTAGATGGTAAACTTTATTTCTTTGGTTCCCAAGAGTTTGGCAATAATTTTTTCGACAATTATGTCCAATATGCCGAACTTGAAACCATACCAAATACTGGATTTAGTGTTGATTTGGTGGTCGCTGACGCGGGAGGCAGGACAGGTCAGACAATCAAGTTTGGAACCGATATAAGCGCGACCGATGGCCTGGATCTTCATCTTGGCGAACTGGAACTTCCACCAGTACCGCCGGCAGGTATTTTTGATGTACGATTAATTTTCCCCGATGGCATAACTGCATCACTTACTGATTATCGTTACTCTGAACAAGATGAAATAACATGGCAAATCAATTTCCAGGAAGGCGCTGACGGATTCCCTGTTACTGTAAGCTGGGACCAATCGGATATTCCGCAAAACGGATCATTTATTATTGAAGATCCTTTGGGAGGATCAATTGTTCATACCAATATGAGATTTGAATCGAATGTTACAATTACAAATAATGCCCTGACAAATCTTCTAATCAAATATACCAAATCTATCTCTTCTGAATTCTCAACTCTGGCGGGTTGGAATCTCCTTTCGGTGCCGGTTCAGGCAGAAGATATGTCGGTAAATGCAATATTCCCTTTAGCAAGCTCCTCGGCTTATGCATTCGATAATGGTTATGTTACAGTCGATAATATGGAGAATGGCAAAGGTTACTGGTTAAAATTCGATACCACTTTTGTTCATTGTATCACCGGTTTACCGGTAACTTACAATGTTTCGGTAAATGAAGGTTGGAATATGATTGGATTTTTTGATCAAATAGTCCCTACTAATCAAATAGTTTCTAACCCGGCAAATATTATCTCATCAGAAATCTATGGATTTAGCGGGGCGTATAATATTACTGACGAGCTTATACCTGGTCATGGATATTGGATAAAATGTTCTCAGGCCGGTGAATTGTCGTTTAATTCATCAGCAGCAAAATTTGCTTCAACAGGCTTTGACCAAAGCGAATATGCATCAATAAAGATCACAGATGCAAATGGCAATAGCAATAAACTATTTATGAGTACTTCATCAATATCTGGTCAGAATATCGAATTGCCTCCTCTTCCTCCCGCTGGTATTTTTGATGTCCGATTTGCCGGGAACAATATAATCGAGAATATTTCTTCAGGAAAAGAAATTTATATAAGAGGCGCAAAATACCCTGTTACTTTGTCAGCAAATGGAATTGATATCGTCGTCAATGATGCCAATAGTGAAAAGCTCGCCAATACCGTGGTAAAAGATGGAAATTCATTTCAAATAAGTGATAGTAAAATTTGCGCATTAAAAATTGCTACTGCTGATATCCCTCTGGTTTGTACACTGGCACAGAATTACCCCAACCCCTTTAATCCCGAAACAACCATCTCATTCGGCATCCCCGAAAGCGGGAAAGTGAATCTTTCCATTTATGACATTCTTGGCCGAAAAGTAGCCGAACTGGTAAACGAAAATCTCCCCGCGGGCAATTACAACCACAGGTTCAACGCAGCGAATTTCGCATCAGGCGTTTATTTTTACCGCATTACCGTGAATGACTTTTCAGCGGTTAAAAAGTTTGTGCTGATGAAGTAAGCCAATTTTTAATTATTATGTAGAGACGCAAAATTTTGCGTCTCTACGAATATTAAATCTAAAACAAACAGAAGGCAAAAACCACAGCCCTTAAAATGGACCAAAATCTGAGGTGTATATATTGTCTTACCAAAATGGGTCGAAAAGAGTCGAAGGCAGACAGAACAGGGAGCAGATTATAATATAGACCCAATTCCCAACTGACAAAAATATGATTGAAAATTACCCTGGAATTATCTAAAACAGAAAATATTTTAGTAATCAGTATGTCTGAACACCAAAACCGGCTTTGTACTGGAAAATCACTCTTGTAATTCTTGGCGTTATAGCTCTCGCGACAGTTTGGATTGATCTGGGTTCTTTCTGGAGAGGTTATGTTCTGGATATGGCCGGACCTGCATGGCAATATATCCTGATCAGAGGACTCTATTCAGATAATGCCAATAAAAGCCGGATTTTTTTTTCACCCCTGTAAAAACATTCGCCATGTTCTTTACCATCAGTTTCGGAATTGAATTCGCCCAATATTATAATCTCTATGACGCCACCAACGACCCCATGGATTTCGCGGCATATAGTTCAACACTTCTGCCGGTATTCTTAATCGATTATCTTAATTCTGGAAAATAATCTTAACACTCCGTATAGTCTTTACGCCGGTTGCCTCAAAATAAAATTGTGTTTTATTTATGAATACTTTAAATTCATCCTGATAGAATAATATTGAAGAGCCAAAATGATAGAATTTAATTCATTAAAAGAAGTTTACGAAAATTTTGAGCTGACTCCTCTAAAACCCGGGGACAGCAAATTATATACAGAATATTTCGGAAGTTTTACATCCGAAATGAGCGCGCGGTTAATATTCAGGAAAAACCACCAGAAGAAGTATTTAATTGTCGGTCATAAGGGCGCCGGGAAATCAACTTATGTAAATATTCTCGCGGCGGAAGAGAAATTAAATAAAAACTTTTTTATTGTAAGGTATTCAATATTCGATATTGGAACACCCCATGATTTCCAGCATTATGATCTCCTCTTATCTCTTGTGTTAAAAAGCGCGGAAACTGCGGAAGAAAGTGGAATTAAACTTAAAAAAAAGGAAATATTGGAAGTTGAGGATTTTGCGGGACTTGTCACCGGCGAGATCAAAATCGAAAGAGATGAAGAATCCAAAATGATTGTTAAAGCAGGAGCGGAAGCGGGTGTTGATTCTTCCGGCATGCCTTTCCTGAAATGGCTCAAATTAAAGACTTATGCCGCTCTCCAGTTAAGCGATGAATCAAGGGAAAAGATCCGAAGACAATTCCGCGCGAAACCGCATGAACTATTGAACAAGGTCAATGAGTTTTTAACTCATTTACAAAACACTGTTGGCAAACCAATCCTCTTTATGGTTGATGATATGGACAAAATTCCGCTTGACAAGACCTTTAAATTATTTGATGAAACAAGGGAATTTTTTGAAAAACCTTTGGCGACAATATTGTATATGATCGATATTTCCGTAATGTGCAGCAGCAGGTTTGCCGGAATATCTTCCATCGGCGATGTAAGAGCCTTTCCATCATTAAAGATTTTCCCTTTTCCGGGGAAAGATGTTACTATCGACAGGGAACAAGAGTCCGGCGCTATCCAAAATAATAGGGAGCGCATAAAGAATCTGATATTCCACTGGTGTCCTGAAAAGTTGTTTGACAAAGGAGCCGTCGCTAAATTGATCGAACTTGGAGGAGGAAATACACGCCAGACCTTACGCCTGATGGATTACGCCCTCGATTATGTAGTCATTGAATCGGATAAAGAAAAAATAACCGAATATGATGTGGAAAAAGCGGGCATTAAGCTACTTAATGATTATTCATTAAATATGGGACACATTGAGATTTTAAAAGAGATAAAGTCTAATCCCTACTGGCTCCCTTCAAAAGACAAAGATATATCAAGCCCCGACTCATCTTATCTCGACCTGGTTTCGATACTGGGCATAATTGAATACAGCAATGGTGATAAAAAATGGAAATATCCCAACCCGGTTTTAGCTCCACTGCTGAGCAGATAATTAATGAACGGCTTCCGGTCGCGCAGCGAATTGAGTTAAAAACACTGATTGAAAAAATGCCGCTGTTGTTGCAGGGAGGAAGGATATTCATTTTTTTTACCGGTTCTGAGGAAACAACTGAGTGCGTAAGTGAATATCTTCATGAAAGAATGCCTGATGTTCTTAACCAGGAAAAGTCCTTAATAAATTCCGGCCGGGAAGAAATTTTAAGAGAGCTTTTTAATTTCACCAATTCTTCCGAAAAAGATTATACAAAAACCATATTTGAGTACGACTCCACAAGGCTTGATCAAAAAAACCTGGAGAAACTCTACACCTCATTGAATATCCAGAGGGAATATGTAAAGGAAGCAAAAACAAATGTCCTGCTCTGGATAAAACTTGATGATATCGAGAATTTTATGCGTATTGCTCCAGATCTCTGGCAGTTAAGGAGCAGGACATTAAAGCTGAATTTTTCTGATGATTTGATTGAGGAATCATTCCTAATGGAAATATTTGAACGAGAAAGAACTATCAATAAACAAATAAAAGGTTTACTGAATCAGAAATATGATGTATTGGAAGCATCTGGTCACATGTACCAACTCTATAATCAGGCTTCAATTTTACATAGAAAAGGATTTTTTGATTTAGCTGAGCAGTTTTATTATAAGGCTTACACAATATCGAGAAAAATTGGATCAAAAAAACAAGAAATAGATATTTTAACTAATTTGGGGATAGTAAAATATTTCTTGAATAAATACTCAGAAGCAAAAGAACTATTTAATCAAATCCGCAAATTATCACAAGAGTTTAACGATATAAACCGTGAGGCTTTTATCACAGGGGAGATGGCACATTTGGTGTGGCGGATTAAAGATATCCACTCTGCCATTTCTTTGCTCAAAAAAGCAATTAAAATATCCCAAAAAGCTTACAATACAGAAACAGAAGTAAATCAACTTGGGATGTTAGGCAATTTATTCCGGATAATATCGGATTATAAAAAAGCAATAATGTATCTGGAAAAATCACTTCACCTCAATAAGTCAGTTAATAAAAGTGAAGATAATGCCATTACACTTATAAATTTGAGTATTCTTTTTTTGGAAACGGGTAGCTACAATAAAGCAGAAAAATTTTTGTTTTGTGCATTAAAAATATGCAGAGAATCTGAGAATCTCTTAAATATTGCCTCAATTCACGGAATAATTGCGAACATTGAAATCCGTAGAGGTCAATATTTTCTTGCAGCGCAATTACTGCAAAAAGCTAATCTTATATTTGATAAAATTGGAACAAAGAAAGATATTGCAGATATATCTGCCATTTTGGGATCCTATTTTTACGCAATAAAAGAGTTTCCTCTTGCTAAAAAGTATTTCTTAGAAGCATTGGAGTTTAATAAAAGTGTTGGAAATAAGCTTGAAGTAGCAGATATACAAAATGAACTTGGCAACCTGTATAGAAAGAATGGAGTGTTTAAAAAATCACAAGAATTCTTTGTTCTTTCAATGAAATGTTTTAAAAGAATCGGAAGTTTGTTTGGTGAAGCTTCAGTCTTAAATAATTATGGAAAACTATATCTTAATAAGAATAATCCAATAGAGGCTGAAAAATCCTTTGCTAGTTCTATATATATTTTCCAAAAAATTGGGGCCAAAAACGGTGAAGCTGATGTAAAAATGAACCTTGGAATTTTAGCGACAACAAAAGAAGATTATTCAACAGGGGCTAATTATTTCGAGGACTCACTTAAATATTACAAATCACAGGAATTAGCCCCCTCCGAAGCCGAATGCCTCGAAAATTATTCTGTATTACTCGAAAAAACCGGCCAACACGGAAAAGCTAAAAAAATAAAAAAAGAAGCCGAACTTATCCGCCGCGAACTTAAAATTGGAATCCCAAAACCTGATCAATTCAATTCATAATTCATAATTCATAATTCACAATTATTCTAGATTTCCTCATAATAATCTTTCGGCAGCCAGCCTACTTTTCCATCGGCGAGTTTTATTTTGGCCCAGTTGTATAGCTGGTCTTCCACACGGAATTTCACCCCCTCATGAATGACAAAAACATCATCGCTTTTTTCATCGGGGCTTACTTTCGCCGAGACCGTTTCAGCGAGTAGCACTCCGAAGCTGCTCCCCCCTTCCTTACTGATCTTGGAATAGAGACATACTGAAGTAAATATAAAAAGGCCGAGGAAAACCGATACGAATACCAGAGACCACTGTCTGGCAAGGTAATTTTTGAGGATAAACCAACTTCCGGCGGCAACAAGAAACAGAATAAAAATAACAACTACAACCGCGGCCCAACCCGATATGGTTAATGAGGCAACCAGGCTATCCCACCATCTTACTAAAAATATCTGAGGCACTTCCTGAATTTTATCCACTGTGCGGGCTCTTACTATCTTAAGATTATAAGCAATATCTTCATCATTAGGAGCAAGCTCAAGCGCTCTTTCATAGTTTAATATTGCCCTGCCAAGAATGCCCGACTTAAAATAGGCATTGCCCAGGTTATAAAAGAGAGCGTCACTTTCATAATTGTTTTTTACAACAGTTTCATATTTTTCTATCGCGCCCGCGAAATCCCCGTCCTGGTATAGCTGGTTGGCTTCATTCATCAGCTCTTCCGCCTGCGAAGCGAAAAGAAGAGCGGGGTATAAAAATATAATCAGATAAATATATTTTCTCATTTTCTTTTACCCCCGATATTAGAATTTTCAATTTTCACAATGACATCAAGGGTTTCCTTATACATTTCAGTTTCAGCTTCCGCCGTTCCCTGCTGAGGGGCAAAGCGGATAAATTCACATTTTTCGGTGATCTTTCTTATCTTTTCAATTAAACCTGCTTCAACTCCGAGGTCCGCAAGTTCTGCGGCGGCTCTGTCAATGGTAAACTCTGCTTTACTGATATCCAGCTTATCTTCCAGGTAACCGGTAAGAGAGAGGTAAATTTCTGAAAAAAACTTACCCGAGTCCCCCGTGCCCGCCGCTTTATTAGCCGTTTTCAATCTGTTTCGAGCTGCTTTTTCCGCCTTTTTAAATTTCTGCAGCCTGACGTTGCCCGATAATTTGTCCTGCCGTTTTTTAATTCCGAGAACCGCGAGAAAGGCTATAAAAGGAGCCAGCAATGCAGGCCAGAACCATCCGGGAAGTATGGACGAACGCTCCACTTTTACGAGACCTTCAGTGGAGGTTTTTATAAATCTTATATCTTCACTCAGCAGTTTTACATCCTCTTTGCTGTATCCCGAAACGTTCCCGATAACCGCATTTTTACCAGCTATCACATTAATGGAAAATGGTTTTGAACGGTGAGTAACATATTTTTTGGCAACCGGATCAAAATAGGAAAATTCAACAGGGTTAATTTCTTTACGTCCCGGTATTCTCGGCACAATAAGATACTCTATTCTTTTACTTCCCGCTATTTTACCTTTTCTGCTGATATTTTCACTGGTTTTGGGATCGTATACTTCAAAGCCCGGAGGCAGATCAAGCTCGGGAAGATTAACAAGTTTCAGGTTTCCCGTTCCTGTAATATCCATCTTAATAGAAACAGCGTCATTAACTTCAACTTCATTCTCATTTATTGAGGCGTTAAAACGAAACTGACCTACCACTCCGTTGAAAGATCCCGGCGCTCCGGTTGTCGGAAGCGGTTTTGCCTTTATTTTTAATGTATTCGATTTTGCGGTAAATTCAATTGTTTCAGTGCGTCCGAAAAAGGAATCGCTGAAAAAGTCATCAAAAAAGTCATTTCTCCCGGATCTTTTTTTAATTCTCACAGGCACATCCAGTTCAAAGGGGGTAACCTCAAGCTCTCCTGACTGTGTGGGAAAAAGGGCAACTTTTTTCAGAACAGCCGAACGGAAACGCTGTCCGTTATACATCTCAACAGCGAAGTTGATTGTTTTTATCTGCTCAAGGTCCTCGGCCCAGAATCCGTTATACTTCGGCATTTTTGATATCTGGGGTGATTCAATGTTAAGGCGGGTATACAATTTATAGGTAACAGTAACCTGCTCGCCCCGGTAAACCTCTCGTCTGTCCGGAATAGCCCTGATAAAGAGATTTTGAGCGATCTCATCGTTGGAATAGCCTCCGGTAGTCTGACCCGATTGAGTTCTTGTTCCTGCCTTTAATATTATAAGCTTAAAAGGACGTGTGGTGAATTTCTGGTTTTTATATTTTACCGAAGCCGATCCGACAGTATATTTCCCCGCCTTTTCAGCCTGGACAATGTAGCTATAGGTAATTGACTGCGATACCTGTCCATTGATTATCTGCATATTGGTCGAGGGATTAGGCCCGCTCAGCACTTTCACCCCTTCAAACCTGGGAGGCCTGAAATCGGAAAGATCATTCTGCCCGCCCCCTTCAAAGGAGAAATAAATGTGGAAGCGTTCATTCTCACCAACGGTTGTTTTATCCGCGCTCGATGTGAAACTCTGCCCGAAAATAACCGGGACAGCAAATAAAATTGATATAAGTAAAAATTTTAATTTCATGTTTTCTGCCGGTTGTTTACCAGTCTTTGACTTTTGGAACTACTTTGGCTTTTCTTTTTCTTAACTCTTTCTGCAGTTCGGCTTCATTATTTTTCAGAGCTTCAAGAATCCTTTCAGCCTCTTCCTTTGAAATCTGATTCGGCTGGGGCTGCTGCTTCTGTTGTTCCTGATCCTGCTTCTGTTCCTGCTGCTGCTGTTGTTGCTGTTGTTCCTGATCTTCTTTTTTATCCTGTTTTTGCTGCTGTTGATCCTGCTTATCCTGTTTATCTTTTTTATCCTGGTTCTTGTTATCCTGATTTTGCTGCTGTTGCTGCTGTTGTTGTCTCAGCGCCCAGGATAAATTATACTTGGTTTCTGTATCATCAGGATTTAATTTCAGGGAATTTATATAGGCTTTAATTCCTTCATCCAGCTTCTGCGATTTTACAAGGCTGTTGCCCATGTTGTAAAAGACTCCCGCTTTCTGACGGTCATCCTGCGCCAGGGACATCGCGCTCTGAAAAGATTTCAGGGCTTCATCATATCTACCCTGCTTGTAATAAGCGTCTCCGAGGTTAAAGTGACCTTCAAAAGATTCCAGATTTTTTTCCAGTCCCTTTTTGAAGTTTACTTCCGCTTCAGGAAATTTTTCCTTTTTATATTTTTCAACACCATCATTTATCAGACTTTCGGCGCTCTGACCGAAAACCAGGGTGTTCAGAAATAAACTAAAAACTAATAATATTAGTCCCTTCATGATTCTCCCGCTCTTTCTTCAAGTTTCATGAAAAGTTTTGATCTTCTTGGTGAAATAATCAGTTCAAGAAATATAAGTATTAATGCCGGAATAAGGAACCAGTAAAAACGGTCCTCATATTCAGTGATCTTTGTCGCTCCGAATTCCGTTTCCTCAAGTTTCGCCAGTTCATTATAAATCTGTTCAAGCTCATCCGATGTGCTGGTGGCTCTGAAATATTTGCCATTTCCTTTTTCAGCAAGGTCCTGCAGAGTTGTTTCATCAAGCTTTGTAAGAACCACGTTTCCCTGCCGGTCCTTCTTGTAACCTGACTGCGCTCCCGATTTTGTATAAACAGGAATCGGCACCCCGGAAGGTGAACCCAATCCTATTGTATAAATAGAAACAGCTTTGTCATTTGCTTCACTAATGGCTTTTTCGAGATCACCTTCATGATCTTCACCGTCGGTGATAACGATTATCGCTTTTTTGGTTTCCTCATCCTTTTTGAATGACTTCAGCGCGAGGTTCACCGCCGGACCTATAGCGGTTCCCGGCTGGGGAACAGATGAAAAATCGACGGCCGAAAGGAAAAGATTTGCCGCGGAATAATCGGTTGTAAGGGGAAACTGTACATAAGCCTGGCCTGAAAATACTATCAGTCCTATTCTGTCCCCTTCGAGTCTTCTTATAAGTTTGGCTATCTCAAATTTTGCCTTGTCAAGACGGCTTGGTTTTATATCCTCGGCGCGCATACTGAGTGAAACGTCTAGCAGAATATAAACATCAATTCCAACCTGTTTCACCTCTTCGACCTTTGAACCAACCTGGGGGTTGCTCAGCGCCGCGATAAGGAAAAATATTGCCGCTATCCATAATGAAAATTTGAACCACGCCTTAAACCTGCTCCGGAAAGGAAAGAGAACTTTATGCATTACTCTTCCGGCAAAATTATCGAGCATTTTTTTCTGCGAATACCTGCTGTATATAAAAAGGGCTGTTAACACAGGCAATATCCACGCGAGATTCAGATATTCAGGGTGTGCGAATCTAAACATCAGGGCAGCCTCCTCAAATATGTTTTTGCCAGTCCAAATTCAACCAGGAGAAGTAAAAAACCGAGGCCGGCCCAGTTATAGAACAATTCTTTCGCGTGTCTGTATGATGTAATCTCAACTCTCGTTTTTTCCAGTTTATCAATTTCAGTATAAATGGCTTCCAGTTTTTGTTTATCGGTGGCCCTGAAATATTTCGCGCCTGTAAGTTTGGCCACCTGCTGAAGAGTTTCCTCATCAATTTCAACCGGCACCATCTGGTAGGTCTTCTGCCCGAAAACATTCTGCATCGGGTAAGGAGCCTGTCCTCTCGTGCCGACTCCGACAGTATATATGCGAATATCATATTTTTTCGCGATCTCGGCGGCCGTAATCGGGTCAATCTCACCGCTGTTGTTGTTGCCATCTGTAAGCAGGATGAGCACTTTGCTTTTTGCGTCGCTGTCTTTCAGGCGGTTGATTCCGTTAGCTATCGCCGTCCCGATTGCCGTGCCATCCTCAATCATTCCGCTTTCAATTTCCCCGAGCAATCCCTGAAGCACGGAATAATCAATAGTAAGGGGACACTGCGTAAAACTCTCGCGTGCGAATACCACCAGACCTATTTTATCGGATGTTCTTCCACCGACAAACTGGCTGATCACATCCTTTGCCGCTTCAAGCCGGTTGGGTTTAAAATCCTCGGCAAGCATACTCCCCGAAATATCGAGCAGCATCGCTATATCAATTCCTTCGGTATAAACATCCTCGCCGGTGGAAAATGTCTGGGGGCGTGCCATGGCGACTATCAGAGCTCCGAGAGCGACAATCCTTAAAATAAAAGGAAGATGATGCAGCCTTTCCCTTAAAGTCGGTTTAATATCGCTGAAAAGAGAGAGGGACGAATAATTCATCTCAGGAGTATCTTTCCTGTGCCTTTTTATGTACCAGAAAATCAACAGAGGCAGCAGAAGAAGAAACCAGAGAACCCACGACCAGGCGAAACTTACATCATTGAGCATTTTCCACCTCCGCCGGTTTATCATCTTCTTTTGTTTTTCTCACAATATCATAAGCCTGTTTCATCATCTCTTCATTAACCGAAGGAATCGGTTTGAATTTCGCGAATTTCACCATATCGGCATTGACGAAAAACTCTCTCGTTATCCCGGTAATAATTCCGGTGTAATCAATTTCCTGAAGTTTTTCCATCGCCTCGGCAGAGGTCAGCTCAAGAGCCGGAAACTTAAACCGGTCTTCAAAATATTTCCTGATGATATAGGTTATCTCCGAATGATATTCCTTTATCTTTTCCTGCTGCCATAGTTTTTTCTCCTCAAGCTCCGAAAGAGCGGTAAGGGCGATTTTATGAGGCGGAATCTGAAGCTTAATTTTCTTAACTTCATCGGCCTCTTTTTTGCTGAAATATTTTTTGTAAATTATCCAGGCGGCTGTCAGCAGAATCAGAACACCGAGAATTATCAGTATGAGTGTTGTCCAGTCATAAGGAATCGTAATCGGCGCCTTGACATCACTTATATCACTTTGCGGCTGAACATCAAGAGTATGAACCGAAATCGAGAGGTCATTCACATAATAATTCTGCTCCTCTCCTCCATTTTCACTGAAACGGATAATATAAGAGGGAAGCCTGACCCCGGCGGAATCATATTTTGAAAATACCCAGGTGTGATACTCGATCACCTGGTTATCCGATTCGGCTCTCTGAACCGGTTCTTTTTTGATAAAAACCAGTTCTTTAAGACTATCGGGCGCTGAAGGAATATTTATACTGACCGATTTATCATATTTCATTTCCAGAGTGTAGCGGATATAATCCCCTACAACATAATCGGTAGTGTCGGTTGTGGCGAGGATGGAAACATCCTGCGCGAAATTAACCGTCAGCGTCGCGAATAAAAATAAAGTTATATGTAATATTCTTTTTACCATCGTTTTTCACGGGCTTTAAAAAAATCGACAAGAGGTTTTACGTATGATTCTCCGGCGTCGACATTTATCACATCAAGCCGGGAAGAAATAAAAAGTGAACGTCTTTTCTCTTTTATATCACGCAGTTTCTGCTCAAAACGTTTTCTCAGCTTTTTATCGCTGGTATCAATGAAGCGCACCTGCCCTGTTTCGGCATCTTTCAACTGGATAAGGCCTGCTTTGGGCAGCTCCTTTTCACGGGGATCTTCGAGAACTATACCAATCAGATCATGTTTTCTTCCCGCTATGCGGAGTATCTTCTCATAACCATCATCAATAAAGTCGGATATCAGAAAGGCGATACTCTTTTTCTTGATAGTATGATTAAAATATTCCAAGGCGGCTTTAATGTTTGTCCTGTTGCCGGAAGGCTCAAAACTCAGCACTTCGCGGATAATTCGGAGAACATGGCTGCGCCCCTTGCGGGGAGGCACAAATTTTTCTATTTCATCGGTAAAGAGGATAAGCCCCACCTTGTCATTATTCTTGAGAGCAGAGAATGCCAGGATCGCGCTTAATTCCGCCGCTATCCTCTGTTTTGTTTTTTCAACACTTCCGAACATAAGGGAGCCGCTCATATCAATTAGCAGCATCACGGTGAGTTCCCGTTCCTCTTCAAAGATTTTCACAAAGGGATGTCCGAAGCGGGCGGTAACATTCCAGTCGATGCTTCTTATATCATCGCCCGGGTGGTATTCCCTTACCTCGGAAAACTCCATTCCCCGCCCCTTGAACACCGAATGATATTCACCTGAAAAAACTTCATTCACAATGCCGCGGGTGCGGATCTCTATCTGCCTTACCTGTTTTAGCAACTCACGTGTGAGCATTAGGGCACTTCCACATTGTTTAAGATTTCTTCGATTATGCTTTCGGAGGTAATCTCTTCAGCTTCCGCTTCATAAGTCACCGCTACCCTGTGGCGCATTACATCGAGGCAAACACTTCTTACATCTTCCGGAAGCACATAACCGCGGCGGCGGATAAATGCCACCGCGCGCGCCGCCATCGCCAGGTTGATTGTAGCCCTGGGACTTCCGCCATAAGATATAAGATCGGAAAGTTTGTCAAGCCCGAATTCTCCCGGCTGACGTGTGGCGAACACTATATCGAGAATATAATTTTCAATTTTTTCATCTACATAAACTTCATGTATCAGTTTGCGCGCGTTCAGTATCTGCTCTGTGCTGATAACCGGATTAATTTTCGCGGCTATGCCCGAAACATTCTGTTTCATTATCTGAAGTTCTTCATCACGTTTCGGATAGGTGATCTTTACCTTGAGCATAAAACGGTCGACCTGCGCTTCAGGCAGAGGATAGGTTCCCTCCTGCTCAATCGGGTTCTGGGTGGCGAGCACGAGGAATGGCTCCTCAAGTTTGAATGTCGATTCACCAATTGTAACCTGGCGTTCCTGCATCGCTTCGAGCAAGGCGCTCTGCACTTTGGCAGGGGCGCGGTTGATTTCATCGGCCAGAATAAAATTAGAGAATACGGGACCTTTTTTAATGGTAAAGTCACCTTTATTCTGGTTGTATATCATGGTCCCTATCAAGTCGGCGGGCAAGAGATCAGGGGTAAACTGTATCCTCTGGAATTTTGCCTGCATACTCGAAGCAAGCGTTTTGATAGCAAGCGTTTTCGCCAGACCCGGCACACCTTCCAAAAGTATGTGGCCATTCGAAAGAAGCCCGATCACCAGCTTTTCGACCATATCCTTCTGGCCGACAATCGTTTTTCCTATCTCGGAAAAGAGAACATCTATAAATTCACTTTCCCGTTTAATCTTTTCATTCAGTTCTGTAATTTCCAAATCCGTCCTCACAGATATTGTTTTTCATTAATTTCACAGGTTATTCTACAATCACCCCGTTTTGAAAGTTTCACTTATTAATTGTTAAAAAATGTTAAACTCTCAAAAATATCAAACAAAGTAATTTACCGATATTATTATCACCAAACAATGTGAGGCCCACACAAACCGGACAAATCATCTTAATCGTAAACTGGCAGCCAGAAAAAAATGAATCCGAAGAAAGGATCGTACTCGTTCTCGTAATCGTACTTCGTACTCGTCTTTTCAAAACGCTCAGGTTATTCGAGAACTAGGACGATTACGAGTACCGCTTCGCTGTGTACGATAAAATTTTGCCATTTTGCGTAGAATTTAACTCCTTACGGAGTAATTATAAACTGGCAAGACAGAAGTAAAAAGTAGTTAGTGGAGAGTGAAGAGATAAGAACCAGCAATTTTTCTTTAAGATAACTTTAAAATTCCCAAAAAGTCCCGTTAGGGATCCGCCGCGCAGGTTGTTGCAGATTCCCTTAGATAACAAGATTTCTTTCATTAGCCTTGTCACCCAAATATTTGTCAATCCCCTACAGGGATTCGTATTTCAATATTTCGCATATTTCTACCCCATGGGGACGTTCCGCAATAATTCCCGCATCTACAACGCGGTATTTTTAAAGAACCTTGTAGAGGTTCCATTATTGTAGCAGATAATGGGGCTTTATTATAAATAATCCCTGTAGGGGATTTACAATATTTTCGATAAATCTTCCCTGCAACAACCTGCGCGTCGGACAGGCTTTCAGATAATAGCCCCGCAATTCATTGTGGGGAAATAAGTTAAGAAGTTGATCAAAAGTCCCGCCAGGGATTCTCCGCGGCGAACAGGCAGACAGAATTCCCCCGTTGAATAAGGTTAATAAGGTTTAGTTTGGTCGGGTGGTTTCCTATACTACTAAGGTTAAAAAAATTAAATAATAGGGTTTCTTTGAGTTTTCGGGGGATTTGGTGTTTTTGTGATTTTGTGGCGGTTTTCCCACCCAAATCTGCGAAATCCACGTAATCAGTGATTTCTGCGTTCGTCTTTGTAATTGTTCATTGTTCATTATTAATTGCATTCTTGCCATTTTGTGTAGAATTTAACCCCTCATGGAATAATCGTAATCATAACCTGTCAAGCCAGAAGTGAAGTAACAAGGTAACTTTGGTTTTTCAATAAATCAAATTTGCTTGTTTATCTCATATTTTTATTTATATTTTCAGTATATACAGATTGAATTCTTATAACAGGAGCAAGTAGATATGAAAACGTTTACCGCGGTTGTTGAAAAATGTCGGGATACTGGCCTCTATGTTGGTTATGTTCCCGGTTTTCCCGGAGCGCATACACAAGCCGAAACTCTGGATGAATTAAATACAAATCTTAAAGAAGTTATCGAAATGCTTATCCTCGATGGCGAACCGGATCTGGATACAGAATTTATTGGGACTCAAAATGTGGTTCTGGTATAGTTATGGGTAAAATTCCAGTTCTTAAACCTCATGAAGTTACCTCTGTCCTTGAAAAATTAGGATTTATAGAAGCTCGTCAACGCGGCTCACATAAACAGTATCGACCATCCGGTGGCTGAGTTTACCAGCCTCAGGATGGCGGAGTCGAAGCAGCAGCCGGTAATTCAAAATTCAGCGGCTCACCCACGCCACCAGGTACTAATCATTCCCCAAACCTCACTAACTGATTTTTCACCAAAATTAAGTCTTACTTCACCACCCCAAAAGATCCCGTGTCCCGCCATTCACAATTATTTTCCAATTGCGAATAATCAATTATTTTATTATTTTGTATATGACTGATTGTTTTTGGGGTAATAAGCGCTTGAATTAGCGGATTATTGTTTTATTGAAGATAGATAAAGTATGTTTTGTTAGCCAAATAACGGCAACTGGAGTTATATGGTCAAGAAAAAATATATTGTTTAAGATTCGAAATCCAATTGATATTTTTTTTGAATAAAATGAAACCATAAGAAATTTTGTAAATCTATACAATTGTTCTTATATTACTTATTTTAAGTGGATAAGAACAAAAATTATACACATACATTGGCATCCATTTCAAAAAGACCATAGCAACTAAATTGAGAACTTAGAAAAAATATAGATATATGAAGTATGGAATTCTTATCAATTGATTTGTTTAGCGGTGTAGGAGGACTTACACAAGGCTTAAAGAAAGCTGGATTCAAGATCACCTATGCCGTGGAAATTGATGAAATTGCAGCAAAAGCCTATAAGCTGAATCATAGAAGGACAAAAGTAATTACGGAGGATATTCGTAAAGTTGATATTCAAGAAATAAAAGATAGTTTAGATGGTAAAACTATTCATTTACTTGCAGGTTGCCCTCCTTGTCAAGGCTTTAGCTCTATTCGACGCTTGAATAAACCAGAACCTGTTGAAGATGAAAGAAATTCATTAATAGAAGAATATGTTCGTTTTGTAAAAGAATTAATGCCTTATACATTTATGATGGAGAATGTCCCCGGTCTAGCTCTTGATTCTTCGTTTGAATGGGCATTACAGGAATTTGTTGAAGCAGGGTATTACAAACCCGACTGGAAAGTTGTCAATGTAAAAGAGTATGGTGTTCCTCAAAGTAGAAAAAGACTTGTACTTGTCGGTTCAAGACTTGCTCCGTTAAAAATTGCAGAACCAATAAAAAAAAGAACGACAGTTAGAAAAACTATTGAATCTTTGCCACTACCAGAAGATTCAGATGATTTACTACATAAGATATTCCCGACACATACTGAAAAAATTCACAACCTAATTCAAGATATTCCCAAAGACGGTGGAAGTAGAAAAGATTTAGGAGAATCTCGGCAATTAAAGTGCCACCAAAAAGACAATATTGGGTTTAGTGATGTTTATGGAAGGTTACGTTGGGATGATTACTCAACAACAATTACCGGAGGTTGTTTAAATCCATCGAAAGGTAGATTCCTTCACCCTGAACAAGATAGATGCATTTCAGCAAGAGAGGCTTCGATGCTTCAGACTTTCCCGAAAAATTATAAATTTCCAATTGATGCTCCATGCGGAAAAATTGCTTTAATGATTGGGAACGCATTACCACCAGAATTTAGCAAAATACAAGCTTTAAAAATTAAAAAACATCTTTCTACTCACCTACCAAATCAAGTATAAATGACATTAATTCGAAACTTACACCAAAACGGTGAACTAACAGAAGAGCAATTTAATGCAGTAGTTGACGAAACTAATGAGATTTTGTGTCTTGCTTGTGCAGGTTCTGGCAAGTCAAGGACTTTATCTTTTAGAATTGCTAGATTAATTACAGAAGGCGCAAGAGCCGAAAATATAATAGCATTTACTTTTACCGAAAAGGCTGCTGAATCAATCAAAAGAAGAGTTGCTGATGCTTTAGTAAAATGCAATATTCCGGTAGCTCTAGTTGGCGCTATGTACATAGGTACAATTCATTCATTTTGTCAGAATTTACTCGGCGAAATGAATGCGAAATATCGACAATATGAAGTTTTGGATGAAAATCGTCTAAAATTATTTTTACTCTCTCGATATTACGAGCTTGAATTACAAGCCATTCAAAGTTCAAGAGAGAAACGAATGTTTCAGACAATTTCCGAAGTATCCAATGCATGGAAAATTGCAAATGATGAAATGTTAGATTTTGAAGAAATTGAGGAACTTGACGAGCCACTTGGACGATGTTTGAAAAACATAAACGACCGATTAGATTCTGACCAATATATTGATTTCTCCCTTATGATACGGTTGGTTGTTGAAGCTTTAGAACAAGACAATCAGGAAATAAATTCCGTATTAGAAAATATCAATCATTTAATGGTTGACGAATATCAGGACGTTAATGTATCTCAAGAGAGACTTATTTCGGGTTTATACCAAAGGTTAAATACTCTTTTTGTTGTTGGTGATGATGACCAGTCAATTTATGGATGGCGAGGTGCCGATGTACGGAACATAATTGAATTTGAGCAAAGATATCCAGATTGTTCCACACATACTCTATCTGTTAATTTCAGAAGTACTGAAAGTATAGTAAATGCATCCGACCAATTCATTCAACTTGAATTGAGTACAGCAAGAATTAATAAAACGCCAATTTCTAATTCAGATGGAAACATTCAGCAATTTGGAAACTTTTGGTTTGATACTCGACAAGAGGAAGCAAATTGGATTGCAGCAAGAATCAATGAATTACTTGGGACGAGATACATTGAGGATAACGGTCAGGAAAGGGGCTTAACCAAATCTGATTTTGCCATTTTAATGCGTTCTGTTCTTGGAGGTAGGCAAAATAAGAATGCTTCTCCACACAGAGAATTTACTAATGCCTTACAGAACGCAGGTATAGATTATTTAATTGAAGCAGAAGGCTCAATTTTTGAGCGACTTTATGCCCGTGTCCTTAGAGAATCAATGGGGCTACTCCGCACACCCGGAATAACACGCCGTGATGCGACAACATTTTTTCAAGCCAATATTCTTCCTGTTTTTCCTAACGCAGAGTTGAATCCGTTTTTAGCAATACTTGCTGATTGGAATAATCAAATTCATAGACCAATTGGGGGAGCAAGAAGAAAAGTATATCCCCAATTATTAGTTCATGAATTGCTCGAAGCATTTAACGTTTCTACAACAAAATTTCTTAATCATGAGCAGGTCATGCGAGACCTTGGGGTTTTTAGCGGTATTGTCTTGGATATTGAAAAAGTATTTGTAAGTATTGACACAAGCCAACGTTATCAAACGGTTTTGAACTTTTTAGAAAATGTAGCAGAATCGGGTTATGATACTACTCAAGTAGAGCTAATGTCGCGACCAGATGCTGTCACTATATCAACTGTGCATAAAATGAAAGGGTTAGAGTACCCAGTTGTTTTTGTTGTTGATGTCATTCAACAAAGATTTCCCGGTAAAAGGAGAAATTATAACGGATGGTTACCAGTTGAGCTAATTCAAGATACATTAAATAGAGGCTTGTACCAAACCAATAACCCTGGAGAAGCAAGACTTTTTTATACAGCGCTAACAAGAGCAGAAAGATTTTTATATATCACGGGCAGTAGTATTCAACCCGGTTTACAACGGCCCAAAAAGCCTAGTCCTTTTAAACTTAGAATTCAAAATTTAAATTTACCTGCAATTGAAACAGATTCTACAATCTTACCAAATAATATTGAAAGGTCGCCTGAGAGAATGCGAATTGATGAGGAATCAATGCCAACGAGTTTTACTGAAATTAAAGACTACCTTGAATGTCCAATGAAATTCAAGTTTAGGAAAATTTATGGTTACAGTCCCGCGGTTCCCGAGTTATTTGGTTATGGTCTAACAACACATACTGCAATAAGTAGACTTCACCAATTATTTCCAGACAATCCTCCTGCAAGAAACGAAGCTGAAGATATTGCGGGTGATGTTTTTCATTTAAAACACGTGTTCCCTTCCAAAAATCCTGAAAATGAAGGACCATATGAAAGAGCAAGAACAGCGTCTCAAACTCTTGTTGGAAATTATGCTAATGATTATCCGGATGATTTTGTTCAAAGCCGGTCTTTGGAACAAAGATTTGAGATAAAAGCTGACAAGGCATTAATAACTGGAGCGATTGATTTGCTTCTTCGTGAGGATAACAATGGAAATATCTTAGAGGCAAAAGTTGTTGATTTCAAGTCAATGGATTTTCCCGAAAATGGACTAAATAAATATTTCTGGATAAACCTTTCACTTCAAGTGCAGTTGTATTCTTTTGCGGCTGAAATTGTCCTAGGCGAGAATGCAAAAACAGGGGCTGTTCATTTACTAAAAGCTCCAAACAATGAAGAATTACCTAACAGGGTTGATGTCCCAACAACGGAGGAAGCCATAACGGCTGCAATTGAAAATATTGAATGGGCTGTTAATCGAATTCTAGAAGGCGACTTCCCAATGAGACCTTCTCAAAATAAGTGCAATGAATGTGATTTTAAAAAGATTTGTGCTAAACAACGAGAAGAATTTTTAAATGAGATAGTTCCTTCTCAAATTCATATACCGGAGACAAATAATATCAACCTAACACATGTAAGGTGTATCGGTGACGTTGAATGAAATATGGCAGCCAACAACTTATTATTAATAATATGAGGAAGAGTGAAAAGTTTTTAGTTTTTCCCATCAAACTACGTAGCGGTTGACAGGGTAGTGCCCCGCAAACTGCTACTTTTCATACAATTCATCGTTTTAATTTTTATAATTTTAATTATAAAAGGCAATTTAACCATAACCGCACGCACGCCCTTGACTTTCATAGACTGCGGCTGATCAGATCCGGAAACATAATCCATGCAAGTAAATTGAAAAAACGCTCAAAATTAAAAACCGCAAATAATAAAACCCATTCAATCCTCAATACCTCGCCCTCTTAAATATCAGCTGCCCAAAACATTTATACATTCCCCTATTCCCCAAAACCAGCTTCCAGTAATAGAAACAGAGCTACATCCAGAGAACAAAAGACAAAGCAGTTTCCAGGAAAATCATACTTTCAGGCCTGCCCGATGCGGACATTTGATAAATGTACTCCCATCAAGCGCATAACAACTTTATCCTGACCATAAAAACAATCCTTTTAATCCTGTTCTTTTATAGGCGCAAATTCCGGCAACTAAGGTTAAAAATCAATATGTTTTCATCACATTCCCTCAATTCCTCATTCCAAAGCTGGCAGAGCCAGAACCAAAAGGAATTGTAAAAGAAATCGTCATAATCTTAATCGTAATCGTAATCCTTTTTTCGAGTATGATTACGATCGCCGCTTCGCCCCCGGTTGGATGTCCCATGAGTACGAGAGCTGCTCGTGCGCGATTCAATTTTCCGCCATTTAAATCACGAATATTATTAAGTTACCCAATTCGTAATTCGTAATTTTTTTTCCTTTACCCCTGTCTTGGGGCTATATCTCCGAATGTACAGATAATAAATCTTACGGCTAAATAAGGGGGACGGTTGTCATGATACTGGTCCCCTCCACTGTAGTCAACCGATACATTTCCGTTATCCGAGCAGGTAAGATTAACTGTTGATTCTCCCATTTCGTTATTCGCTGTGGTTTGATAAATATTTGAGTTTACAGGCGCGGGTCCGGGAAATTTTCCTTCCGGGTCAGTATTTCCTCCGGCAAAACCTTTATAACATTTTGGTTTTACAGCGCCCGTATATGCCGGAGCCCTGGTAATTTCTGCCAGATGGCTATGCGTTGCCATTTGACTAACTGTTAGTTTAACTGCTTCCGCCGCTTTTAAAATATCATGCCCGAATATCGAAGGAGTATAAATCAGCCCGGAAACAGGCCGGTTCGATACAGGAGATAGCGCGGCAGGGTAAACATATAACAATATGTATGATTTTTTTTATTATTTCAGCAGACTGAATACCACCCTGTCTGTCTTAAATCGCAGACATAACAGCCCGCAATTCACGAAATAAATTTTGATGCTTCCCGCTTAAGCTCGGGCATCTATTACAATTCAATAAATATTGAAGGCAGATTCAACTTAACAAAAAAAATGTCGATGATGAAGTAGTAAACTACTTTAACGGAAATCCCGAATTATCAGGGTTGATAATCAAGCGCAAGTCCTTCAAACTGAGCTTTCAGTTTGGCGGAAATCGTAATGAAGAAATAAGTCAAAAACGAAGATAGATACAAAAAATGGATGACTAGATAACCTGAAATGAATTAGGATAAAGCTTATGAAACAAGGGAAAATATTTATCATTTTATTATTCCTGACATTTACATCGGGAATTTATGCTCAAATAGAGCCATGGGCATCACCTGAAGAAACATCTTCATATACACTTGAGGATATTTATCAACGGTTGAAATATGGCACAACCGGTTCAATGAGTACTTTCATGGAACCTGAGTCTGCTCCAAATTCAACTATGCATTCCCTGAATGATATTATGGATGTAGCCGGTTTTAGACTCATTCAAAAAACAGGACAAACAACTTCATATTCAACTGGTGACGATGGGGATAAAGAAGAAGGGATAATATGGCCCGCTTCTCGTTTTACAGATAATTATGATGGTACAATAACTGATAATCTAACCGGGCTTGTCTGGCTGCAGCAATGCGGTGCAAGTGATAATTGGGAGGGAGCTTTAAACCAATGCAACATACTATCTGATAACACTCCTTTTTTATCTGATGGATCAGCACAGGGAGATTGGCGTCTGCCAAACATTAACGAACTATCATCTATTTTAGATTATAGTCAATCTTTTCCCGCTTTGCCAAATGGACATCCTTTTAGCAATTTACTAAACGATTATTACTGGACGAGTACTACGAATGCAGATAACACTTTTTTTGCTTTCACAGTTAATATAGCAAACGGTTCAGTTGATGTAGAATCGAAAACTCAGGTATTCTTTATTCTCGCAGTTCGTAATGGGAATTGATTATGAAAAAGATCAATAATAAAACAGAGATGAGCCGGAACAATTATTCCTGGAACAATTTGCTCTTACTAATTACGATTATTCTCTTTTTAGAGTTGTCTTCCCTATTTGCTCAAACCGGAAATATAGATGAAACAGATAAGTGGGCTTGGGGAACAAATATCGGCTGGGTGGATTTTCATCCCCAATATGGTGGAGTCACGGTCTATTATGACCATTTGGAAGGTTACGCATGGGGAGAAAATATTGGCTGGATTAGATTAGGTACACACACGACAGGCGCTCCTCATACTTATCAGAATAATAGTTATGATAATTACGGTGTAAACCACGATGGTTCCGGAAATCTTTCAGGTTTCGCATGGAGTCCAAATGTTGGATGGATAAATTTTAACCATGAGTACAATCCGGTTACGATCAATATGACTACCGGTAGTTTTGACGGTTATGCATGGGGCGAGAATATTGGCTGGATTCACTTTAAAAATTCTATGCCTGAGTATAATGTAGTGTGTACAAATCCCGCATTGCCGGTAGAGTTAATATCTTTCGTCGTAAATGTAAATGAGAACAAGGTTGTACTCAATTGGAAAACCGCGACAGAAGTTGATAATTATGGTTTTTCGATTGAGCGCGCTTCGGATTATTCTTCAACTCCGCTCAACTCGAGAGGTGAGAAGGAATGGGTGGAGATTGGTTTTGTTCAGGGACACGGCAACAGCAGTTCACCAAAAGAGTATTCTTTTGTTGATAATAACCCTGCGAACGGAATTCTGCATTATCGTTTAAAACAGATCGACAACAACGGCGATTTCGAATATTCAGAGGTTGAAAGGATATCATTCATGGAATCGTTACCAACAGAATTTGTTTTAGAGCAGAATTTTCCAAATCCGTTTAACCCGACAACTAAAATTAAATTTAGTTTGCCCGAAACCGGAAACGTTCATTTAAGAGTATTTAATATTCTTGGTGAAGAAACGGCAGAATTACTTAATCAAGAAATGAAAGCCGGATATCACCAAATAGAATTTGATGGTTCCCACTTAAGCTCAGGCATCTATTTTTATTCAATAAATGTTGATGGTAAGTTTAACTCAACAAAAAAAATGCTGATGATGAAATAGTGGACTGCTCTTTCAATCCCGCATCGACGGGATTGAAAGAACAGCAATAAGGAGAACCAGGATCTAAACAATTATTATACTCATGTAATCAATAAAAAACGCTTATTTTCATGAATTATTGAAGAGGTAATTGTTTACTGTTTTCTCTATACAAAAGTCAGGCAACTTCATCCCGACCATCAATACAATTCTCTTAACCCTGTTCTTTTTGTGAGTTCGCGGCCTGTTCACTCCGGAAAAACTTCATTCCATTTTTTTCTCTTCTTGAAAACAATACAAAACAGTCATAATATATAACCCATAAACTGGCGGAGCCAGAAGTGAAGAGTTAAAAAAACAGCAATTTTTCATTTAGACATTTTCAAAATCTCCAGGAAGTCCCGTTAGGGACGACAGACAATAGCCCCGCAATTCATTGTGGGGAAATAAGTTAAGAAGTTGATCAAAAGTCCCGCCAGGGATTCTCCGCGGCGAACAGGCGGACAGTATTCCCCGGTAAATTGATGGTCAAATAAAATTTTGCCATTTTGCGTAGAATTTGACTCCTTACGGAATAATCCGAACTTTCAGCCGGATATCAGAGTTTCTGATTATAATAGCAGAAATAAAACATCGGAATAAAAATGGGATTTTACCAGCTTAAAACAACACAGAAAATACCGGCTCCCCTTGAGCAGGTGTGGGAATTTATATCATCCCCGGCAAACCTGAAAAAGATCACCCCCGATCACATGGGCTTTGATATCACCTCGGGCGATCTGCCTGAAAAAATGTACCCCGGAATGATCATCAGCTACAAGGTCAGTCCCCTTTTCGGTTTAAAACTCACATGGGTAACCGAAATAACCCATGTTGAGGATAAAAAATATTTTGTCGATGAACAGAGGGTGGGGCCATATACAATGTGGCATCATGAACATATTATCGAACCGGTTGAAGGAGGCACACTTATGAAGGATATAGTATCCTATAAACCCCCCTTCGGTTTTCTCGGTTCGATAGCCAATTCACTTATAATAAAATTACAGCTTAAAGAAATTTTCGACTACCGGGAAAAAGCGATAGAAAAAATATTCAACACTCAATCAGTGAAGAGTAGTTAGTGGTGAGTGGAGAGTTAAAAACAGCAATTTTTATTTTAGGCTATTAACAATACAATAACGCCAACATGTTGAGGAAAATCCCGAGAGCAAAATTTGTCAAAAAGCCCGCTAATAACATGTTGCCGATTGTAAGGCTGCGATTCTAAATCAATAAGCCGTTGGAGTCAGAAAAAGTTAAGTTATCGATCAGCTCAAGGATAGTCCTCCCCCGTCTTCAAAGAAAAACACTTTGAATCCACCCCTCTGCCACAGGTATCCCTATGGGGCGAAGGGGGATATTCCGATTGTTTGGATGTGCTTGCAAATGTTCCTCTTTAGGGTGTTTCCCTCCGACTCTGCCTGGGGAAAATTTAGATAATTGCAGTAGTAGCCGTTAGGGAATATCTGCGTCGTGCAGACAGAATATTACGGTAAAATATAAATTTTGTCAATTTGCGGGAAATTCACAATCAGATTCCGGTTCTGCCACTTCACAAATACAGTTTACTTACATCAATGTATCCGGACAACAGTTCCTTATTTTAAGAAGGGAAATATTTAAATACTCCTCCCCATAATTTTTTGCATTGTTTTTTCATCCTGATATTATAAATTTAGGATATAATTTATTAACTATAGCAGAATAAATAATATCTTAAAAAGGAGGGATGAGCATGAGGTGTTTCATCTTTTTATTTTTCCCCGTTTTACTTTTCTCCCAGGTTATTGCCCCCAAAGATACTCTCTATTTAAAGAACGGACAGGTATTTCCCTGCTCCATAACTTCCATCGAAAAGAATCTCGTAAAAGTCCTATCCGATGAAGAAGGTATTGAATCGGCAGCCTCCGTTACCAGGATAAACAAAATATTCCTGGAAGACAACGGCATTATTTACACATCCGAAAATGGTTATTCCAATACCATGGATTATTTTGAAACCTACACGAATAAACGAATCGACCGCTGGGAAAAAGAACTTGAGCGAAGCGAAGAAGAAAAGGAAAGGCAAAAAGAGCTGGAAGAACAGAAAAGACAAAGACTTCAGCAAATAGCGGAAAGAAATATTTACACTCCTGAACCGGATGATGAAGTCCGCGATTTTTCAGGAACTGTTGAAAACAAATGGTCATTCGGGGTTTATTATGTGCCGGAGTTTTCAGGAGAGCTTTCATATTACCGGGTTTATTCACTTGACGATGATAACTATTATATTACATCCAACAGCGCCAGCTCACTTTTCGAAAGTCATCTTACATATTCCGTTCTAAAAAATTTGCGGCTGTTTATAGACGTCGGCTTTATCTCTGTCTCTGATGAATCGCGAAGTGAAACTCACACACGGCTTAATGACGGCAACTCAGAATCAGAATACGGCTACGATAATGAAGCTGATTATAAGTTCCTCAATATAAATTTTGGCTGCAAATATTATTTGATCGGACTGAAGGAAAACAATGTCAGGGCATTTGTATCGGCAGGTTTCGGGAAGCAACTGGCTTTTATCGAACAAAAAGCGGAAGATCTTTTTACAGATGACGAACCTGATTACCAGTTGGATAACAATATGAAGGAATTTCTTGAGGAGATGAATTCTCCCTGGAATTTTAACATTGGCTTTGGCGCGGAATATTATTTTAACAAATCTCTTTCTCTTTACTCGGCTATAAAAATTTATTATCTGCGAAGAACCGCCGAATATAATGAGAGATATTTAAACGATACCTATACCAGGTCATCACAGAGAGAAATAAAAAATTCCGGATTTAATACCCGAATCGGCCTGGGACTGAATTTCTATTTTTAGTTGAATAACAAAATTATTCCGGAACGATAATCCGACGATTTCGACATCCATAACGATCTTAATCATTCACAATTTGAAAAAGTTTAGGTGGGAAATATGCATAATATGTGGGGATACATATTAGTTGTTTTAATCATGGTTTGCCATACAGCAAATTTTTTAACAGCGCAACAACAAAGGGGATACCCGACCCGGGTTAATTTCCCTGCTGTGGAAACACCTCAAAAGCCATCTAAGATTTCCGATTTTGATCCCCTCCCGACCATTAAAGAGGATTTTATGGTTAACGATCTGGCTGGTGAAGGGGGAGCTGATCAGTACAATTCTTCTGTGGCGATGGACAGTCAGGGCAACTTTGCGGTAATCTGGGTTGATGAAAGAAATGGCAGGGAAGACCTCTATATTCAGTTTTATGACCCTCAGAAAAATAAAAAGGGGCCGAATATTCTGGTGGATGAAGAAATTGACCCCCACAATCCCGAGCCGGTTATTATATGCAATAAAAAGGGACAATTTGTTATATCCTGGCTGAAAACCCATGCCGAACCTTTCGCTATTATATTTAACGCTGACGGTTCGGCAAGAACTGAAAAAATAAAGCTCAACAGCCTGGAAAACTCTTCTGTAAAAAATCTTTATGTCTCAGCAAGGGAAAATGGAGGGTTTCTCGCGACCTGGGTGACCAGAAACAAATATAGCGGGATCAATTATCTTTGCTCAAGAACTTTTTCAGAAGATGGTATTCCCTTTGCGGATGAAGTTTTAATAAAACAAACTACAATCAATATTTCCTTCAGCTTCAGCAGATCCGCGGCAATAGATGGTAATGGAAACTACCTGGTTGTCTGGGCTGAAATATATGACTCTCAGAAACATGTATTTCTTCAGAAAATTAATCATGATGGTCTTCTTGTGGGAAGTAATGTCATTGTTCATAATTTTTCTGATGATTCCCACAGTATCAATACATCTGTATGCGGTTCGGATGATGGGAACTTTCTTATTACATGGTCTTCTGAGGGGGTATCGGGGAAAATTTTCAACTGGAATAATGGATTTACAACAGGTCCATTTGAAATTTTCTCCGATACTTTCGCTATTCAGCGCTGCAGTTTTGTAATCGATGAGAACGCCTTTCTGATTTTAATAAATGATGGTTCTGGATTACACTACAGAAAAATTTCGAAAGAAGCGAATCTTGAGGAAATAAAGATTATTGATGAAGTCAATCAACCATATCTTTTTGGCCTGTCGGTCGAAATAACAAACTTTTCACAAAATTCTTTTTTAATTACCTGGGACAACAATTTTAGAATAGACAGTGATATCCTGATAAGTGAAATAAATATCAATACCGGCATTCAAACTGAAATAATAAAACCGAATGATGACATTTACAGTTCACAACAAAATAAACCCAGGCTTCATATAAACAACCAGGGAAAAGTTCTGGCAGTCTGGGTAGATGAAAGAAACCAGATGCAGGAGCTTTACGCTCAATTATATGACCGGAATTATAACAGGATAGGGAACAATATAAGAATCAGCGATTCGGAAGAAACCTCATATAACGAGATTAGCGATTTTGTCACCGGATCATTTTCCGACGGCTCCTTCCTTATAGCATACATCGACAGAAGTGACAATTGCTGTTTTCAGAAATTATCTCCTTATGGAGAATTGGAGGGAGATCTGAAAATCGTTTCCACTGAAGAACCGGGACGCAAACTGGAAATGAAAATAAATGAAGGCGATGAAATACTGTTATGTATTATATCATCATTTCACGATATGGATTATGTAGAAATTCATCATTATAACAAATGGCTTAACCTGGTATCCCCTGTCAGTAAGTGTCTTGAAGAAAACAATGACATAACAAGAAGACCTTTTGCCATTTCAATCAATGAAGACTTTGATGTTTTTCTTTCCTGGGGCAATCGCACCGATAATATAAGTGGAGACATGACTAATCTTTATGGAATAATCTTCAACAGCAAAGGAGAAATAGTTTCTGACACTCTTTTAATTGCGGAAGGGGAAAGCTCCTATTATTTTAATTATATGGCAAATAAAATTGATCTGAACGGAAACGTTTCTGTTGCCTGGTCATTTAATGAGGAATATGAAGAAAAATATTCTGTAAAAAACTTTTTCTTTGAATCTGATACAATGATCATAAAAGAGCATAAGTTCAGTCCGGTACCTATTTTCAATTTTCAGCCGGACATAATTGAATTCAGGGATAACAAATCATTAATCACCTGGTCTTCGGGAAGCCACACTTTTGTTCAAACAATAAATGAGAACATTAAACAAAATAAAACATATCTTGTTGGTGAAAAGGAAATTAAACCGGGATACTGGTGGGGGATATTTCCAACCTCCTCAATAATTTATAACAATAAATATTATTTCGCTCATAGCGGTTTCACTAATCCGGGGACCGGGGGTGATATATATCTGGGAATAAAAGAACTGGAATTTGACGCTTTCGGCCCTGACCACCTGGTATCCACCGAGAAAGGTGATTATTTATACAATAACTATCCAAATCCATTTAATGACCAGACAAAAATCAACTTCAGAATCCTTACATGGCATCAAGTTAAAATTACCATTTATGATATACTTGGCCGCGAAGTTAGCGTCCTAATCAACCGTGAGATGGAGCCCGGATATTATTCTGTCCTGTTTGACGCTTCCACCCTTGCCTCGGGTGTATATTTCTGCCGGTTGGAAGCATTCGATACTAAGGTAATCAAAATGCTGCATCTGAAATGATTTAATGAACAGGATTCATATCACTTTGTAATTCTTCTTATCTGGGGAGAAAGATGCGCCAGCACCTCGTAATTCAGCGAATTGCTGATATCGCTGAAAGCCGAAACTTTTATCTCCTGGTCACCCTGTTTGCCGATGATTACCACTTCATCATTAACTCCCGCCCCGGGCAGATCGGTAATATCGGCTATTATCATATTCATGTTAACAATACCAATAACATTACATATCTGTCCTCTTATAATTACTGTTCCTTTATTACTGAGTGAACGGCTGTAACCAACCGAATATCCCACAGGTATGAGAGCCGTGCGGGTCTCTTTCTGCGCCAGCCAGGAAACACCATAACCCACAAACTCTCCTTCAGCTATAGTTTTAACCGACATAATCCTGCTTTTCCAGGATAAAATTCTGTCAAGCGGATCGGTTTTTTCCTTCCGATTTTTCACATAGTGGATAAATATTTCGGCGCTCGACCAGAATCCGTAAAGCATAATCCCTATTCTCGCCATATTAAACCTGGCTTTGGGATAAACAAAAGCCCCGGCTGAATTTGTCACATGCCTGTATTTGGGAATAATATTATATTGTTCCAGCATTTTATACATGGAATTATATTTCTTAAGCTGCCGCTGGATTCTGCGGTAATTTGAAATACTCTCCGGTCCGGCCAGATGAGTGCAAAATCCTTTTACAAGGAAATGATCCGGATTTTCGAAAATGATTTTTAGTGAATAATCAAGCGGCCTCAATATCGAGCCCCGACCGGTTCATACCTGTTTCAGCTTCCAGATGAATTTTTGATTTTACTCCTTTCAGCCTTGATATTTCCAATGCCTTTTCCAGCCTTTCAGGGTTGAAAATAAAAAATTCAAATCCCTTTTCAATAGCATCCTGGAGTTTTTCATCCGATATCCAGCCCATTATCATCACCGATCCTTCACCGGTCAGCGATTTTTTTACTCTTTCAGCTTCATCAAAGTCAAATACCGCATAATGGTTAATTCCCGCTTCTTCAAAAAGAGGCACAATCTGCTCAATGCCATGACCATAGGCATTCGCTTTCACTACAGCCGAAATAGTTACATTACGGCCAAGCCTTTTCTTCAAAAAATTGACGTTGTTTATAACCGCATTTTTATCAAGAACTATTAATGAATTATCGTACATAAATGCAAAATCCCGCAGATGATTTTATTTTAATTTCATTAGCAATGTTAAATCCCGGTTCTTTCCTTAATCATACAAATTTTTTATCGATAAATTTGGAATTTAATAAACGGGCGACAGCCATATAATTAGGTTTAAAGCAGATAGTATCACCCACTCCAAATTTTTTCTTACCCTCTTCTGTTTCATTTTTGCCAATATCCAGTACTGTCATATCCGAAGTAATACCGACAAATTTCAATCCACTGTTACGGGCTTCAATATCTTTCCTGTCAACATCAATCAGGCCAAAATCAAGAATTGCCTTATAGGTCATCTTTTTCACATCTTGCTCATCATATTCCGCAGTGTGCCCCACATTCGCGTCACTTATAATTCCATCAGGGACCAGACCTTTTTCCTCCAACTCAATAATATTCGTACTGAAATCGAATGTATTTGTGGAAAGGTCGAGAAATTGTTCATTGTCGAGCGGGCTGCTTCCGAAAAATGCCGCTTCACCTATCCGGTAATGATTTACATCGGCGGGAACGGCTTCTTTCTCAAGAAGGGGGAGTGTAATTGAACTTCCACCGGAGACAAACTTAAGCTTTTTATTAAATTTTGCTTCAATAAGTTCCTTATATAAGGTTAACTGAAGAAGCTTGTCATAAGTTGGTTCAACACCGTACATACACCCCAGGTTCGAGCCAAGTCCGATGACCTCAATATTGGGCATATTAAAAACCTTTTTATAAAAATCTATAAAATCATCCCTGTTGACACCCTCCCGCAGCTCGCCCAGCTCAATCATAATTATAATTTTATGAGTTTTTTTCTGTCTCCCCGCAGCTTCATTTAATGCTTTTATGGTATTGAATTGTGTATTCAGTGAAATATCAGCGTACTTAACAACTTCATCCGCGTAAACAACCGCCGGAGGTTTAATATAAATTGTTCTCATTTCAGGATTTACTCTCTTCAGGTTTTTCAGACTTGTTAGTCTTGAATCCCCCACGGAGTTTATATCCCTGATTACCTCTTCGGTGAGAACATTCTTAAGAAATTCAAGATCGCCCGAAAACACTTTTGTAATAAGGCTCCATTCCACATTATGTTTTTTAAAGTACGCGCTTAATTTGCTTATATTATCTTTGATATTTTGAGTATGGATTATAAGTTCAGCCATTTCATATAACTCTAATTGTTTTTATATCTCATTTCAGCATGTTTTGATGTGAAGCCAAGTCTTTCATATAATCTTTTTGCCGGATTGTCATATTCCACATGAAGTTTAATATCACCATCACATTGTTTGAAAGCCTCTTCAACGATTTGTCTGCCAAATCCTTTTCCGCGGTATAAAGCGTCAACCGCGACATAAACAAGAATCCAGTCAGGAATATAATTGCCCATACCTGTTTTATTCATTATAAGGGCTCCGACAAGTTTTCCATCATAAAACGCGGCAAGGGCAAATCCTCCCTCCGATTTTTCTTTTGAAAATGCATAGTTCAGACATTTCTCTATGTCCTCTTTCGGATCACCATACTTACCCAGATGTTCAAATAAAAAATTTATAAATTCATCTTTTGTAATTTCAGTAAATTGTTCCTGACTCATAACCTTTTTAATTTGTAACATTAATGTTTCTAACCTCCTGGAAAATCTATTTACTTGTAATTAATTTTAAAATGGCATGAAATATCCTGCTTAAGGGTCAGAATATCTCTTACCAGAAAGATCTGTAATTATCAGGTTTTGGAATTGTTTTGTTTGAAGATAAATAAAATTACTTTACTATTTGCGTTTAGTCCAATTACTTAAACAATCTGAATAAAAAAAAGTTCCTTCCAGTTCGGAAATATTCATTTACCAAATGTTACGATATTATAAAACTTCTTCTTCCCCAGTAGCTGTCACTTTTTTCAATCTGCTTCCAGCCCCTCTTTTTTAGTTGTTTCCCGATAAACCTGTTGATAAAACCATGAGCTACAAGAACCACATGCTCATTTTCTTCGGATGCCTCAATTATTTTTTCCGCGGCTTTGCCTGCCCGTGTTTCTGACTTTTTCCTCGATTCACAATTTGATGAAATTCCCAGGAACCATAATACCCGTAAAATAATGAACCAGGTTTTAATTGAAAATCTGATGTTATTCAGAATTCCATGAGGTAACTCAATTTCCCGGAACAATGGACCGGTAATAATATTTGTTAAGCCCAGCCTTTCAGACGATTTAACCGCCCGCCGAAGATCACTCCTGAAACATAAACCCGCATTTTTAACTGAGTTTATCAGTTCGTCAGAAGGGGCGGGCTCCGGAAGAATCGAACTGGAATCATAATCGTCGGCTATCTTCTTTAATTCAGCCCCTGGAATTATTGTACCCGAAGAATATGCATCCCAAAAATCAGGCTTTCCATGGCGTATAAGGGTAATCTTTTTTCTGTAATCTGTTTTTAAAATATTTAATTCCTTACATCTATTATATTTCACACACCCCAATTTACAGGATTTTCCTTTTTAAAACATATAGCTATCAGATATTCATCACATTTTTTATTATTCCGTAAGTTCTCAATTTCTGCTCGAAAAGGCAAAGTTTTTTCACAGAGAAGCCAACAGTAGGATACCCACTTCAGGATACAGGAATCGATAATAGAGCCGGACCGCGAAAACGGGATATTCCGGAAAACAAATTGTTAATTCCGCTTACTCCTTTCCGTCGCTGCCGGGTCATACAAAACAACTCCCCCGAAATTTCCTTATATTATTTCAGAAGCAGCATCTTCCCTGTCGATGAATATTTACCCGAGGTCAGCCTGCATATATATATTCCCGACGAAAAGCTGCCGGCGTTAAATTCCACAATATAATTCCCTGCCGGTTTATACTCATTTACCAAAGTCCTTACTTTTCTTCCGAGAATATCGAATATCACAAGTTCAACTTTTTCTCCCGCGGGAATTGAATATTCGATTTTGGTTGTCGGATTAAATGGATTCGGATAGTTCTGTTTGAGATAAAAATCATATTCGCTTAAATTATTATCTTCAGTTATTTTTCCGTTGATTATCATTTCATTATTTAAAATGAGAGTGCAGGTTTCCTCTCCATCGGTATAGCGGCTCAGTTGATAATTTGAATTACCATTCCTGAAATTTTCGTCAAATTTACTTTTCCATTTATATTGGGGATTTTCATCTTCTGTATGTATGAAATAATCTGTTATTGTTTCGCCATTATTCCTGCTGATCTCGATAGAAAGACCCATTATATTTCTGAAGTTAAAAGGCTGGCCGAAAGAATCAAATATTGTTTGTTTTTTCACTATCGGCGGGAGATATTCCGATGAATTCGCACATGGATATATTATAGTAGCGAATAAAAAGTCCGACACACTATCTGAAGACTGAACAAACCGGAAAATTTTACCCTCAAACAATGAATCGTTGGGAACCATATAGCCATTAAGAATTTCAGCCGATACCGGCACATCATAATAATCGGAGGGCGATACTAAAAAGAAGTTTTTCCCCTGTAAAGTGAGTTCATCTGTATCAGAGTTGATAATAGCCTGATCAAGGGAAACATGCCAAATTTGCTCGGCCCGGCCCCCGTCTCCTTCAACAACACTAATTTTATCTATAACAATCAGATAATCATTTTTTATTTCATTTAAGTTAGGCGGTTTTACGTAAAAAACATCACGTTGATGAGTATAACCATTTTCACCGTTTTTAATTACCTTACCCGAAACAAAGTCAAATTCGGAACCAGTGTAATATTCTATCGGTTCAGATTCTATGTTTTTATAATTCGAATAACAATATTCCCCGCAGTATAGAGCCAGGCTCTCATTATTTACATAAACGGTATTGTGTCCGGGTGTTAATTTAAAGTAGGACCTGACAATATCATAATCATCAAAATCAGGTAAATAATGATAAAGATTGTAATAATACTCCTGGTTAAATTCCTCGACAATATATGTCAGACCGGGAGGAATATACCCGCCGCTTTCAGTTAAAATATTCTTCCCATACCCCGCGATATCAAGATTAAGTAAGTCGGCATGTATGTGTGTAGAATTTGTTTTATATCCGTTGTAAGGTCCGTTTGTCGGAAGAAACTCTCCACCTTTAAAATGGAAATAACGCGCGTTATAATCATATGCCCCATCATTTTTAACCCAGTTGCTTCTGCCGACATAGTATCCGCCAACCGGAAAAGCTTTGCTTTCACTATCAGGAGGCTGCCCGGACCCCGGAATTTCAGGGTAGCCGGTAAAGAGAAGATTGTTTTTCAGTTTCGTATTATGCCAGTACCCGACATAATCTTCTGTAATCGGAAAGGTGAGTATTGATTTTTTAATATTATTCGGATCATTTTTCCCGGTCCATTTATTTACAATACACGCGCTTCCATCACCATAAGGGGGAATATCACCAAAATAATTAAAATCGGAGCTGTTTAAAAGATTTTTAACCGGACTAACCATATAAATAAAGTATTGATACTGCCTCTGGATAGCATTTGACATGTTTTGAATGATATCCTGTCTAACCGGAATTCTTGACTTGTTATTAAAATAGTATCTCATCAGGTTGTTATATTTTTCAGAAACCAAAAAATTGTAGGTGGCAGAGTGCTCATCAAAAATTCCATCCGGGAGTATATGATCAAGCTGTATTTTAGTCCTTTCACCGGTAAGTTCGATCCAGTTTCTTTCTGAATTCTCCGAATAGTCTTTAAAGTAGTTCAATGTTGAAACTGCATGCCAGTAATATGGTAAATCAATCAGCGCTCCATGATTAGTCGAGCTTAAAAATTCACCTTCCTGTGAAAACCATCTCATTTCGGAAAGCAGATATTTTAATATAAGGACCGCCCTTTCATCCGAAAATAAAACAGGATCATTATCCACCGCTCTTTTGATATATGTGCGTAATACCCGGTTCATCTTGTCATGACCCGATGTGGGATCATATTTATACCCGACAATTGTTGAGTCTTTTACCAGTTCAAGGCAGGAAGCGGCTGAAAAAAGAAAAGGATTTTTTTCGAGATTATCTCCATATCTTATATTGTAATAATACTCGGTGGAATCAACTCCCCGCGGGAACAAATTAAAAACTATCGCGTTTCTGAGAGCGGATGATAACGAGGAATAGTCATTATTCAGGTAATACTGTTTAATATCACTGAAACTTTGTGATATCTCCCAATTTATCGACCTGAACAGTTCTTCGTCTGTAATTTCGTTTTCTAATACCCCCACAATGTATCCCCCGTACCCTCCGCTATTAATATCAAAAGGATAGTGATGAAACGCGGGGACACCGTCGATGCCATCAATAAGCATTATTATAGAATTGTCCCCCAGGCTGTCTCCGTTTATATCCCGTCCGAATGATGAAAAAATAAGGAAATCATCAGTTTTGTCACCATTAAAATCGCCTCGGAAAATATTATGTGGTTTTTCATTATAACCGGCGCCGAGAGAATAAATATCCGCGAAACTGAACTCCCAGTTAGTTGAACCATCTATATTAAATGAAAAAAAGAGGGGAACAGAAGACTCAGATATTATCAGGGGAGTATATAAAACAGATATGGCATCTGTTTGTTGATCGTTTTTTTTCTGTACATTTAAGAATTTCAGAATATTTGGAGATTCATCAAATGATTTGGAAAACAACAGCTCCCATTCCCCTCCGCTGAAAGCTGTTAAAACAGGATTGCCAGGCGCTCCATTGATTTTGGTGGTTTGCAGCAAAACAATATCATCATAATTATCTAAATTAAAATCACCTGTTTTAACCTCATAAACATAACTATCCTCATCTATTCCCGGAAGATTAAAGTAATTATCGCTGTAATTGAAGAGAATTGTACCGTTTATATCAAAAACAGACAAATAGGAATTCAGTTCTGTTGTCAGTTCATTCCTGAATCCATATAGTAAAATTTCCAAATCCCGATCATCATCAGCATTCAGAGTAAGAAAATTTATATGTTCATTATTGCCAATGTGGTTTGTATTATCAAAACTCCAGATTTTTTCCCCGTCGCCGCCGCTGAGAATATCTATTTTGAGAAGCGGAGTATCATAAAGAATAATCAAATCATCCAGATGATCAGCGTTAATATCAGCGGAGTATATTTTTTTCACAGAAAATTCACTCGTGAATTCTTTTATTCCGTCGGTAAAAGGAGTAACAATAAAAACCTCTTCATCACCGGTAACATACCCGATTTCATCTTTGCCATCTCCATTAAAATCTCCGGAAAATAGTAATTTAAGTTCAGGCGTATCTATTGCGTACCTTATAGCGGAACTCGCGCCATCCGCGTATATAAGTCTCAGACTTCCTGTCGGATAGATTCTGCAACTGAACAGCATATCATCCATTCCATCGCCATTAAAATCACCGGTACAATATTGTTCAACATAATCTTTTATGGATGGATTAAACCCGCAAACCTGCCTGAAATCACTTTCACCACCGGTATATTGCGACAAACCAAACAAAGTTCCCGCCGTAAAATCGGCAAATCCGTCTCCGTTTATATCATACCCGGACCTTCTGAGATGAAATATTGTGGAATAACCAAATCCTCTTTCCACTTTGCCCGCTCCGGATAATATACCTGCAATAAATATTATAATAATTATTGATTTAATTATTATCGCTGAAAATTTTATCCCCAAACCTTTTGTCAATTTATTCTCATATTTTGAAAATTTGTTCAGAAAAAGCTTCTGTCGGAATATGCGGCAATTTTGTGTATTTCGTCAGGAAATAAAATGGAAAAAAATTTTCGCATAATTGAAACACTTAATTGGTAATTTAAACAAAGCTAAACAGGAAATGCAATTTTATTATCAACGTAAGAGAATAAACATTAACAGAGATTTAAAAGGAATTTTATTTGGGGAAGATGAGTGAATATTAAATAAAATTTTAACTTATTTTACTTTTATTGTTACAGGTTGAAACAATAACATCTTTTTATGAGTCTAAGAATATCAGATATTATTTCCACATCAAGCCGGTTGCTATTTTAAAAAAAAGGAGTTACATTCCTTTCTGAATACAGCATCAGAGAAAATGAATAAAATAAAACTTGAACCTTTGGCTGCCTTATCAATACGAATGGGAGAGAAAGCTTTCAGCAGCGATGTTGTAAGAAGTTTTATACAGCATCTTGATCTTTCGCCCGGCGATCCCCTTTGTGATACCTGCAATTCAATTTGCGACTGGTATAGAGAGGCTGTTATTAATGGCAAGTATTATTTTCTCCGATATCTGAGAAATCTTCTGGAAAAATCGGATGAAAGGCATCTGATAATTATTCTCGCGGCAGGAAAATCACCACTCTCTCTTGAACTGCTGAATAACAATTATAACTCAATCGACCGGATACTTGAAATTGATGTTTCGGGAGTAGATGAAAAGAAAGAACTTTACGACAGATTTTATCCACAGTATTCAAACAAAATTAAATGTATTACCGCCGATATCTCATCAAAGTGTATTCTTTCCCTGTTAAAAAACCTTCTTGAAGAATATTATAATGATTTGCCCTGTATCATTGTGCTCGAAGGCGCCTCATATTATCTGTCAGTAGGTGATCTCGAAAATATTGTTGCCAGCTTCAGCTCATGTAATAACAGGAATAAAATGCTTGTTGAATACCTTCTTTCTGACGAATACATTTCAGATGATCGAAAGGAAATACCAAAAAAAATATTCAGCTCAATTACTGATATCAGCGGAATACCGGGCATAACCAGGTATGGAATTAAAGATCTAAAGGAACTTTTTGAAAAAACCGGCGGCGAACTTATTGAAGTTACCAATCTTCAGGCCCTCGAAAAAGAACGCCTGGGAACCAACAAATATTTTTCATCCCCTGAAGATGGCTGGCTGGAGTATTCTGTCTGGCAGATTTAATTTTTCTATTCCGGAGTTATTCCCGATATCTTTCATAACAATCCATATTTCTTCATTTTCCTCCACAAAGTTGAAACATCCATTCTCAATTCACCCGCTGTAAGTTTTCGGCTGCCATTATGTTTTGCGAGAGTATCTTCTATTGTCTCTTTTTCGGCGTTTACCAGGGGCGAACCGTTGGACACCGCTCTGACTAACTCACTTTTTTCCCTTAATCTTTCAGGCAGGTGTTCCTCTTCAATAGTTTTTCCGCGGCTGAGAATGAAACAGCGCTCAAGAACATTTTCCAACTCCCTGATATTGCCCGGCCAGGAATAACTCTGGAAATATTTCCATACAACAGTTGACATCCCTTCAATGCTCTTGGAAAAACGGTTGTTATACTTTTCAATGAAATGATTAACAAGGTACAACATATCATCCGGCCTTTCCCTCAATGGAGGCAGATGGATATTTATTACATTTATCCGGTAGAATAAATCGGCCCTGAAATTTCCTTTAAGAATTTCTTCTTCAAGATTTTTGTTTGTCGCCGTTATAATGCGCGCGTTCATCTTAATGGAATCATTTCCTCCGACTCTTTCAAAAACTTTGGTTTCCAGAACCCGCAGCAGTTTTGTTTGCACAGAAAGTGAAATATCTCCCGTTTCATCAAGGAAAAGAGTGCCTCCTTTTGCTATCTCAAATCTCCCAGCCTTCTCTTTAACCGCCCCTGTAAACGCCCCTTTTTCATGTCCGAAAAGTTCACTTTCGATAAGAGTTTCGGCAAAAGCGCTGCAATTAACAGCGACAAAGGGACCATTCTTACGGTCGCTATTTAAATGTATAGCTCTTGCAAGCAACTCCTTTCCCGTGCCGCTTTCCCCGGTAATAAGTATGGTGCTTTCAGTAGGTGCCACACTTTTACAAAGATCAAAAATCTGTTCCATATTTTTGCTGCGTCCGATTATATTTCCAAACCGGTATTTTTCCGATACATGCTCGGTAAGATTTTTTATTTCCGATATATCAATAAAATTTTCAACCGCCCCTACATTCTGCCCCCGGTTGTTTCTTAGCACAGCAGAGTTTACTCTTATCGGCACTCTGCTGCCGGAAGAGGTGGTTATAACAAGTTCATTATCCATCATCGCCGTGCCATCTTTCATTGTTTGTTCCATATGACATCCGTTGCCACACTTTGAAGAACGAAAGACATCACGACATTTTTTACCGATTACTTCATCTTTTTTGTAACCTGTAATTTTTTCCGCTGAAAGGTTAAATGAAGTAATATTCCAGTCATTA
>CAXXGF010000020.1:0-59837 GCA_963677445.2 Melioribacteraceae bacterium | reverse complement strand
TTTTCTTATATTTAAGTTTTATTATTTATTTTATGGAAGCTGATGGGGCGGGTAAAAAAAATTGTTGTCGTCGGAGGAAATGCCGCCGGACCGGCCGCGGCGGCGAAAGCTGCCCGATCTGACCGGAATGCCGAAGTATTTCTTTTAGAAAGAGGCCCCTTTATTTCCACCGGCACATGTGAGCTTCCATACCTGATATCAGGTGAGATTAAAGATCATAACCATCTTGTTTTTTTTGATGAGGAGAGTTTTTACAGAAGCAAGAGGGTAAAAGTTTATACCGGATACGAAGTACAGTTTATTGACCGAAAGAAAAAAATTCTCCGTGTAAAAAGAGAAAATGACTCCGGTATTCATTCCTTTGATTATGATAAACTGATTCTGACAACCGGTTCCATAGCCAATGAAATCTTTAATTTAGGATTTTCTCCTGAGAATCTCTTTCATTTTAAAACAGTTTCTGATTATCTCAGGATCAATGAGTACATGGATAAATGGGAGGGAGGAAAGATTGTCGTCCTTGGCGCCGGATATATCGGGCTGGAAACTGCCGCCGCTTTTAAAGAAGCCGGGAAAAATGTAACGATAATAGAAAAACAATCATTCCCTTTGCCTTCCTCGGAACCGGAAATATCAGCGCTGATTAAAGATTTGCTGTTGAAGAAAGGAATTGAATTTGTATCTGCTCCGGAAGGAATAAAACCGGTGGTCAGGGATAATAAAATAGCCGCGCTTGAAGTCGAGGGGCGCTTTATGGAAACGGGTCTGGTGATTTCATCAGTCGGATTCAGACCGAATACCAGCCTCGCTGCAGCTTCCGGTTTGAAATTATCTGACCATGGCACAGTAAAAGTAAATAGCCGGATGCAAACATCAGACCCTGATATATATGCCGCCGGTGATAATACAGCTATTATAAATGCGGTAACCGGGCTGGAAGAATATATCCCCCTTGCCACACTCGCGCAAAAGGGAGGTCATATAGCGGGCGCGAACTCCGCCGGAGATAATGTTTTTATGAAACCGGTTGTAAAGAATGCCGCGTTCAAATTATTTGATAACTTTTTTGCCTCTTCAGGTTTAACTCTTAGTGAAGCGCTAAAACGTTTTTATGGGGCCGTATCAGTCTTCGCGGTTGTGCCAAATCTTGTAAAAGTAATGCCCGGAAGCGGGAAAGTGTTTGGGCAAATTGTTTTTGACAGAAAAACGGGACGACTTCTGGGAGCTTCTTTTTTCGGAGGGAAAGAGGTCTCAGGTTATTCTGATCTTGTTTCTTATATGATTTTATCAAAAAACAGGGCGGAAGAACTATCCGAAATTATTTACAACTACACTCCTCCGCTATCACCATTTATAAATTTATTGTCTGTTCTTGGAAGAAAAGCAAAGGAAATTACCGGATGAATAAGATAAAAGTATTTCAATCACCACTGATAAAAAAAGAAATTACTGTTTTAAGGAAAAAAGACAGCTCACCTGAAGTATTCCGGGGCGCTTTAAGAAGACTTACCTACCTGCTGATATCTGAAATTTCTTCTGAATTATCTCTTGAAAGAGTGGAAATTGAGACACCGCTAGAAAAAACGGATGGCTGGATTCTTTCAAAAGAGCTGGTAATCTTTCCCATTTTGCGGGCGGGATTGTCGATGGTTGATCCTTTCCTTGATCTGATTCCTGAAACAAAAGTTGGTCATATCGGGATGGAAAGAAATGAAAAAACCTTGAAACCGCGGGAATACTATTTCAAATCGCCGCCGGGATTAAAAAACTCGCAGGTCATGATTCTCGATCCGATGCTCGCGACCGGAGGCAGTTCGGACGCGGCGATAGAATTTCTGAAAGCTTATGGGGCTGATGATATAATTTTTATATCGATTATTGCCTCCCCCGAGGGTGTTGAATATTTATCTGAAAAACATCCTGATGTTAAGCTGTTTACTGCCTCACTCGACAGGAAACTAAATGAAAACGGGTATATTCTTCCCGGGTTAGGAGATGCCGGTGACAGGACGTTTGGCACTCTTTAGTCTGGTTATCTTTGTTTTCCCAATATTTTTGTCAGGCCAGCCTTACCCGGTAAGTGAGGTTGATTCTTTAATCAGCGAAGGTCTGAGTTATACATGGAATCTTGATTTTGAATCGGCTGAAGAATGTTTTATCAAGCTGGATAAATCGTTTCCCGAATTGCCTGCCGGAAAAATATTTCTATCGGCTCTTTTTATTTCGCGGCAAACTGAGTTTGAGCTGCCTCTTGAAGAGGAAAAAACCGAACAACTTTTGGAAGAGGCGATTGAGAAATCAGAAAAATTTCTTAGTGAAGATGAAAACAATATCTGGGCAAATTATTTTATGGGTCTGTCTCATGCCTGGTCGGCTTATTATTATTCATTAAATGGGAATTTTATAAATACTGTTACAGATGGATATTACGCGATCTCCTGGTTTGACAGATGTTATGAAATTGATTCCACCTTTTATGAAGCCTCTACAATAAGAGGAACCTATAAATACTGGATAAGTAAATATACAGATGTGATTCAGTGGATGCCCTTTGTGCCGGATCAGATGGATGAAGGAATTGTGATACTTGAAGAGGTTGTTAAAAAAGCGGAGTACTCGAAACTTCTCGCGTTTCGTTCTTTATTCTGGATTTATATTGACCTTAAGGAATATAATAAAGCCCTGGACCTTGTGAATAATTATATTAATGAAAATGGAGAAAATCCTCTTTCCAAATATCTTCACGGCAGAATACTTATTGAATTTAATAAAACGGAAGCCCTGAAAATTTTTGATGAACTCTATAAGTTTTACGAGGATAAGGGAGATGAATTTTGTGTAATTAAAGTAAGGAATCTGTTAACTTCGGCAAAACTATACACAGAAGAAAAAAAATATAAAATTGCCTTAAGATATTGCAAAATAGTTTTAAATAATTATATTGAATGTTATGAAGAAATGAAAAGGGATGATGGGAGAATTAAGGAAACACAATCCTTATTTGAGGAGCTGAAGGAAAAAATCGGGAATTCCGGCGGCTGAGTGCAAATTTTACCGCCGGGTATAAACAGTGAATTACAGGTAACAGATGATTTCAGGAACAAAACAAAACCGGATGCTGCAGGACCTTATTCAGGTTTGCAGGGAAAATCTTCCAAATATAAATGAAGAAATGCTTACAAAGAGTTTCAGGCTCAGCTATGAAGCTCATAAAAATCATGTCAGGGAATCGGGTGAACCTTATTTTAATCATCCTTACGCTGTCGCGATGGTTGTAGCGAGGGAAATACCACTGGACGATATTTCTGTCATCAGCGCGTTGCTGCACGATGTGGTAGAGGATGCTGAAATGAGCCTCGAATTTATAGCGAAGGAATTCGGGTATGAAGTTGCCGAAATAGTAAACGGGGTTACAAAAATCAGCGGTGTTTTTAAGGGGCACGAAATAAATCAGGCTGAAAACTACCGTAAGATGCTCCTCTCGATGATCAGGGATGTCAGGGTAATTCTGGTTAAATTTGCCGACAGGCTTCATAATATGAGAACCCTTGAATTTGTAAAGCCTGAAAAACAAAGGCGCATAGCGAAAGAGACAATTGAAATATATGCTCCTTTTGCCAACAGATTTGGTTTGGGAAGGGTTAAGTGGGAACTGGAAGATCTTTCATTTAAATATCTGAACAAGGAAGCTTATAATGAAATTTCCCGTAAGCTGAAGGAAAAGAGAAAGGAAAGGGAAAGTTACATAAATAAATTTATTCAGCCGATAAAAGAAAAGCTGATAGAACACGGGCTTGAATTTAATATCGGTGGCAGGCCCAAACATTTTTACAGCATATACAAAAAAATGGTCAAGCTGAATACTTCCATTGATAATATCTTTGATCTTCTTGCCATCAGGATAATTCTTGAGGGAAATGATCCAAATGAATGTTTTTATGTGTTGGGAGTAATTAATCAGATGTATAAACCAATTCCCGACAGATTTAAAGATTATATATCTATTCCCAAAAAAAATAATTATCAGTCGATTCACAATACTGTTATTGGTCACCAGGGAAAGCTGGTTGAGATACAGATCAGAACAAGACAGATGCATGAAATAGCTGAAAAAGGTGTGGCAGCTCACTGGCGTTATAAGGAAAACACATCCGCGAAAGATTCTGATCTTGAAGAATGGGTAAACTGGATAAGGGATATTTTTGAAACCGCCTCAAAAAATGAAGCGACAAAGGAAATTCTGGCCAGTTTTAAAATGAATCTTTACCAGGATGAGATATATGTTTTTACACCCAAAGGAGATTTGCGAAGGCTGCCTGCCGGTTCCACAGCAGTGGATTTTGCCTTCGATATTCACAGTAAAGTCGGTAATCACTGCATCGGAGCCAAAGTCAACGGAAAAATTGTTCCTCTCAATACCGAGCTGCACAGTGGTGACCAGGTTGAAATAATCACTTCAAAAAATCAGCATCCCAATAAAAGCTGGCTTCAGTTTGTCCGGACACACAAGGCAAAATCGAATATCAGAAAATATATTAATAAGGAAGAGGAAAGGCTGGTTGAAGCGGGCCGGGAAATGTGGGAGAGGAAAATTAAAAAACAGAAATTATCATTCTCTTCCGATGAGTTATCCAAGCTAGTAAGGAAACTGAAATATGATAATATATCCAAATTTTTTAAAGCTGTATCACAGGATAAAGTTAATATAGATGAAATTCTGAATCCCCCGAGAATAAAAGAGGAACCTGAATCGGGGACTATTGAATTCGAAGATTTCGCGAATTACGCGCGTCACTCAGCCGGGGGTGTAATTGTGGAGGGGGACTACAAAGGTATTATGGTTACCTACGCGAAATGCTGCAGTCCTATTCCCGGCGATCCGATAGTGGGTTATATTACTATTGGAGAGGGTATAAAGGTCCATCGTAAGGATTGTAAAAATGTTATAAGAATGGCGCGGACCAATTCTGAAAGGTTGGTTAAAACCCATTGGTCAACTCAGAAAGACGCATATTTTATAGCTGGGCTGAAGATCAGGGGGGAGGATACACCAGGCATTTTGAAGGATATTTCCAATAGTATCACCTCTTATCAGAATACCAATATTCATAATATTAATTTGACTACCGAGAGTACAGGCTTTTATGGCACAATTACCATTCTTGTTTCTGATCTGAATCATTTAAACAGGCTGATAGAAAGATTGAGAAAAAACAAGGGGATTTATTCAGTCGAACGTTTTGACGCGGAATCTGTAGGCAGTTAATGGAAGAAAATCCGGGAAAAAGAATAATTGCGATCGATTATGGGGAAAAAAGGGTGGGGTTTGCAGTATCCGATCCGCTGGGCATATTTGCCATTCCTCTGGTTACGCTGAGAAACACACCATCGTTAATAGAAGACATTAAGAAAATAATGGGCAGCTACCAGACTGAAAAAATACTGCTTGGTTATCCGTTGAGGGAGGATGGTTCACCGACTCACGCGACAGGCCCGGTTGAAATCTTTGAAAAAGAACTCAAAGAAGCAATCGCGATACCCATTATAAGGATGGATGAGCGATATTCATCAGGCATTGCAAAAGAACAAATTATTATGAGTGTTAAATCGAAGAAAAAAAGAAAAGATAAAAGTCTGGTGGATAAAACAGCAGCGGCGGTAATTCTGCAGGATTATCTGGATGGAAGCTGATAAATTTATTCTTTATACTTATATCTGATTTAAAAATTTTTTATGTTAGTTATCGGAAAAATAGCTTTATTGTCAAAAATGAAAGCGAAAGCTGAATAAGATTGACATTTTAGGTTATAAAATTTATTTTCGTGCAATATTAACCAAATTATGGAGTACCATTTATGACACTTGACGCCCTCGGAATGATAGAAACCAAAGGATTGGTTGGCGCTATCGAGGCTGCTGACGCAATGGTTAAGGCTGCAAAAGTGGAATTGTTAGGAAAAGAAACAATCGGCGGTGGATTTGTAACAGTTATGGTACGTGGTGATGTAGGCGCTGTTAAGGCCGCTACCGACGCCGGCGCTGCCGCAGCTCAGAGAGTAGGTGAACTGGTATCAGTACACGTTATTCCCCGTCCTCATACAGATGTTGAATTAATAATCCCCAACCGACCAAAATAACGAAAAATAATGGACCTGGCTTTAGGTTTAATAGAAACAAAAGGTCTGGTCGGAGCTATTGAGGCTGCCGATGCTATGCTGAAGGCAGCCAATGTTAAATTAATCAGCAGAGAGAAAATCACCGCCGCCCTTATTACGATAAAGGTTGCAGGTGAAGTTGCTGCTGTTCAACATGCGGTCGATGCCGGCGCTTATGCCGCGCAGCGGGTAGGACAGCTGATTTCAGCTCATGTGATCCCGCGGCCGGATGATCTGATCGATACCATAATTTTTTCTCATCCCGGAAAAAAAAGAAAAAGGGGTGAAGGGAGAAGAAAAAATGCGCCCGAAAAGAGTGAGGAGAAACCCAAAACCGATTCAATTTTAAAACTTGAAGAACTTGAAAAGCTAACGGTAGTTGATTTACGCCGGAGGGCGAGAGAATTTCAGGGATTCCCTATTAAAGGCCGAGAAATTTCGAGAGCGGGCAAAGTAGAACTTTTAAAACATTTCAAAGCTCTCCTCTGAAAGGAATTATTATGAGGAGAAAATTACTTACTATAGCATTTACATCCCTTTTTTCATTCGCGCTTTGGGGTTCGGTTTCTCTTTCGGATGAATATTATGCAACATTCCATATTCCGGTAAGAGTTATTGATTCGGGAGGCCGCTATTCCATAAGCGGTTATTCAAATGAAGAAGTAACGATTTTTCTTAAGGGTGTCGGCTGGCAGCTGGCGGGACTGTCACTGGGTTCGCAGCAATTCTTTGATCTTGTTCCGGGAAGCGAGGCAGGTAAAAAGAAAATTAATGTCAGGAAACAATTTGAGCAGAGTTCCTGGATTACATCAAATTTACAGCTCAAAGAAGTGCAGCCCGAGGCTTTTGAGTATATCGTCGAAAAAATGAGCGAAAAAAAGGTTGATATTGTGGCCGATATCGATCTTCAGTTCAGGCCCGGTTATGGAAGAGTTACTCCGATAACTGTTTTTCCTGATTCTGTTTTGGTTGCAGGTCCTGAAAGTATCCTGGCTTCACTTGATTTTATTACCACCGAATCTTCTGTGGTAGGGGATATATACCGCCCGGTTTCAGCCAGGATTGGTCTGGATACACCTGAGCATACAAAAATTCAAAATAATGATGTACTGATCACCTTCGATGTACAAAAGATAGTTGACAAGGAATTTTCTGATATTAAAGTTGAAACCAGAAATGTGCCTGTACTTCGGGAGCTTGAACTGTACCCTACCCAGGTAAGGATTGTTTTAAGAGGTGGAATAAATACTCTTGGACGTATGACAGGCAGTGAGCTGAATCCTTATGTTACATTTTCGCAGGCGCTGAATGATACCACCGGGCTGCTTCATCCTGTGCTTGAAGTTCCTGAATATATCACACTTCTCGAAATTAAGCCAAACGGTCTGGAATACATCATTAAAAAGTTTTAGAACGGGCTATATATAAACCGGCAAGCCGGAAAAAATCGGGAATTAAGAATTTGGAATTAGAGGAGTGTATTGAATCCTTATTCATGATTTTTTAACCTTCCGGGCAACAAGATTATAATTGTGTGAAAACATCGGTCATTTAAAGGTGGGAGATAAATAGATTTCTCTCAGGATTAGTTCCAACTCAAGGTATATTAAACCTCTCCCCATCCTCTTTTTAACATCTTAAGGGGAGGGGATTCCAATATACCTTTTAATGCCAGGTCCATGTTTCTTCAGTTTAAATTCTTCTTTTTGGTGGAAACTTATTAATTGATAAATTGTTATTATGCATAACTTATTTTTTTCTCAAACGTCTTACAGGTGAGAGACAGATGAATAATCGGAGACTTCATTTAATGTTCAGGAATTTACGGTATACAACCTTTCTTCTGGTTGTTATATTTTCATTCGGCTTTATTTCGGGTGACAGCGATGTATATTATGAGATGTCGAGGGGGATTGATATTTTTGGCCGGGTATATAAGGAAGTTAATCTTAATTATGTTGATACAATAGATCCCCAGGAATTTATGCGTGAGGGAATAAAGGGGATGTTATCCTCTCTCGATCCCTACACAACATTTATTGATGAAAATATGCAGAAGGATATCAGCATTATCACCGATGGGAAGTATGGAGGAATCGGGGCCACAATAGGTGTCCGGAATGAAAAGGTTACGGTTGTGGATTTAATTGAAGGATATTCGGCTCAGCGCCAGGGAATAAGAATCGGTGATGTTATTATCAGGATAGATGATGTTGAGATGAACCGTGAAAAATATGATGAACTCAGCAGCCTGATGAAAGGAGAGCCGGGAACCCTGGTTTCCGTGGGAGTAATGCGTGAGGGGACAGAAAAGGAGATTACATTTAACCTGGTCAGAGAAGAAGTTGAGATAAAAAATTTAAGTTATTACGGATTTGTACCTGAGGAAAGCAATAATGCTTATCTTAAGTTAAGTGGTTTTTCCAGGCCGGCGGGTGATGAAATAAGGAAAGCATTATCTGAACTGAGCGGAATAAAAAATATAAATTCTATTATTCTCGATTTGCGCGGTAACCCGGGCGGACTGCTTGATGCCGCGATTGATGTCAGTGAAAAATTTGTCAAAAATAAACAACTTGTTGTAAGTGTTGTTTCCCGTGATACTACAAGAATTAAAAAATACTATTCAGAAGAGGAACCTGTTTCGGGTGACGCGAGCCTGATAGTATTAATAGATGAAGGCTCGGCTTCGGCATCGGAAATTGTGGCCGGGGCGGTTCAGGATCACGACAGAGGAGTAATTCTTGGAGCTCCTTCATTTGGAAAGGGGCTTGTACAGACACTTATTCCCCTTTCATTCAACACTTCCCTTAAGGTTACAACAGCCCGCTATTTTACTCCCAGCGGCAGGTGCATACAAAAGGTTGATTATTCAAATAATGATGTTATTGCAGGAACCAGCTCTATAAAATCGGAATCATTTTTTACTGATAACGGAAGAGAAGTTTTCGCTAAAGGCGGCATCAGCCCTGATAGTTTAGTAATAAAAGATTCCGAAAGTGAATTGGTTATTTCTCTTTTAGCCGAAGGAGTTTTCTTTAAATTCGCTACTAAATATTTTAATTCTGATGAGAACATCGATTACAAAACCATAAATCAGAATAAGCTCTTTAATGACTTTATGGAATATCTAAAAAATGAAGAAAGAGTCAACATCTGCGAATCGGAAAATCTTCTTAATCAGTTAAAAAAAGAGGCGGCGGAAAAGGAATTAGGCGATAAATTCCAAAAGGGTGTTCAGGAATTATATACTCTTCTTGAAGAGCAAAAGTTCAGAGAACTTGAGGAGTACAGAGATGATGTTGTTATTGAGATTAAGAAGGAACTTTCGGCCAGACAGGAAGGCAGAAAAGGGAGAATTAAACTCTCATTAACTCACGATCCGCAGTTCTCCGCGGCCTATGAAATAATAAACAAACCGGATATCTACAGGGAACTTCTAACCCGGCAAAATTAGTTGTTGCGGTCTTCTTATTCTGAAGGTTAATGAGAATTTGAATAAGAAATCAAAAAATGCTTATCTTTAAATTCATTTTTAATATAAGTATGACCCGATGAAAAATCCAAAAATATTATTCTACCGTAATCCTTCCATGGGAGCATGCCCCGAATGCGGAACAGTGGGAATGCTTAAAAAGTCGAGATCAAGAAATCTCTGGGAACAGTTATCCAAAAAACTGACTCCATATAAATATTATCGATGCAGATCCTGTGGATGGAGAGGAAAGTTAAGCACTTATACTTTTACAAAAGAATCTGTAAAAAGCATTTTTTTCTATCTTGTTCTGATGGCTGTTTCAGTTTTTATAATTAAAACTGTTATAGAAAAACTATTGTTAAGATAATCATTAAATAAAAATATGTTTAGATATGTACAAAATATAATATGAGGAGGAAAAATGTCCGATAAAAATATTAAAAGCGGTAAATATGAATTTAAAGCGGAAGTAAAACAGCTTTTAAATATTTTAGTTCACTCATTATATACGAACCGTGAAATATTTCTTCGCGAGCTTGTATCCAATGCGTCGGATGCACTTGATAAACTCAGATTTGAATCGACAAAAGGGAGTGAATTAGCTGACAAAGATATCGATCACGAAATCAGGATAACTTTTGATAAGGATAAAAAGCTTCTCTGGATTAAAGATTCCGGAATTGGTATGACCTCAGAGGAGATCATAAATAATATTGGCACTATTGCCAAATCGGGAACAGCCGATTTTCTGGAGCAGCTTTCCAAAAATAAAGAAGACGCCAATAATATAATTGGTAAATTTGGTGTCGGTTTTTATTCCGTTTTTATGGTTGCTGATAAAGTTGAAATTACCAGTAAATCATTTAAAGCTGATGAACCGGCGGTTAAGTGGGTGTCTGACGGCCTCGGCAGTTATGAATTAAGTGAACCTGAAGAGGAAATAAAACGTGGAACCACTATCCAGATTCATCTTAAAGAAGACGCTGACGAATTTGCCGATGATTACAGGCTGAAAAATATCGTCAAAACCCATTCTAACTTTATCACCTTCCCGATTTTTGTAGGGGATGAAAAGGTGAATACTGTCAGCGCTCTCTGGCGTGAGCCAAAATCCTCTGTGAAAAAAGAACAGTATGATGAATTTTATAAATTCCTTACTTATGATTCCGAGCCTCCTTTGAAACATCTTCATATTTCTGTTGACGCTCCTATTCAGTTTAACGCGCTGCTTTATATTCCGAAAAAAAGTTATGATTTTATGGGATTGAGCAAAGAGGAATATGGCCTGGACCTTTACGTAAAACGTGTTCTTATTCAGCACCGCAACAAGGATCTGTTGCCGGAATATCTCGGATTCGTAAAGGGTATTGTTGATTCCGAGGATCTTCCTCTGAATATCTCAAGAGAGACATTACAGGAAAATGTCATTTTCAGCAAAATTTCATCGAGTGTTACAAGCCAGGTTTATTCCGCGCTGAAAAAAATGGCGGAAGATGAAATTGAAACATATAATGAGTTCTGGAAAGAGCACAGCAAGTTTTTCAAAATGGGATATGGCGATTTTGCCAACCGTGAAAAATATATTGAACTGCTGCGGTTTAATTCCTCAATAAATGAAGATTCAAAAAGTCTGGTTTCTTTGAAAGCTTATACTGAGAGAATGAAATCGGATCAGAAAGAAATTTATTATAAATTTGGCAACAGCCGAGAAGCAATTGAGCTTGATCCTCATCTTGAGATATTTACCGGCAAGGGAATAGAAGTGCTTTATCTCTTTGATCCGGTAGATGAATTTGTAATGTCGACTGTGGCTAAATATAATGATTTTGATCTGGTCGCGGTGGACCAGGCTGATCTGAAAAATCTTGAAAAACTTGAGTCGGTCAGGGAAAAGAAAAAAGAATTTGAAGACCTTAGTGATGATGATGAAAAACATTTGAGCAGTCTTCTCTCGAAGATGAAGGATATTCTTGGCGACAGAATTAAGGAGGTAAAGGTATCGGAGCGCCTCGAATCAAGCCCTGCCTGCCTTGTTAATCCTGAAACGGGAATGTCGGCTTCAATGCAAAAAATAATGAAAATAATGAACAAGGATGTTTCTGTGCCGCAGTTCATTCTTGAAGTGAATAAAGACCACAAACTTGTGCGCAATATGCTGAAAGTATTTAAAGCGGATTCGAATGATAATTATATCGCGCAGGTGGTCGAGCAGATATATGAGTCAGCGCTTTTACTCGAGGGGTATCTCTATGACCCTTACAACCTGGTCAACAGGATCAACAATCACCTCGAGCAGTCGAGTGACTGGTATGTCGGAATAAATAAATTATAATTTTGATGACATTCAGAAACAAAAAACGGCTGCCTGTTAACGCAGCCGTTTTTTTTTCGGAGTCAAAATGAATTTCGCCGAATATAAAAAGGAAATAATAGCGACCGCAAAACTGGCTTATCCTGTTTCGATAGGGCAGGCAGGTTATGTGATGCTTGGCGTTATCGACAGCATTATGGTAGGTGAGCTGGGCGCGGAACATCTCGCGGCTTCATCGTTATGCAACGGTATCTTTTTTACGATCATGGTCCTTGGTCTGGGTATGAGTATGGCGGTAACTCCGTTGATTTCTATTGCCATAGGGGCTGGTGAACGATATAAGTGCGGAATCATTCTGAGGCAGGGGCTGCTTGTGAACATTAGTTTCGCGTTAATTCTTTTCGTACTGACATTTCTCACCTCAGAGTTTCTGCAATTTATGGGACAGCCGGAGGATGTCAGGATCATTTCAGAATCATACCTTCGTATTCTGGGATTATCGGTAATTCCTTTTATGATTTTCCTTGTTTACAGGAATTTCCTGGAAGGGCTTTCACTTACAAAACCTGCTATGGTCGTAGCGTTTCTGAGCAATATTGTCAATTTTTTCGGCAACTGGTTGTTGATAAAGGGAAACCTGGGATTCCCGGCTCTCGGTTTGGATGGCGCGGGTTACAGCACACTCGCGGTGAGGATATTTATGCCCCTCGCGCTCATGGTTTACATTTTCCATAAGGGTAAATTCAGTGAGTATGATCCCGGTCTGAAATTTAAGAGTATTAACATTCCGATGATAAAAAGGATAATTTCAATCGGTTGGCCGAGCGCGCTGCAATACTTTTTTGAAGTCGCCGCTTTTTCATTTTCCGCGATAATTATCGGGTGGATTGGGGCCAATAGTCTCGCGGCGCATCAGATAGCGCTGAACCTGGCTTCAGTTTCATATATGACCATATTAGGGGTTTCCACCGCCGGGACTATCCGGGTGGGGAATTCATTCGGAGCTAAAAATCTTCATTCCATTAAGACTGCCGGATACACCGCGTTTCTTATGGGAGGGGCGATCATGGCAGCCGCGGCGCTTATTTTTATTCTGTCTAATGATTTTATGCCGACAATATATATTGATGATCCCGAGGTTATCAGAATCGCTTCCACGCTGCTGGTAGTTGCCGCTATATTCCAGATTTCAGATGGAGTCCAGGGTGTTGGCATAGGTGTTTTGAGAGGACTGACTGATGTTAAACTGCCGATGTATATAGCCCTGGTAGCTTACTGGGTAATCGGAGTGCCATTCGGCTATCTGCTCGGTTTTGTATATGAACTCGGCGCCAGGGGAGTGTGGTTCGGCTTCCTCGCCGGACTGACTTTTTCAGCAATAGTTTTTGTCGCCCGGTTCAGAAGGCTGACCAGAAAAGAATTGTGGTGAAATTGCCCCGCAAAACTTGACCGTAGGACAGGATAATTAAAGGTTTATGCGAACGGATGAAAAAGAAAAATTACGCGACGTAGAGACAAGGCATGTCTTGTCTCTACAACTTTTAGTGTTTTTACAAAACCAATAACCACGGACTTCAGGCCGTGGTCCCCAAATACCCCCCCAGCTTAATCGGGCTTTAGCCCAAAGAATACTCCGGAGTTATTCTCTCAACCGGTGAAAGGCCGAATCTGCGGTCCACTGTTTCAGAGAGATGAAGATTTCATCCATCATCTGCGATACACTGTCTTTCTCTTTTGGCTAAAGCCGTCTTGTATTGTGATTTTCTCTGGTCTCCGCCGTGAACGACGGAGTTATTAAAGTACACAAGAAAAGGTTTAAAAAATTTAAACGACAGAACAACATTTAATATCAAAGGAAATATTATAAAATTCCTGAAAATATAATAACCACGGACTTTAGGCCGTGGTTCCCAAATACCCCCCAGCTTAATCGGGCTTTAGCCCAAAGAATACTCCGGAGTTATTCTCCCAACCGGTGAAAGGCCGAATCTGCGGTCCACTGTTTCAGAGAGATGAAGATTTCATCCATCATCTGCGATACACTGTCTTTCTCTTTTGGCTAAAGCCGTCTTGTATTGTGATTTTCTCTGGTCTCCGCCGTGAACGGCGGAGTTATTAAAGTACACAAGAAAAGGTTTAAAAAACACAGATTTTCACGGGAAAATATGTACGCATAATAAGTTATACATTCAGCCGTAAAATGATCGGAAACAGTACATTATTTCATTTAATTAACTTTTTTGGATACAAACAAAGATACGCTAATACTTGCATTTATTACACAATAGCTCTTTATAGTCAACCTTTAATATATAAAATCATTCCGTGTAATTTTCATAACATATTGTTTTTGCTCATTTTAACGAAACTTGCTTGATTTTTCCCAATATTTAGTGATTGTTTTTATGTGGCTATCACATTAGTAATAATGCGTATTTGATGTATTATGATAAATCCTATTGACTTTTTCCTATTGTCCTCGAACGTAAATAATTAGAAGGGTTTATGGATATCGAAATGTTTTTGTCCCTATATAAATCCATACTATTTTCCAACGCTTTTTATTCACGAACTACGTATCTTTATTTACCGTGAAAATCTATGAAATTAAAACGGCAGAACAACATTTAATATCAAAAGAAATATCATAAAATTCCTGAAAATATAATAACCACGGACTTTAGGCCGTGGTCCCGGAAATACCCCCCCAAGCCAACCGGGCTTTAGCCCAAAGAACACCCCGGAGATATTCTCTCAACCGGTGAAAGGTTGAATCTGCGGTCTGCTGTTTCAGAGAGAGGAAGATTTTTCCCTTTTTCTGCGATACCCTGCCATTCTCTTTTGGCTAAAGCCTGGTATTTTAGAGGATTTGAGTACCTCCGCCGTGAACGGCGGAGTTATTAAAGTACACAAGAAAAGGTTTAAAAAATTAAAACGACAGAACAACATTTAATATCAAAGGAAATATCATAAAATTCCTGAAAATATAATAACCACGGACTTTAGGCCGTGGTCTCGGAAATACCCCCCCAAGCCAACCGGGCTTTAGCCCAAAGAACACCCCGGAGATATTCTCTCAACCGGTGAAAGGTTGAATCTGCGGTCCGCTGTTTCAGAGAGATGAAGATTTTCTCCTTTTTCTGTGATACCCCGCCATTCTCTTTTGGCTAAAGCCGTCTTGTATTGTGATTTTCTCTGGTCTCCGCCGTGAACGACGGAGTTATTAAAGTACACAAGAAAAGGTTTAAAAAATTAAAACGACAGAACAACATTTAATATCAAAGGAAATATCATAAAATTCCTGAAAATATAATAACCACGGACTTTAGGCCGTGGTCTCGGAAATACCCCCCCCAAGCCAACCGGGCTTTAGCCCAAAGAACACCCCGGAGATATTCTCTTAACCGGTGAAAGGTTGAATCTGCAGTCCGCTGATTCAGAGAGATGAAGATTTCCCCCTTTTTCTGCGATACCCTGCCATTCTCTTTTGGCTAAAGCCTGGTATTTTAGAGGATATGAGTACCTCCGCCGTGAACGGCGGAGTTATTAAGGTACAAAAGAAAAGGTTTAAAAAATTAAAACGGCAGAACAACATTTAATATCAAAAGAAATATCATAAAATTCCTGAAAATATAATAACCACGGACTTTAGGCCGTGGTCCCGGAAATACCCCCCCAAGCCAACCGGGCTTTAGCCCAAAGAATACCCCGGAGATATTCTCTCAACCGGTGAAAGGTTGAATCTGCGGTCTGCTGTTTCAGAGAGAGGAAGATTTTTCCCTTTTTCTGCGATACCCTGCCATTCTCTTTTGGCTAAAGCCTGGTATTTTAGAGGATTTGAGTACCTCCGCCGTGAACGGCGGAGTTGTTGCGAATAAGTGATTATTTCGGTAACGGCGAATCGAGACAGGCATTACTGATGCGAAGACAGCTCCCAGAGGGACAGGCCCCATTGGGACAGGCCCCATTGGGACAGGCTTTCCAAGCTTGTCCCTCTGGAGTTTATCCTTCCCGTCCAGAGGCGTGTTCTATAAATAATAAGGCATATTTAGAGGGTACCAGTATAGATTTTGTAGGACAGAATTGCACCTGTGCGCCGCGGCGTATTTTGTCCCGGGTAGTTAGCGGGGAGCAGATAATTTTTTTGAGAATTGCAGGCCCTCCAGGGTGGTCAGGACAGATTACAAATCTGTCCCACATTTTGAAAAATCAAATATTAATCGCAAATTGTTAAGTATAAATATGGGATATTATATTAAAAAAGGATAAGCTATGCTTAAAAAGATTATTCTATTGTTGATATTATCTTTCTGCGGTTTATTGGGGCAGGAGGGATTAAATGAAATGCGTATTGTGGGGAAACCTGAAATACTGAAATCAGAATTTATTAGCAGCAATAACACAGACATTAATGGCAACGTCTGCGCGGGATTAAAAGTTGTCACCGATCTGACCGGCTTATCATATCGCTCAAATAACGGCATAGTAAAAATTGATAAACAACCGGGAAGGGATGTATTATATCTGTCGCCCGATGAAAGGGTTGTTGAGGTTTACTGCACCGGTTTTAAGCCGCTTAGGATATTATTTATATGACACGGGCATATCTCTTCAAAGCCGGGCTGTTTGGAAGGTTGAGGTTACCGGAGATAAAAAGGTTGATGAGATATCGATAATAATCAAAAGTGAACCGGCGGACGCCTTTATTTATCTCGATGGAAAAGAAGTTAAATCGAGGGTGTCGGTACAGACCGGAGCCGGATCACACAGCCTGAGAATCAGCAAAAGCGGGTACGGGGAAGTAATAGAAAATATTGAGGTTTCTCCCGGAAATATTCTTTTTGAGCGCACACTCGCTCCCATTGATCCGGTGGGGATCGTTATTAAAACAGCGCCAACCGGGGCGAGAATATTAATTAATAATTTTGAGGAGGGAATATCCGACCTGCCTCTCTTTAAATACCCCGGAAGATATAACCTCAGGATAACCAAACCAGGTTATGTTGATATAGATGAAGAGCTGAAAATTACCGAAACGGGGAAAAAGGAATTCCTTTATTCACTCGTTGAGAACGCGGGAACTCTTGAGTTAAGCGTTACTCCCGCGGACGCGAATATACTGCTGAATAAAAAAGATTACACGGGGCAAAAGAATATAAAACTCGCGCCGGGCCCCTATAAGGTTGAACTTGGTAAAACCGGTTACAGGGATTTAAGTGAAACAATTACCATAACCCAGGGAAAAACTTTAACAAAAATTTACAGCCTCGAAGCGGTTACAGGGGTGCTGCAGTTTACCATAAAACCGGTGGAGGCGCAAGTTAAGTTACAGAGAAATGGCTCAACGGTGGAAGAGTGGAAAGGGATGAAGTTCTTGCGAAACCTCGTAATAGGGGAGTACCAGCTTGAAGCGAACGCGCCGGGTTATGAAAAACACAGCGGAACGATAAAAATTACCGAAGGGAAAACCACAATAGAAAATATAGAATTAATAAAAGAAACGGCCCAAAGCGCGGGTGGAACAGGAGGAAACGCCGGTGAAAATATGGTGTTCGTAAAAGGAGGCTGGTATGAGATGGGGAGCAATAACGGAGATGGTGATGAAAAGCCTGTTCACCGTGTATGGGTTGATGATTTTTATATGGGGAAATATGAGGTGACTTTTGCAGAATATGATAAGTTTTGTGAAGCGACAGGGAGGACAAAACCATCTGACCAGGGATGGGGTCGAGGAAACCGCCCTGTGATAAATGTAAGCTGGAATGACGCGAAAGCGTATTGCGAATGGGCGGGAGGCAGACTGCCGACAGAAGCGGAATGGGAATACGCGGCGAAAGGAGGAGAAAAGAGCCGTGGATATACATACAGCGGCAGTAATGATATTGGTACTGTAGCGTGGTATAATGGAAACTCAGGAAGCAAGACCCACCCTGCAGGCAGTAAAAGCCCAAATGAGCTTGGAATATATGATATGAGCGGGAACGTATGGGAGTGGTGCAACGACTGGTATGGGAGTGATTATTATGGCAAAAGTCCGGAGCGAAAACCGAAAGGCCCGACAAGTGGAGATGGTCGTTCAATTCGTGGCGGTTCTTGGTGTAACGTTAAGGTCGTTTGCCGTCCTTCATTCCGTTACAAGTTCAACCCAGATAATAGTTACGTTAACTGTGGATTCCGGTTGGTTCTGGATTAAATCCTTACCTTTTTACCCTTTGCAGACAAGTAGAAAAGACAAAAAAGTAAAGGATAACCACCATAAAGCGATCAAAAGTTTAAGAAAAAAGTGTAATAATTACAAGGCCATATGATTTAGTGAAATTAATACCGATCCATTGTAGACACGTTAGAAAAGGTTTGGAAATTGTCCTGAATCAATCTGCAAAAAATTTTATATGAAGGTTGCCCTGCAACGCCGGAAAACGGGTTTCCCGGCGGGTATAATAGATCGGGTGTTTATGAAGCTTCATTAGTGTTATTATTAACCGCTATCAATTTGTGAAAATTTTATTAAATTAGGGTGTATTTTTAAGGAGGAAAAAATGATACAGATAGCCAACCCGATATATGATGTGGTATTCAAATACCTTTTGGATGATAACAAGGTGGCGAAGATATTTCTCTCGGCAATACTTGAAGAAGAAATAGTAGAGCTGGAATACCGACCGAAGGAAGTAAGAACGGAAACGGAAAAATCTACATTGACAGTTTACCGCATGGACTTTTCAGCAAAGATAAAAACTACGGAGGGGGATCACAGGCTGGTGATAATTGAGATTCAAAAGGCAAAATATCACACAGATATCATGCGTTTCAGGAAATACCTGGGAAGCCAGTATGCCGACCCAAATAATATGTATGTTGAAGAAGAAGGTGTAAAATACGCGCTGCCGATAATAAGCATGTATTTCCTGGGGCACAGCCTGAAACATACTGAAGCCCCCGTGATAAAGGTAAAAAGAAATTATTATGATATGGCAACGGGCGAGGAGCTTAAAGAAAAAGAGGAATTTATAGAAAGTCTTACTCATGACAGTTATGTTATCCAGATACCAAAATTGAAGGAAAAACGAAGAAATGAGCTGGAAATACTTCTTAGCATATTTGACCAGGGAGATTACCGTTCGAATAATCACATACTTAATATAAGAGAAGAAGATTTTCCGGAAAAGTACCATTCAGTAATAAGGCGGCTTCAGCGGGCGATTGCCGAAACTAAAGTACGAGACACAATGGACCTTGAGGATGAGATACTCGAAGAGCTCGGGGATATGGAAAGGACTATTGCTAAGAAGAATGAGCTAATTGAGGAAAGTAAGAAAGAGATTGAGGAAAGTAAGAAAATTATTGAGGAAAAAGATAAAACAATTGAAGAATTAAAAAGGAGACTGGGTGATAGGTGAAAAGTATGAAGTATGAAGTATGAAATGGATTTGATCGGGGGATTGCGCCTGCTCATTGGCCCCTTTTTTAAGTAGTGATTAATTTTCAAAAAAATTTTATTAAATTAGGGTGTATTTTTAAGGAGGAAAAAATGATACAGATAGCCAATCCGATATATGATGTAGTATTCAAATACCTTTTGGATGACAACAAGGTTGCGAAGATATTCCTCTCGGCAATACTTGAAGAGGAAATAGTAGAGCTGGAATACCGACCGAAGGAAGTAAGAACGGAAACGGAAAAATCTACATTGACAGTTTACCGCATGGATTTTTCAGCAAAGATAAAAACTACGGAGGGGGATCACAGGCTGGTAATAATTGAGATACAAAAGGCAAAATACCATACCGATATCATGCGTTTCAGGAAATACCTGGGAAGCCAGTATGCCGACCCAAATAATATGTATGTTGAAGAAGAAGGTGTAAAATACGCGCTGCCGATAATAAGCATGTATTTCCTGGGGCACAGCCTGAAACATACTGAAGCCCCCGTGATAAAGGTAAAAAGAAATTATTATGATATGGCAACGGGCGAGGAGCTTAAAGAAAAAGAGGAATTTATAGAAAGTCTTACTCATGACAGTTATGTTATCCAGATACCAAAATTAAAAGAAAAACGAAGAAATGAGGTGGAAATACTTCTGAGTATATTTGACCAGGGGGATTACCGTTCGAATAATCATGTACTTAATATAAAAGAAGAAGATTTCCCTGAAAAGTACCATTCAGTAATAAGGCGACTCCAGCGGGCGATTGCCGAATCAAAAGTTAGAGATACCATGGACCTTGAGGATGAGATACTCGAAGAGCTTGGGGATATGGAAAGGACTATTGCTAAGAAGAATGAGCTAATTGAGGAAAGTAAGAAAATTATTGAGGAAAAGGAAAAAGCTCTGCAAGAAAATACCAGAGTCTTAAATGAAAAAGATTTAGCGATGAAAGAACAGGAAAAAACAATTGAAGAATTAAAAAGAAGACTGGAAGAGAGGTGAAAAGTATAAAGTATGAAGTATGAAATGGATTTGATCGGGGGATTGCGCCTGCTCATTGGCCCCTTTTTAAGTAGTGATTAATTTTCAAAAAAATTTTATTAAATTAGGGTGTATTTTTAAGGAGGAAAAATGATACAGATAGCCAACCCGATATATGATGTGGTATTCAAATACCTTTTGGATGACAACAAGGTTGCGAAGATATTCCTCTCGGCAATACTTGAAGAAGAAATAGTAGATCTGGAATACCGACCGAAGGAAGTAAGAACGGAAACGGAAAAATCTACATTGACAGTTTACCGCATGGACTTTTCAGCAAAGATAAAAACTACGGAGGGGGATCACAGGCTGGTGATAATTGAGATACAAAAAGCAAAATATCACACAGATATCATGCGTTTCAGGAAATACCTGGGAAGCCAGTATGCCGACCCAAATAATATGTATGTTGAAGAAGAAGGTGTAAAATACGCGCTGCCTATAATAAGCATGTATTTCCTGGGGCACAGCCTGAAACATACTGAAGCCCCCGTGATAAAGGTAAAAAGAAATTATTATGATATGGCAACGGGCGAGGAGCTTAAAGAAAAAGAGGAATTTATAGAAAGTCTTACTCATGACAGTTATGTTATCCAGATACCAAAATTAAAAGAAAAACGAAGAAATGAGGTGGAAATACTTCTGAGTATATTTGACCAGGGGGATTACCGTTCGAATAATCATGTACTTAATATAAGTGAAGAAGATTTCCCTGAAAAGTACCATTCAGTAATAAGGCGACTCCAGCGGGCGATTGCCGAAACTAAAGTACGAGACACAATGGACCTTGAGGATGAGATACTCGAAGAGCTTGGGGATATGGAAAGGACTATTGCTAAGAAGAATGAGCTAATTGAGGAAAGTAAGAAAATTATTGAGGAAAAAGATAAAACAATTGAAGAATTAAAAAGGAGACTGGGGGAATAATTGTGAATGGTGAATTATGAATTTATGCCTTCATACATCTGGAGAGGGTTTCGGCGGGTGAAATTATATCTTCGCAATATATTTTGATAGTTTTATTAATATGTTCAGTAATTTTAATCATAATCATAGACTGGCAGAGCCAGGAAAAAATTGAATCCAAAGAAAGAATCGTACTCGTTCTCGTAATCGCACTTCGTACTCGTCTTTGCCAAAACGCTCAGGTTATTCGAAAACAAGGACGATTACGAGTACCGTTTCGCCCCAGGGGGATGTCCATGAGTACGATTAAAACTTTGCCATTTTGCTTAGAATATAACTTCTTACTGACTAATGGGACCCGCGGGACTACCGGGAGAAAATATCCCGAATTATTTTGTCAAAGATCCCTTGTATGAAGGAAGCATATAATTTAATATACATTTTGCAGGACAGAATTGCACCTGTGCGCTGCGGCGTATTCTGTCCCGGGCAGATAGCGGGGAGCAGATAATTTTTTGAGAATTGTACACTATCCGAGGTTTTTAAGACAGATTACAAATCTGTCCTACGATTCTTCCATGAGTTTCTGGACATCCTCGAATGTGATGGTTTTGAGGATTTCATCGCTGTGATCGTAGAGTGAGGAAATTCTCTCTTCCTGGTTGCTTATACATTTGAATAACACATTTTTAGCTGTGCGGGCATTGCCGAAATTTTTATCCCGTTTTTCATATATATCGCCGAATACTTCCAGCAGTAATTGCAACGCTCCTTCATCAAGTTCGTAACCATTTGAATGAGCGATGTTATTGGAAATTTCAAGTAACTGGCGGGGCTGGTAATCCTCGAAATCAAAGAAATTTGTAAATCGTGACTGCATTCCGGGATTGGCTTCAAGGAATCTCTGCATTTCTTTTGGGTATCCGGCAACGATAATAATAAACTGTCCCTTGTGGTCTTCCATTCTTTTAAGCAGGGTGTCAATCGCTTCCTGCCCGAAGTCGTTGGCTCCGCGGGCAAGTGTATAAGCTTCGTCGATGAACAATGTGCCGCCGAGAGCGCTCTGGATTATCTTATCGGTTTTGATCGCTGTCTGTCCCTGGTAACCGGCTACAAGGTCGGCGCGGTCAACTTCCACAAGGTGCCCTTTTTCAATCAGTCCCAATTCCCTGTAAATTTTGCTCATCAGCCGGGCTACGGTGGTTTTTCCTGTGCCGGGATTTCCGGTAAAAACCGAGTGCAGGCTTTTTTCAAGAACACGCAAACCCCGCTGCGCCCTGAGGCGTGAAACCTTCAGACTGCTGATAAGTTTTTCGACACCTGTTTTAACAGAGTCCAGCCCGGTCAGGTCGAAAAGTTCAGCTTTATATTTTTCAAGTTTTTCGGCGTCTCCGGTGATAACATATTTTTTCGCGTCGGTTATCTTCCCGATAGTATCGCTGAAATCGGCGGCGATGAGGATTTTTGTAACCTCCTCAGTTCTCTCCTCCTTGTCCATATCCGCGAGGCGGAGGACCATTTTCTGCTGTGCCGCTTCCATTACGTTGCGCACAATACGGGCGTTGCCGAAATTTTTATCACGGGTGCGGTAGATTTCATTAAAATGTTTCAGCAATCCTTTTTCGGCATCCTCATTAACAACAAGTTTTTTCGATTTAGCTATTCTGTGAGTAATTTCAATTAGCTCATCAGGGGTATAATCTTCAAAAGTAAATGTTTTTGTGAAACGAGACTGCAGCCCCGGGTTGCTCTTTAGGAAATCCTGCATTTCCTGTGTATATCCCGCCGCGATTACGATAAACTTACCCCGGTCATCCTCCATTCTTTTAAGGAGAGTATCGACAGCCTCTTTGCCGAAATCATTTCCGCCACCTTCCTTTTTAATCAGGGCGTATGCTTCATCAATAAAGAGAGTTCCGCCGATAGATTTATCGATCATCGCCGTGGTTTTTTCTGTGGTTTGTCCGACATATCCGGATACGAGTCCCTGGCGGTCTGTTTCAACGAGGTGTCCGCGCGGTAGTATTCCAAGCGCGGAGTAAATTTTCCCGAATATTCTCGCCACAGTGGTTTTTCCTGTGCCGGGGTTCCCGAGAAACATTACATGGGAGCTGAATTTATCTTTGATATCCTCACCCTGTTCCAGGTAATAGCGGGCAAGTTTTATCATGTTGTTAACTTCCTCAATAACTGAACGGAGTCCGGTAAGTTTTTCCAGGTCGGCCATTGCTTCGGCGAGCGACTCCTCATTTATCGGAAGCCTTACATCCTCTTTGGAGTCGGGGGAGAGGAACGCGAGAATGTCTTCAGGTAATATGGTGGTTATCGCTTCTCTGCTTCTTTCCTCTTCAGGCAGCCTGAGGTATCTTTTGCTTAGCTGCACTTTTGTATCTTCGAAAAATTTTCTTACAAGACGGGCATTGCCGAAAGATTTATCACGAGCGCGGTAGAGATTAATATACTCTTTCTTTATCAGCTCGCCCGCTTCTTCGGTGAGAATATATTCCTCTTTTGTGAGCATCATTGTATAAATTTCAAATAATTCATCAGGATTGTAATCCTCGAAGGTGAAAAACTGTGTGAACCTTGATTTCATTCCGGGATTGGATTCGAGGAAGTCATTCATTTCATCGGGATAACCAGCCACGATAACGGTGAATTCACCCTTTTTATCCTCCATCTGCTTCAGGAGGGTATCGATAGCTTCCTGGCCGAAATCCTGACCGCTTCCACCCTTTTTAACAAGTGTATAAGCCTCATCAACAAAAAGAACGCCGCCCATAGCCGCTTTTATCGCTTTGGTGGTTTTCTGTGCTGTTTCACCCACATACTGGCCTACAATATTACTCCGGTCAACTTCCACAACATGCCCTTTGGGAAGCAATCCCATCGCTCTGAATATCCCGCCGATTATTCTGGCGATTGTGGTTTTCCCGGTTCCGGGGTTGCCCAGAAAAACAGCATTGACAGAAACTTTATCGTCCGCTTTCAGTCCCAGTTTTTTCCTTTCTTTTATAAAACTGAGGTAATCAATAAAATCACGGACAGCCGTTTTGATTGTGTCGAGACCTGTAAACTGGTCAAGTTCCTCCACAAGTTCTTCCAGAGATTTTTCCTCATCCGCAACATGAATCTGAAAATCTCCTTTTTCCTCTTTTTCTTCTTTTTCACCCGATGAACCGGTTTCTTCCTTTTCTTCAGGTTCATCTATCATCGTATCTTCAGGCGCTTTGGTTTTCTGAAGTATTGTTTCATCCCCGATCAGGAACCACTTTTTCGCGACCAACTCATCAGCAATGTATACCTCAGCCATAGCCTGTCCTTTTCTCCAGAATCCTCCCATGTCCGAACCCCAGGTCTGCGCGAATATAATCGCGTCCCAGCCGAGGCGGAGAGTGATGGGGAAATCGGAATCTCCAATTTTTCTTCCATTTAAATACCAGATCAACTTACCGGATAATTCTTTCGTTTCAGATTCAAACCAGGGATTATCAAAAATAACCTCAATCCCGATATGGTGAATTTTTCTGATATCAAACTGGTCATAATATTTTCTTTTGCCTGTCGATTTGTCTTCAATAACATCAAAAACTTTTGCCGAAAAGACATCGGCATTTTTTGTCTTATAGAATTTTTCATCGCACCTGGATTCAGTTTCCTCTTCAGGTGTTATTTCCCCCGGCTCAATTATTTTTATTTCCGGCTGTTCCTCGGAAATATCGTCATTTTCTTCAGGCTGACTGTTTTGTTTAAGCTTGTTATAAATCCGGATAAATTTTTCATCATCAGCGAAATGTTTTTCAAGTTTTTCTGCTTTTTCGAGTGCCGGGCGAAACTGGAACATGTTATAAAGAGCTTCAAGTTCGAGCAGGTGGGCGTCGGGACTGACCTTACGGAATTTCGGATTTTGAACCACCATTCTTGAAACGAGCAGAGCAAACCAGGCGTCTTTTGCTTTTATGGCGCGGAATCCTTCTTTAACAAGGTCTATAATATTCTGTTTGCTGAGGCTGACTTTCCCCCTCGAAATATCCCTGGCAAACATAAATCTTTCGCGGCATTCATCCCATTCGGCATGTTTCCCTTTATTTATCTGCAGGGCGACTTCCATGTTTTTATATGCTTCTTCATATTTTCCCATTCCGGCCAGCGCCCTGGCTTTATTGAGATAAGTCCAGGCAAGAATTTCTTTTTGTTTATCGAAGGTCTGATCAATATCTGAGACGGCTCCCTCAAAAATACTCATCCGCATAAGAATATAGCCACGGAAAAGCTGAGCTTTAACAGGGTCTCCTTTTAACTCAACGGCAAGATTGGCAAAATCGAGCGCTTTTGCCGGATGTCCGTTTTCCAGGAGCGCCCAGGCAAGAAGTGAAGCGGCTTCGGAGCTTTCAGGCCGGGCTTTAAATAATTTTTCCGCTGCGGCAAGGGCAAGCCGGTATCTGCCATGCCATAAATGTTCATATGCTTCGGCCTGCATTTTATTCAATTCTGCGGTGTTCAAAATATTTCCCGTTATCTCTTAATTTATGTATCTTTAAAATATAAAAAATATGCGCTTTTATTACTATTTTTTATATATGTTCTGACCGGAAAATAATATTAACTCTGGAGGTTTACATGAAAAAGAAAATAATAATTCTTTCTCTATTGTTATTCACTGCGGCGCTTACGGCATGTAAGGTGGGAGGAGTAAAAGGAAAAGGGGATTATCTTGGAGAAACAAGAGAACTGGAAAGTTTTGATAAAATTGAAATCTCCGGTGGTTATACTGTAAAAATAGTGATCGGTGAGGGAAGTTCAATTGAAATAAAAGCTGAAGAAAATCTTCTCAAACTTATCAGAACCAGGGTTATGGGAAACACGTTAAAGATAGATAGTGAGAAAGATTTAAATCCCCGAAGGGAGATTGAGCTGAGAATATATACGGAAGAACTTACAGATATTGAAATTGCCGGTTCGAGCAATCTTGATGTCATCAACATTGACTGCGATCATTTTACTCTTGATCTGGCGGGAGCGGGAAATGCCGATCTGAGCGGCAAGGCTGACAGATTCACATTAAATATGGCCGGCGCGGGAAATGTAAATTCCAAAGAACTGATATGCGATCATGTGAGAGTAGAACTTGCCGGAGCATGCAATGCTGTTGTCTACGCTGATGAATCCCTGAAAGCGGAAGTTGCCGGAGTAGGAAATCTTGATTATTACGGTGATCCTGAAGATGTGGATACCGATATCTCAGGCGTCGGAAAAATTGAACGAAAATAAATTTAAAAAAAATATTGGGAAAATATGACAGATAAAACATTGATCGGAATTATAATGGGAAGCGATTCCGATATGCCTGTAATGCAGGGAGCGGTGGATATCTGCAGGAAATTTGGAATTCCGTTTGAGGTGAAAGTCATCTCGGCACATCGGACTCCGGACCTGCTTGCCGAATGGGCAAAAGGAGCCGCCGAAAGAGGTTTGATGGTAATTATTGCCGGAGCCGGAGGCGCGGCGCATCTTCCCGGAGTTACAGCCGCGCATACACATCTGCCGGTTATCGGAGTGCCTGTAAAAGGCAAGGCTCTTGAAGGAATGGACTCGCTGCTCTCAATAGTACAGATGCCTCCCGGTGTTCCGGTCGCGACAGTCGGAGTTAACGGAGCAAAAAATGCCGCGTTGCTTGCCGTTCAGATTATCGGCGTGGCAGATGCGGAAATTGCCGAAAAGATGAAAGCCTATAAAGATGAGATTGCGGAGCAGTCAAAAAAGAAAAACGATACTTTGAAATATTGATTGAGAAATCTGGTGAAAAGAAGCCGGAGCTTGTGTCGATCGGTTTCCTTTTTTATTAAGTCTCAACCGGATTATTCCGTAAGAAGTTAAATTCTACGCAAAAAGGTAAAATTTTTGGCAACAATTCGGATTGTAGTTTATTCTTAGCTTAGTTCTGTTGATCCCCTACAGGGATCTTACTGTATTTTTGTTCTTTACTACAATAATGCTGCTTCTACAAAGCAGATTCGATTAAAAAAATACTTATTGGAAAGCCAATTCGTAATTCGTCATTTTTATCCGCCGCGGCGGTCCACCCCCTCCGGCGGTGATGGCACTAACTTTGTTAAACGAAAGGAATATTGCGCGAATATAGTTATTCCCCAACATCAATATTCCTTGTGGAATGTTTTTTAATATTAATTAAATAGAATGATAACAATAATTGGCTAACCTATTGTTATTAAAATCTTTACAACCTCACCCCAACTCCTTTCCTTATCAAGGAGAGGGATTTTCCCAGGGGGATGCCTCTGGCAAGGGTGGGGTCGGAATACCAGGAAAACACTAAAAATACTATATTTTTGCTCTATCTTAGTGCCATTACCTTCGGCGGAGGACATGCTGATTGCCCGGATTGTCGATAAATATCTCCCTTCGGAGGGGGTGGATTCAAAGTGTCTTTCTTTGGAGAAGGGGAGGACTAACTCCGAGTAACTCGATAACTTTGTTTTTTCTGGCTCCGCCAGTTTACGATTACGATTATGATTTTAAAAATGATTGGAATAAATTCGATAATGAAATATTAATTATTTATTTACAGGAGAATATTTTGGGTTTACTTGTTGTGGGCTCTCTTGCCCTTGATGATATTGAAACACCGTTTGATAAGGTTACAGACGCGCTGGGTGGCTCCACCACCTATATTAGCATTACTGCCAGTTATTTTACTTCTCCGATTCATATAGTCGGAGTAATAGGGGAGGATTTTCCCAAAGAGCATATAAAACTGCTTGAAGATTATAAAATTGATCTTCAGGGGATGCAGACAATTGAAGGGGGAAAAACTTTCCGCTGGGGGGGTAAATATCATGATAATTTTAATGAGCGGGATACTTTATATACTCATCTTAATGTATTTGAACATTTTAACCCGGTTATCCCTGAGTCGCTCAGAAATTCGGAATTTGTTCTGCTGGGCAATATTGATCCTGTTCTGCAGCTTAATGTTCTCGATCAGATGAATAATCCCGAATTTGTGGTTTGTGATTCGATGAATCTCTGGATAAATATCCGTAAGAAAGAATTGCTTGAAGTTATGAAAAGAATAAATATTCTTGTGATTAACGATTCCGAAGCGAAAATGCTGGCCGAAGAAAGCAATCTTATTAAAGCGGCGGAATGGATATTAAAATCGGGACCGGAACACCTGATAATCAAAAAGGGTGAACATGGCGCTATGCTGTTTAGTGAAGGCAGGGTTTTTTCGGCCCCGGCATTCCCACTTTCCAGCTTATATGACCCGACCGGCGCCGGTGATACATTTGCAGGGGGATTTACCGGTTATCTTCATAAAACAAAAGACCTTTCATTTGAGAATATGAAAAAAGCTGTAGCTTATGGCAGTGTCATGGGATCTTTTTGTGTGGAGCAGTTCAGCACAAAAGCGATTGAAGGTCTTGACAAAAATAAAATAAATCAACGATTTTCAGATTTCAGGAGGCTCGCCCTTTTTGAAGACAACAAACTTTAAGACCATCAGTATAAAAAATAATAATCTGGTGTTGCTCGATCAGACAAAACTCCCCCTGAAAGAGGAGTATATAGTTACTGATAATTATGAAAGAATTTCCGAAGCGATAGAAAAACTTGAAGTGCGCGGGGCTCCGGCAATAGGAGTTACCGCCGCTTACGCTCTCGCTCTTTCTTTCAGGGGATTTACAGGCGAAACCAGTTCTCATTTTGAGAAAGTATACAACCGGCTGGCCTCAACAAGGCCCACAGCGGTGAATCTTTTCTGGGCGCTGAATAAAATGAAAGATGAATTCGAAAGCCTTAAGGAAAATGATGATATTTTTGAAATTCTTCTACACAAAGCCAAAGGAATTCACCAGGATGATGTAATGAAATGCGCCGCGATGGGGAGACATGGATTAAAAATATTTGACAAACCATCAAGAGTTCTTACTCACTGCAATACCGGTCAGCTTGCCACTGGTGGCGAGGGAACGGCTTTCGCGGTAATTTTGCACGCATTCCGTAAGGGTTTTGTTTCATTTGTTCACGCTGATGAAACCAGACCGCTTCTTCAGGGTTCGAGACTGACCGCATTTGAACTGGAGAAAGCAGGTATCCCGTTCGCTATCAATACCGATTCCACAGCGGCATATTTAATGCAGAACGGAAAGGTGGACCTGGTAATTACCGGCGCTGACAGGATAGCCGCGAATGGTGATTCGGCCAATAAAATAGGGACTTATAATCTGGCGGTTTTATGTGATTATCACAATATACCATTTTACATCGCGGCCCCGACTTCAACCATTGATAAAGGCTGTGACTCAGGCGACAAAATTAAAATTGAGGAAAGAAGCCCGGATGAAGTTCTGTTTTTTGGTGACGCTCAGGTTTCAAAAAAAGAATATTCAGTGGTTTCTCCAGCTTTTGATGTAACCTCGGCTAAATTAATTAATGGTATAATTACGGAGGAAGGACTCTTCGGTCCCCCGTATAATTTTAATGGCTGAGATAATAAAAGAAAAGTCCATTATTATCAGGAGTGTACCCTATAGTGATTCGAGCCTGATAATTACATTCTTTGGTGAAAACCGGGGAAAATACAGGGGTATTTTCAAGGGTGCAAAGAAAAGAAAAGGAAACAGCGCTTCCACTGAACTATTTAATGTTGTTGAAACAATCTATTATTACCGTGAAAACAGGGAAATGTATGTTATTTCCGATATGACCCTTATAAAACATCACTATGTTATAAGGGAAAACCTGGAAGCTTTAAAGTATGCCTCGGGAGCCGCGGAACTGGTATTTGAACTTATACCTGAAAATGAGGAGCATCCGTTGCTTTTCAGAGGATTGGAAAGATATTTTAATGTTCTGAATGATATGAATCAAAACGCCGGCGTTCTTTTTCTGAAATTTCTCCGCTTTTTTATTAAGGAGGCCGGCTACGAACTGCATACCGGGAACTGTCATATATGCGGTAAAAAGATGCCAGACGGAAAGGCTGTCAGCATTAATTATGGCTCGGGAATTATCTGTAATGAGTGTAAAAGCGAGACTGTGTCATTTTTTAGTTTCCGACCGGAACTTTATGATTTGTTTTTGTGTCTAAGCAGAAAAGATAACATCACCTCTGTACAGAATGATGATATAAAAACTCTTATAAACTTTTTTGAAAAATATTTGAAATATCATATAGAAAGTTTCAAAGGTATAAGATCGATTAAGATATTTTAATTTCGGAGGAAATATTATGAAAAGGAAAAATTTGCTTGGCGCCTTCACACTTCTGCTTACAGGAGCAATATTCGGTATGGCGCTTGTTACAGGATTCGGATGGGTAAGGCCAAACTACGCGGACGTTCAGGTTGGAGCAAAATCAGCTCCGGAAGTGACACTCACTCAGGATATGATGGCTTTTAATAACGCGTTTGTAAATGTATCAGAAAAAGTTACTCCCTCAATCGTTCAAATCAGCGTTGTCAGTGAAACAAAAAGTAATTATCACGATAAATTTCCATTCTTTTTCCCTTTCCGGGATGATATCCCCAGGGAGCAGCAGAGCGCCGGCAGCGGAGTGCTGATTTCGGATGATGGATATATTCTGACCAATAATCATGTGGTAGAGAACGCGAAGCAGGTTGAAGTAGCTCTTTTTGACAGAAGAGAGTACAGCGCGACAGTAGTCGGGACCGATCCATTGACCGATCTGGCAGTTATAAAAATTGATGAGACCGATCTTCCCGCGGCATTTCTCGGCAATTCAGATAATATTAAGGTAGGCCAGTGGGTTATGGCTATAGGAAACCCGCTTTCACTTTCTTCAACAGTTACCGCCGGCATCATCAGCGCGAAAGGAAGAAGCCTGCAAATAATCAATGACCGTTACGGAGTTGAATATTTTATTCAGACCGACGCGGCGATAAATCCCGGGAACAGCGGGGGAGCGTTGGTTGACCTTCAGGGAGCGGTGATAGGAATAAACACGGCGATTGCAACGGATGGAGTTTCGGCAAGATATATCGGGTATGGTTTTGCCATTCCGGCCAACCTGGCTAAAACGGTCGCGGAGGACCTTATTGCTAACGGTAAAGTGAGCAGAGGTTATATCGGAGTTTCCATTTCGGATGTTGACGCGGCTACAGCGCGGGCGGTCGGACTTGATAAACCGACAGGTGTTATGGTCCAGGATGTTGTGGAAGATGGAGCAGCTGCCGCCAGCGATATTAAAGCCGGTGATATCATTCTCAAAATCGATGAAAAAGAAGTGCGCCAGACTAATGAACTCCAAAACTACGTTGCGCGACAGAGAGCGGGACATAAAGTCAGACTGACAATATACAGGGATGGAGAAGAGCTTGAAAGGTATGTTACTTTAAAATCGAAGGATGATTCCGGTTCCGTTGAAGCCGCGTCGGCAAAAGATGATGGAAAGAAAGAACGCGACCTTGATTTAAAGGAAGAGAACTTCGAAAATATAGGACTTACCGTTAAAGATCTCAACACAACAGAACTTGAGAAATTTGATGTTGATAATGGTATCCTTATTACTGATGTTAAAAGTTTCGGTATCGCTCAAAAATCGAGACTCGTGAAAGGTTTTGTAATTAACAAGGTAAACAGCGACAAGCAGTGGACAGATATTTCTTCCGTTAGCCGGTTTTCCGAAATACTTGATGAAAATAAGGGGCAGGCTATTCTCCTCTCGGTAGTTGACGGCAGGGGAGGTTCACGGATTGTAGGACTTGAAATACCTGAATAAATAATTCAGCCCCGCTCAGCGGGGCTTTTTTTTTATCTTTTGATCGGGATTATTCTTTAAATATTTATTGATTTTCTTATATTGGAAAAAAAGATCGGGAGTTATATGTTACGTTTTTTAACAGCCGGGGAATCGCATGGGAAAGCTCTGACAACAATTGTTGAAGGAATACCATCCAATCTTCCAATAGAGAGGGAGTATATAAACTTTCATCTGAAACGCAGACAGGCAGGTTATGGCAGAGGGAACCGGATGAAGATAGAGAAGGATGAAGTGGAAATAAACTCTGGGATCAGATATGGGAAAACTTTGGGTTATCCAATCGCGATGAATATTAAAAACAGAGACTGGGTAAACTGGGAAACTTTAATGTCGGATTCAATCCCTGAGGACAATCCGGAAAAAGTGGTAATACCCCGTCCGGCTCATGCCGATCTGGCAGGTACGGTAAAATATAATTTTTCTGATATAAGAAATTCCATTGAACGATCGAGCGCCCGGGAAACCGCTGCGAGAATGGCCGCGGGTTCTATCGCGAGAAGGTTGCTCGAGGAATTTGGAATTTCTGTCGGCAGCTATGTCGAGAGTATAGGCAATGTTTTCCCGCATAATAATTTTTCAGAGAAACTTTTTTCAAATGAACTCGCTGAAGATTTTACCGGCTGGTCGATCTCGGAAGTTGCCGATCTTTCATCAGTTAGGGTGCTTGAACAGGTGCAGGAAGAGGAGGTAATTGAGAGAATAAAACATTGCAAAAAAAGAGGAGATACCCTAGGGGGAACATTTATTATAATTGCCACAGGGCTTCCGCCGGGGCTTGGCAGCTTTTCTCACTATGATAACAGACTTGACGCTGCTCTTTCGCACGCGGTAATGTCGATTAATGCTGTTAAAGGGGTGGAAATAGGCAGGGGATTTAAGTACGCGGGCGCTTTTGGTTCCGAGATGCATGATGAGCTGATAATGGAAGATAAAAGCATCAGGAGAAAAACAAATAATTCAGGTGGAATAGAAGGGGGCATCTCATCATCCGAACCAATCATAATAAGAGCCGCTATGAAACCTATTGCCACTTTAATGAGTCCTCTGAAATCTGTTGATCTGAGCAGGATGGAGGCGATTGAATCAAGAAGGGAGAGAAGTGATTTTACTGCGGTTCCCGCCTGTTCGGTGATAGCTGAGTCGATGGTTGCCTGGGTGGTGGCCGATGAATTCAGTAAAAAATTTGGCGGAGATTCTCTCGAAGAGATGAAAGATAATTTTCATTCATGGATATCAAAAATCGAATCGCGATTAATAAATAATTTTAGGGATCATTAAATGATTGAAGTCGGGACTTTCAGATTTAACAGTTTTGTTGTAAACAGTTTTGTCGTTTATGACAGTGAAGAGGGAAGCGCTATGATTATTGATCCGGGATGTTTTGAATCTTACGAACAAGAGGAACTGGAAGAATTCATTTCATCCAGGAACCTGAATGTTAAATATGTTGTCAACACTCATTGTCATATTGATCATATTCTTGGCAATAAATTTTGTGTTGATAAATATGGTTCACAATTTATCATCCCTTCCGGTGATGAGTTCCTCCTCGATATGGCGTCAAAACAGGGAGAAATGTTCGGGATAAAATGTGAATCCCAGCCGGTTCCCGATAAAAAATTTTCCGGAGGAGAGGAGCTGAACCTGGGAAAAACAGTTGTGAATTTTATCTTTACCCCGGGACATTCACCGGGTGAGTTATCGATATTTTTTAAAAATGAGAAATTATTATTTTCCGGTGATGTGCTTTTCAGAGAGGGAATAGGGAGAACCGACCTGTGGGAAGGGGATTATCATACTCTTCTTGATTCGATAAATGATAAACTTTTTTCACTGCCTGATGAAACTGTCGTTTTCCCGGGGCATGGCGCTGAAACTACCATAGGGTATGAAAAAAGTAACAATCCCTTTTTATGATATTCAGATCAGCTTTAATATTGATGGTATTACCCGGTCGTTTCAATTGAGGGCCTTAAGCCGAATTCCGGACATAATTTTAATAAGGGATAGTTTCCAGGGGAGATCAATTTGCATATCGCTTGTTTATGCAGTTTATTGATATATCATACCCGCAAACGCAATTTCCGCATATTAATATTTTATAAACATCACATAATAATTTCAATTAAAACCGGATATTAAGAGGAAAAAAGCAATCTAATTACTATATTTGCGAAGGTTCTTATACGCCCATGTCTTATTTTGTTCTCAACTATTATTGACAACTCAACCGGTATTTTAATAAATAATATTAAAGAACATCATGAATAAACAAAAACTCTTTTTTACGTTTCTATTTTTATTACTCCTCAGCGCTTCAGTTTCCAGCGTTTTAGCCGGACAACCTGTGGAGACAACCGCCGCGACCACAACGAGTGTTGTGATGGAATCAGAAGGAGGGGCACACGCATTACCCGCTCCTTATATGGTAATACCTTTTGTGGTTCTTCTCCTTATGATTGCCACAGGTCCTCTTTTCTATCATCATTTCTGGGAGAAACACTATCCGAAAATAGCGATAGCTCTCGGAGCCATCACGGCGCTTTATTACATCCTCGTTTTGCATGATACGCATAGTCTTTTGCATACTACGGCGGAGTATTTGTCATTTATTGCGCTATTGGCTTCACTTTTTGTTGCCTCAGGGGGGATCCTGATTAAGGTGGATAAAAAGGCCACTCCTATGCTCAACGTCCTGTTGCTGCTATTTGGCGCGATAATCGCGAATATAATCGGTACTACTGGAGCTTCGATGCTCTTAATAAGGCCTTTTCTTAAAATAAATAAAGGCAGAATCAGGCCATATCATGTTATATTTTTCATCTTCCTCATCAGTAATATCGGTGGCGCTCTCACTCCTATCGGGGATCCGCCTCTTTTCCTCGGATTTCTGAGAGGGATCGACTTCTTCTGGGTTATCACCAACGTTATCCATATCTGGGCGCCGACAATTTTACTCCTGCTACTCTTGTTTTATATTTTTGATTCAAGGAACAAAGATGGTGAGGATTCCGGTCATGAATATACCGGTAAAATAGAATTCCACGGTTTAAAAAATATATGGTTCCTGGTAATTATTATCCTTTCGGTATTCATTGATCCCGGTGTTATGAGCTGGGTCCCTTCATTAAGCCCCCTTCCCTTTGGAATAAGGGAAATAATTATGTTCTCAGTTGTATATCTTGCATATAAATTTGCCGATCAGAAATGCCTGAAGGAAAATGAATTCGAGTGGGAGCCCATAAAAGAGGTTGCCTACCTGTTTATAGGGATATTTGCCTGTATGATTCCGGCCCTTCAGTTAATTGCCCATGAAGCAAATGTTATGGGCGATCAGCTGACACCGGGTATGTTTTACTGGGCAACCGGTTTACTTTCAGGATTCCTCGATAATGCCCCGACATATCTGAATTTTCTCAGCGCCGCTCTCGGTAAATTTGGACTGGATGTGAATGTGGCCGCTAACGTCAGGGAATTCATGGAATTGCACCCGACTTACCTCAGGGCAATTTCAGTCGCCGCGGTTTATTTCGGCGCGATGTCCTATATCGGCAATGGTCCCAACTTTATGGTGAAATCTATTTGTGAAAGGTCTGGAGTGAATATGCCGAGCTTTTTTGGTTATATGATAAAATACTCCATTCCGATTTTAATCCCGATTTTTGTGATTGTCATGCTTATATTTTTCTTATAAAGGGCAAAGTATAAAATTGTTAAATCCGGTTTTTGAATTTCAGAAACCGGATTTTTTTTGCCTGTTTGGGAGCATAGTTTCTCAAACTTTTCAAGGGAATAGTAATTGGGAAGCTGCCTGGGGAGATTATTAAAAATATCTTTACTGAATAAAATTAAATTATTGATTAAGTTTGTGACGGCTGATAAAAATAGTTGTAGTTAACGGTCATCGATGATATATCAGCTTATAAATATATAATAGCAATTGTTTCGGAGGTTAACATGATTCCCCTTTATACATCTGGTCAGGTAAGAGAAGCAGACAAATACGCTATTGAGAAGCTCAATATTCCGGGTATTATCCTTATGGAGAACGCGGCCAAAGGAATTTATCAAATGGCCATGGAATCTTATTATGAAGAAATCTCCTCAGGCGTTTCGGGAATTATCTGCGGAAAGGGAAATAACGGGGGAGATGGTTTCGCGCTGGCCAGACATATAGCGAACGGGGGAAGTGATGTGATTGTAATGATTTTTGCCGAAGAAGATGAGCTTAAGGGCGACGCATTAATTAATTATGGAATAATCACTCAGATGTCGGCAAGATATAACAATCCTGAGATATTATTTGTTAATGAGCCTGAAGCCGTTGAGCAACTTTCCGGATGTAACGTGGTTTTTGACTGTCTGCTCGGAACTGGCACAAAAGGAGAGATAAAAGAACCTTACCGTTCGGTGATAAAAATTATTAATTATCTTAACCTTCCGGTTATCGCGGTTGATAATCCAAGCGGATTAAATAGCGATACAGGATCGGGGCAGGTATCCTCTGAGGCTGATCTGACCATTACACTGGGGGGATATAAGCGGGGACTGTTTATCGGAAATGGGTATATCAATTGCGGGGATATAAAAAAAGCTTCAATCGGGATGGGTGAAGAATATTTTAATTCTCTTATCGCCGAAGATTACCTGGTCGAACCTGAGGATGTCGCTTACGCGATTCCGGAAAGAATAAAAAACTCTCATAAATACAATGCCGGAAAGGTATTCTCAATCGCGGGATCATCATTTTTACCCGGAGCCGCATTTTTGACCGCGAATACAGTTTTAAAAAGCGGAGCGGGCGCATCTGTGCTGGCTTTTCCATCATCGCTGAAGAACATCGCGTTTCAACGAATGGATAATGCTGTTGTGCACCAATATAATGACCGTGAATATGGCTTCCTGATTCCTGAGGTTCTGAATGAATTGTCGGAGAGAATAGAATGGTCCGATATTTCTATTCTCGGACCGGGCCTGGGAAGAGATAAAGAAACAGTTGAGGCAATAAAAGAAATTTTAAAAAATTTCCCCGAAAAACTTATGCTTCTCGACGCGGATGTTTTTTATTCGCTGAGGGAAAAAGAGTATAAAAAATTTGATCTTGGTAACAAAATTCTAACGCCTCATACGGGTGAGTTTATTATGATGACCGGCCTTTCGAATGAAGATTTGGGAAAAGATATTTTAAGCGCCGGTAAAAATTTTGTATCGGAAACCGGCTGCTGGCTGTTGCTGAAAGGGGCTCCGTCGATACTTTTTAATCCGGAAGGAGAAGCAATTATAAACAGTTCAGGAAACTCAGGACTTTCGAAATTTGGCACCGGAGATGTTTTATCGGGACTGATTGGTTCTTTTGCGGCCCAGAGCGCGGAACCTGAAGAGGCTGTTTATGCCGGAATGTATATTCATGGTCTTTCGGCAGATCTGCTGAAAGATAAAAAAACAGAATATGGTTTTACTGCCACCGATGTAATGGAAAATATTCCTTCAACAATAAAATTTATTCAGGAAAGTGTTGTATAATATACTTAAAAAAAACAAGAGACTGCTGGTAAATATGCCGACAATATTTTACTGGCTGTTGTTATTTGCGGCAACAAGCATTCCTTCAGGAGCTTTAGCCGCGAGTAAAAATATCAATGATAAATTCAGTCATTTTACCGGATACTTTATTCTATCCTTTCTGTTAACATTAGTTTTACATTTTTCATCCCGAATCAGAACATCCGGCTGGAAGCTTGTAGGTATTGTGGTAATGATAGTATCCTGCTATGGAATTGTCGACGAACTACACCAGATGTTGATACCTGGAAGGTTTGCCGAATTTTTTGACTGGGTAGCGGATATGACCGGAGCAGCGGCAGGTTCGGTGACATCTTACATGTTCTTAATCAGAAAAAATGAGACAACTAAGGCTGTTGACCTGAATACGGAACATTCAGAATGATTTTTTGTATAATATTTAGGAATAATTGTTTGACAATCAGGTGATCATTTTTTAATTTTCATTATTATATATAATTTTTCGGAGGAATTGTGGCTTTACCAAAAAATCCAAAGGCCGATTTGAGACTCAAATATCGGAGAATATTCGAGATCAGCATGATCTTATCTCTGGCTGTCTTTATTATTTCGTTCAAATATTTTCCTTCTGTTAAAAAGGAATTGATAGTGAAAGAAGGACCACAGGAGCTGGTTAATGTAGAGGATGTTGAAGTTACCAAGCAGGAAACAGCGCCCCCGCCCCCGCCGAAGCCTCCGATCCCGATAGAAGCGCCGTCAGAAGATGATGTGCTTGAAGATATTGAAATTGAGGATACAGAACTTGACGTAGCTGAAGAAGTTACCGCTCCGCCTCCGCCTCCTCCTCAGAAAGAAGAGGAAGAAGAAGAAGTTGAGCCTTCATTCTTTATCGCTGTGGAAGATATGCCTGAGCCGATAGGGGGAATAGCGGGTATTCAATCAAGAATAGTATATCCTGAAATTGCCAAAAGGGCAGGAGTTCAGGGACGAGTTTATGTAAGAGCATTTGTTGATGAAAATGGAAATGTTCAGAAAGTTGAGCTGATGAAAGGTATTGGCGCAGGTTGTGATGAAGCTGCTATGGAGGCAGTGAAGAAAACCAAATTTAAACCTGGTAAACAACGTGGTAAGCCTGTTAAAGTGCAGGTATCAATACCAATACTATTCAAACTTCAGTAAATTTTTAAGCCCTGCTTTCGCGGGGCTTTTTTATTTGCCCGGCAGGGAAAAAATCATTTTATTATTATTATCAATACCCCCCGAGAAGATCTGTTAAATTTCACTGGTTTCAAAAAAAATCCTCCGATAAAAATAATGGAGGTTTTGCGAAGTAATTATTAAACATCAGGTCCAATTTTGCGAAAATAGATAATAAATATTATATTATTTTTTCAAAGCTCATTTATGGACTTCAAAGAACTGACGGTCTGAGCGCTAAAAATTGATTTACAAATTCAGAGGTTAAACATCAATTTGACCAAAGAGATAATTGGAGAATCAGAAAGAGAAGCTGCCGGTGAAATAAATATACCACTTCGGTTTCTGAAGATTATTTCTGAAAACCCTGATTACCCGGCTCTTTTATTCAAAGGAGGGGATGTTATATGGAATAACAGGCCCGGAGAAAGGATCATTAACATTTTAAAACAGGACACTGATCCTCTCAGGGAAAACACATTGCACCATACAGTTTATGAAATAATAAAGAATTCTCTAAACACCGGGGCCGATGTTGATGCCAATTATCTGAGGGAAGATTCCTCTGTAAGGTACTTCACTGATTATGATAAGGAAGAAAAAATTTTTAATACTCTGATATTGTTTTCTCCCGGTTTTGGTGAGTCAGATTTTGCGGGGGGAAGCAAAGAAGGAATAATGTTGAGCCATAGTGAGCTTATGAGAGTGATGGAACAAAGCCCGGTATCAGTTATTATCACCGGGAAAGAAGGAAATATAAGATATGTAAATCCACACTTTTCAAAAATATCAGGTTATTTCTTTGAAGAGACAGCGGGCAGAAATCCGCGGTTCTTAAAATCAGGCATACATGAAGATGAGTTTTACACGAATTTGTGGAAAACAATATCTTCAGGTAATACCTGGCAGGGGGAGTTTTGCAATAGAAGAAAAAGCGGCGACCTTTACTGGGTATTTGCTTCTATAACCCCGATAATTGATGAGGATAAAAAAATATCGGGATATGTAGCGGTAAACGAGGATATAACTGAACGTAAGGCTGTTGAGCTGGAGAGGAAAAAATATATTGAAGAGCTGCATCAGAGAAAAGATGAGCTTGAAAAAATATCAAATGAACAAAAAAAACTTAACAGAAAACTGCGTGAATCGGAAAAAGGATTAAAAGTTCTCAATGCTAGTAAAGATAAGTTTTTCTCAATTATTGCGCATGATCTCAAAAGCCCTCTTTCTGCTTTACTGGGATATTCGGAATTCATCCAAAATGATTTTGATAATCTGTCGGAAGATGAAATAAAATATTTTTCGGGCAATATTCACCATGTAGCTAAAAGTCTTAACGAGTTACTTGAAAATCTTCTTCAATGGTCACGGCTTCAGACAAAAAGATTAAAATACTCTCCCGAGATTATAAATATCCGCAAAATATCAGAAAATGTAATAAGTATATATAAAGCGAACGCGTTAAAAAAATCAATCACTATTGTAAATAAAATATCAAATGAGTTATTGCTTTGGGCCGATGAAAATATGGTTCAGACAATGATGCGAAATCTTCTGTCAAACGCGATTAAGTTCTCCTATAAATCAGGCGAAATCATTATTGATTCGGAAGTGTCTGAAAAAAATATTGAAGTTTCTGTAATTGATTCGGGCGTAGGGATAGGGGAAGAGGAACTTAAGGATATTTTCAATATTGCCCGCCAAAGAATAAATGAAGGCACTGATGAAGAAAAAGGGACCGGGCTGGGACTGATGCTTACCAAAGAGATGGTTGAGCAAAATAAAGGCGATATCAAAATTTACAGTCATAAAGATCAGGGTACAAAAATCGTAATTTCTCTTCCAAGATACTTAAAAGATTAAATACTCCATTCTGTTAAGTGTAAAGCCTCTTAAGGTTTAAGTTTGACCGAATTATTCCGATAATATGTATTGTAATTTATTAACAGGCAGTCTGACAATAAATGAAAATACCTAAAATGATTCTTCTGTTTGCGCTGATATTGACCTCATGCGGAGAAAGCAAAAAAATTGAGGAAGAGGTAAGGAAACATCGAACTGATCTGAGAGATATTGTTGAAAGAATAGGCAGTGATTTTTTCATAATAAAAGAGGAAACCGGAAAGCTTGCGTCAGAAATTACTGAATTATATCTGAACAGAAACAGCGCTATCTCAAATGTTGATAAAACAAAATATGAACTATCGTTTTCGGGGGTATTTTACAAACCTGTTAATGATGGTAAAAGCGCGACTTATTTATCCAACAGGAACAAACCAGATACAAAGCTCAAAAATATTGTATATCTGACCGAACCAGCCGAAGAAAAATTCATAAAGATATCAAAAAAGTATCCGGAGATAGTCCAGGTATATTATAATGAACGTCATTCACTATGCAGAATATATCCATATTTTGATGTGCTTAATCAGCTTGATCCGGGATTGGATTTGCGCGAGTTCAATTTTTATTATCTTGCGGATAAAAAACATAATCCGGAACGGAAAACGGTATGGATTGATGAACCATATATTGATCCGGCAGGAAGAGGCTGGCTTGTTTCATCTATATCACCGGTTTATGTCAAAAATAACCTTGAGGGTGTAGCCGGCATTGACATAACAATAAATACCATCACTGAAAAATATGTTTATCAAATTGAAGATATCTTAATTGCCGATAAAAAAGGAGTTATAATCACGGCGTCTGAGTATCTTATTCAACTTTTTTCAATGCCCCCTCTCAGGGATCATAAATATCTTGAAACTATTAATCTCGATACATTCAGAAGAGATTCTTACAATATATTGTTAAGCAGCAGAGAAGATTTAAGAGAGGCTGTTAAGGCCCTTTACCGGAAAAGTGATGAGTACAGGCTAGTAAAAGCTGGTGATACCGATCTGTTGATAATAATTGAAATGATACCAGACCTTAAATGGAGAGTTATTGGTGTATTCGATTTGGAAAAAATATGATTATCATCTGAGCATTTTAATTCTTACTCTGATTATAATTGCTACCATTATCATTGGGCGTGAATACGCGGAGCTGCATTTTTATCAGCTTGAAGAATCATCAGACAGAATTCTTGTGCAAACACGCCTTTGCGGGCAGGGGATAACAAATAATATTCTGAAGTTTGAGGAATCTTTGAAAATTCTGGCAATGGATTTTAATGATGATATGGTTCTCTCAGAAAATGACAGCAGACTGGCAGTAAGATCACGGGCAAAGATGAGGAGATTTTATTCCAAAAATCAGGAACTTATAAAAAGTATAAAAATCTTTAACGGTGAAGTAGAGCGAACTATAACGAGGGACGCGAAAAATTATTTTAATTTTTCCCCCCGGGTAAAAAATGGCCGTGAGATGCCGGAAAAGGCTTATTACGGTTACGGTAATAATAGTTTTTTTATTCAGCCGGTAAAGGATAGTTACGGCAATCTGCTTTTTGTCGTTGAGGTTTTATTGGATATTGAAAATTATGTTAACTCTCAGTTCAGAGACTATTATATCGGAAAAGATGCGTACTATATTTTACTTGATGACAATTCCAAAATTGTCAGTCTGAAAGATATCCATAGAGAAATAAGTCCTTCAGATTTTTATTTAACAAATAAGAATCAGTTGATAAATGCCATAGCAAGAGGTTATGAGGGGAAAATTGAGCATGAACTAATAGAAGGAAATAAATCGACAAGAGTCGTTTCAGCATATTATCCCCTGAAGATTTTTCAGAATAAATACGCGATAATGTTTACTATTCAAAGACAAAGTATATTTTATAATATCCAAAAATCAACCATGATTATCGGGGGAGGATTTTTGGTTATTATAATTCTTCTCATATTATTATTCCTGAATATTTTAAGGAACCGTAAGAGAAATGCCGCAAAAATAAGAAGCGTTGAGGAAAGGCAGAGGGCAATACTGAATTCAATTCCTGATCTTTTGATGATTGAAAATGAAAAAGGAATATATACCGATGTTTATTCGGGTGATACTGATAATATAATTAGACTTAAAAATAAATTTCTTAATAAAAATGCTGAGGAAATATTTAAGAGTGACATAGCTGAAAAATTTGTCCGGAACAGAAAAAAATGTATTGATAGTTCGGAAATGCAGATTTTTGAATATAGCATTGAACAGGATGGCATTCAAAAACATTATGAAGCGCGATTGACCAGAATATCTGACGGGTCACCGGTTACTTTGATTCGGGATATTAGTGTGGAAAAAGAGGCGGAACAGGCTTACAGACTGTCGCATGAAAGATTTATTAAAGTACTCGATTCAATAAACGCGTTTATTTACGTTTGTGATCCCGAGAATCATAAAATCTTATTTATTAATAAATTCGCCGAAAATGAATATGGTAAAATTACAGGAAGAACATGTTATGAAGTGATGTACGGGGGAAGAAATCAGGTCTGTGAATTTTGTACGAATGATCAGCTCTTTCAGTCAGCCGGTAAACCTAAGGATGAAATTATATGGGAATTTAATGATCGGGCAAATGATAAATGGTATGAAATGCATGACAGGGCAATTCCATGGATTGACGGCAGGAAGGTGCGATTCCAGATAGCTTATGATATTACCGGAAGGAAAAAAATTGAAAATGACTTAATTCAGGCAAAGAACCGCGCGGAGATGGCTGATATAGCTAAAAGCAAATTTCTCGCGAATATGAATCATGAAATACGAACCCCTCTTAACAGCATTCTGGGGTATGCCCAGATTTTACTTGGCAACAGGAAACTTGAAAAAGCTTCAATCGATGCCGCTTCAATTATTCAGGCAAGCGGAAAACATCTTATGAATATTATCACAGATATTCTTGATATCTCCAAAATTGAAGCCAATCAATTAAAGCTCAATATCAGTAATGTTTATCTGGATGAATTTTTTGAGGAAATATTTAAAATCATTCAACTGAAAGCAAAAGAAAAAAATCTGATTCTTTCCATAAACTTTCTCAGCATTCTTCCGGTCAGTGTGCTCATGGATGAAAAGAGGATGAAACAGATTTTGTTGAACCTGCTTAATAACAGTGTGAAATTTACCGAGTCTGGCAGTGTCGAGATGAACATCAGTTATAAAGAGGAGACCTTAAAAGTAGAAGTGTCAGATACCGGAAAAGGAATTCCTGAAAATAAAATTGAGACTATCTTTCAGCCCTTTATTCAGATTGATGACCATTATAATAAAAGTGAAGGCACGGGCCTGGGGCTGTCAATAAGTAAAAGTCTTGTCAAATTAATGGGGGGAGAACTTAAGGTTGAAAGTAAAGTTAATGAAGGGAGCCGGTTTTGGTTCGAAATTAAAGCCCGGGAGGGGAGTTTGTCAAAAAAAGCTGAAAACGAAGCCGGGATAAATAAAATAATTGGTTATACAGGACCTGAATTAACTGTCATGGTTGTAGATGACAACATATCGAACCGAAAAGTGCTGGGCAGGATGCTTGAGTCGGTGGCAATAAAAGTGCAATATGCTGAGAGTGGTTTGGAATCAGTTAAAAAAGTGGGTGAAAATAAAACCGATTTAATTCTTATGGATCAGATAATGCCTGAGATGAGTGGTCTGGAAGCTTCAGAAAAAATTATTATCGGGATGAAAAAAAATATTCCGGTGATACTTATATCCGCATCCCCTCCCGAAATTGAAACCGGAAGGTTTGCCGCCTATGGTATCAGGAAGTTTTTAATGAAACCTGTGCAAAAGGATACATTATTCCGGGAAATTAAAAAAATACTCAATATTGAATGGACATATGAAAATCAGGAGGCCATTGAAAATAAAATTAAGGATTATTCCCTTCCATCGGAAGAAAACAGAAAAATCCTTAAAGAGCTGATAAAGAAAAGGAATTACAGCCGTTTTCATAAAACTTTAAACAAACTTGAAAGTGAAGAGCCTGATTTGGCAAAATTTGTTGAAAGAATGAGAACTCTCGCGAACTCATTTGAGAGCAAACTCATTTACAGTATTTGAAAGGAGAACAAAATGAATGAGCTGATAACAGAATATGAAAACAAAATACTGATTGTGGATGATAAACCTGAAAATCTTAGTCTTTTATTCAACCTTCTTCAGGAACACTATGAGGTGCTCGCGGCTGAAGATGGTGATGTGGCTTTAGAGATAACCAGGGAGAACAGGCCTGATCTGATTCTTCTGGACATAATGATGCCTGAGATTAACGGCTTTGAAGTTTGCAGACTGTTAAAAGCAGACCCCGAAACTTCCGATATTCCAATAATATTTATGAGCGCCTTAAATGATACGGAGAGCAAAATTAAAGGTTTTGAATATGGCGCTGTCGATTATATAACAAAACCTGTACAGAATGAGGAAGCTTTATCAAGGATAAGAACCCAACTCAGATTAAAGAATTATCAGAAACAGATAGTCAAATTAAATAAGCAGCTTGAGAAAAAAGTATCGGAAAGAACAAATCTGCTCGAAGAAAAAGTTTATGAAATAAATAAATATTACGCGGCTCTGAAAGAGAGTGAAGCGAGATATAAGACATTATTTGAAGACGCGCCAGACGCGATATTACTTATAGATGTTGATTCAGGTATTGTTGTTGACGCAAATCCGGCAGCCTATCATCTTTTTGGAATAACTGAAGGTGAATTGATCGGGATAGAACAGGATGAAATATTTATAAATAAACCAGAAAATATCGAAAAGAACGTTGATGTGGCAGAAGACCTGATGAGTTTTGGCGGTAAACCGAACCTGGTATTTCAAAATATAATTATAAACCGCCTTGGAAAACATATTCCTGTTGAAGTTTCGGCGAAAACCATTCTGGTTGAAGGGCAATTGCTATTGCAGGGAGTGATTAGAGATATTACCGAAAGAAAGTTGGTTGAAGATAAGTTAAGGGTGGCAAAAGAGAAAGCGGAGGAGATGAACAGGGTAAAATCAAATTTTCTTTCAAATATGAATCATGAATTAAGAACACCTCTTATAGGTATTATGGGCTTCGCTGAATTCATGAAGGAAGAGTTAGAACAGGAAGAATTCAGGAATATGGCTTCTATTATTTACAAAGGGGGCGAAAGGCTTTTAAGAACATTGAATCTGATTCTGGATATTTCAGCGATAGAACATGGGAAAGTGACACTGAACAGGCAAATCCGGGATATCAGGGAGTTGCTGGAAAAATCCATCAGTGAACAAACAGAAGCGGCAAAAGGAAAAAATATCACTCTTATCAAAAATTTTTCCGATCAGGAAATAAAGCTGAATATCGATTGCAGAATGTTTAAAAATTTAATTGATAATCTTATCAGTAATGCCATTAAATATACCGATAAAGGGCATATTGAGATCAAAACCGAGCTTATTGAAGATGAAACATCATGGGCTAATATAAAAATCATTGATACCGGCATAGGAATTGACCGTGAAAGACTTGAATTGATTTTTTCAGATTTCAGGCAGGGCAGCGAAGGGATGAGCCGCGATTATGAAGGAACAGGACTGGGGCTTTCATTAAGTCAGAAATTTATTGAGTTTATGGGTGGTATGATGACGGTGGATAGTGTGCCGGGGAAAGGTTCGGTTTTTAATGTTATCATGCCGGTGACAGAAGATATTCAGGAACTGGATACAAAAAAACTAATAGCGGGAATTAAAAATCTGAAGCTTTCCGGAATTATAGAAGGAGATTCAAAAAAAGGAAATATTCTTATTTTTGACAATGATTATACAAGCAGGGAGTATATAAAGATTATTCTGGATGGCAAATATGAAATGGATGACACTTCTTCGGTTAAACATGCTATTGAGATGGTCAGGGAAAAAAATTACGATATTCTTCTTATTGACGTTGATAACAGAATTGGTCTCGGGGGTGAAAAATTATTGAGTTTGTTACAGGGCATGGCATATACAGAAAATATCGCGAAAATTGCGATGACCTCAGTGGACCGTTCCGGTGATGAAGAAAAACTGTTGAATATGGGATTTACTGATTATATTGTTAAACCTTTTGATAAGAAAAAACTTCTAAAATTACTTCGTTCAGCATCTTTAAAAAGAAATAAAGGCTAATTTTTTATTCTTCCGAAGGAAGGATTTGCGAATTCACAAAAAATACGAATCGACTTAATAAGTAGTTTACCGGTATAAGAGATAAACAGATTGTTACTGCCGGTAAAAGATATTCCTGTCGCGAACAGTTGAAAGATTATTTTACCAAATCCTTTAATTTTTCTCCTTTTTGCGGCATTTAAGATTGCGCGGGCATGGTTTTTAAATCCCCTTTCCCTTTTTTCATAATCTATTGACTGTCCTCCCCGCAGTATCCTGTGTTTATAAAGGTTTCTGTCGATGAACCTCAGCTCAGTAATTTCCTCCATTTTATACACCAGGTCCCTGTCCTCCGCAAAAAGAATATCCTCATCAAGGCCGCTGGTTTTAAGATAGAGTGATTTACGAAAAGACTTGATATGTGAAACAAAACCGTAAAATATAGCCGATTTGCCCGGGGGTACATAGCTGTTTCGGATATATCGCAATTCCTCTTTCAAGGCAGAGTCGTAGGAAATAAAATTGGAATAGATGAAACCACATTCAGGATTTTTAGAATAAGCGGACAAAAGAACTTCTGTTGTTTCCGGAGTTATTGTATCATCCGAATCGAGCAGGGCAACCAGGTCAGTTTCGGCAAGAGGTATAAGTTTTTTTAGAGTGCCGATATATCCTCTGTTTTTTTCATTTTGTACAAGCTTTATATGGCTGTTTTCGAATCCTCTGATAATTTCAGGGGAGCTATCACTGCTTGCGTCATCACAGATAATTGCCAGCCAGTTATCATTATTCTGCTGTTGAAGGGACCGGAGGCAATCAGCTATATATTCTGAATGATTGTAGTTCGCGATAAGATAAGTGATTTTCTCCATTAATCCGCATTACGTTTAAAGAATAAAAAGAATAATTAATATAAAATATTAATCTGATCCTGCAAATACCGGAGAGTATGGAAAAATATCATTTCACAGCTTGCTTATCATTTCAATATACGTTTAAATTGGGGATAATAAAATTAAAATGTGATTTGACGAAAATTCTGAAAAATATATTCCTTCCTTTAAGTAGTTTCCTTGTGAGGGGAAAGTATGTCCTTTTTTCAACTATTTTTGAAAAAGGGATACTCATGCTCATCCTTTTAATACTGGCAAGGTCGCTGACTGTTCCCGAATTCGGGATGTTAATGGTAATTATTGCCACATTGAATATTATTCATTCTTTATTCAACGGGGGAATTCCTGTATATGCCCAGAGAGAATCGGATAATATCGCCGCTAATTTCAGCAATACCGCGAGTGTTATTATCCTGTATAAACTTACCTCATTTCCTCTTTATCTGCTTTGTTCACTTCTCTATCTTCTGGCCAACAGCGAATTACTTTTATTGCCATTCATTTTTCTTGGAACCGGAATATTTATTTATGGAATAGATAGTATTTTTATCAATTATACTTATGGAAATAATAATTATAAACTGCCTCTGAAGCTAATACTAATAAGCAGGAGTATTCTACTTTCGGTCGTTTTATTGTTTTCATTTTTAGGGATAAGTCCGCTGATTTATTCACTTATTTATTTATCCACCTCAATCGCGGATTTTGTGCTTTCTATCATGATATTTCCTGTGAGGGATATTCTGAGGATAAAACTGAACGCGTTTACTTCGGGAGAATTTAAAAGAGTGATGATCTCAACTTTTTCAATAGGAATCGGATTATTTGCTCTGAACATATATGATAAAATTGATATAGTTCTGATAGGGACAGTAATTGATAATAGTTCCGCGGGGTTGTATTCCGCAGCTTACGCAATTTACAAGATGCCTCAACTGTTATCGGGAGCTTTACTTGTTCCTCTTTTTACCGGACTATCCGGATACAGCCGCGAAAAGAAATTTCCTCCGGCAAGATTAATCAAATCAACCGTCTGGACGCTGGTCTTAACCGCGATTATTTCGGCTGTAATCTTTTATTTTTTTTCAGCGAATATAGTCGGGCTTTTGTTTGGTGAAAATTTCGGAAGTTCTGCCGGACTTTTAATAATTCTTCTTCCCGGTATTCCTTTATATTTTCTGAACAATTTTACCGGAGTAATACTTAATTCATATCATTATGAAAAGCTGACACTATATTCAAGCCTGATGGCAGCGGTATTTAATATTGGCGCTAATTTAATTTTACTTTCTTTGCTCGGTCTGAAAGGAGCGGCATATAGTACAATTTTTACCGAATTGTTTATTTTACTTATTCAGATTTATTTTATTTCTCAAAAATTCCGACTTTTCGGGGACAAGAATTGAAAGTAGTTTTTATCGGCGGATATAAGGACTCCGAAATTCTCGCCGCGCCGTTGCGCGTCGCGGAAGAATTATATCATGCTTTGAGGCCAAAGGTAAAATACTTAACCCGGATTGCCTGTTTCGGAGGAAGCAGAAAAAAAAATATCCGGTTGAAACTCTTTGGCAGCGAAAATTTGGGAGGGGGAGTTCTCAGACTTGGGGTGTTTAGTCAGATCAAATATATTTTAAGAGAAAAACCTGATTTTATTCACCTGATAAACGATGAATCGTTTTACCTGTATCTTTTCCTTTTAAAACCTTTTTGCAGATTCAGGATAATTTATCATTGTCACAGCCTGAATCAATATGTATACAAATACTTTACTTCACCTGAAGGAAAAGAGCTTATAAGGTTCAGGATTATAAACTTTATGAATTTAAGGTACTCTGATAAAGTTATATTTTTAACACAAAGGGACAGAAGGTTTGCTTCCTTTTATCTCCAGACAGGAAAAGAGAGAAGCGTGGCAATTCCAAACGGTATCAGATCAATTCAGATCAGCGGCAATCCAAATGATGTTATCAGAAAACGAATTGCATTTACAGGTCAGATCGACCGTTCGGAAAAGGGTTTCGCGGTCCTGCTGAAAGCTTTATCAATATTGAATACAGGTTTTGAACTTGTTGTTTTTGGTTATAAGAAACAACAGAGTATAAAACAAAAAATACCGGAAAAAGTAAATCTGCGCGTTTTCGAGCCAAAATCACAATCTGAATATTTGCAGGAGCTTTCAAAATCTGATCTGTTGGTTGTACCTTCAATGTATGATTCTTTTTCATTATCTCTGCTGGAAGCTTCAATGATAAAAATTCCCTTTATCGCGAGCAGCAGAGCAGGTATTACGGAACATCTTCCCCCGGATGTGAAGAAGCTGATATATTATTATAAATCACCAGAAAAACTGGCTTCCTTAATTAAAGAATATTACAGGGAGCCCGGGGAGTTTATATCAATAATTGAGAAGATTTACCTTAATCGAAATTTATTCAGTTGGGAGATCATCTCCGAAGAGTATTTGTCTCTTTACTCAAATTTTGCCGGGACAAAAAACAAATCATGAAAAAAGTTGTTCATATTGTATCCAGGTCATCTTATGACGGCGCGGTTCTGGTCGCGTTCAGGATCATGGAAAATCTTAAGGAATTCAAGCATGTGCTGTTATCATGTGTTAAGGGAAGCGCTTCGGAGGAATTGAACGAGGCCGGGATAAATAATATTAATCTTTCAGATTCTGCCGGAAGAGGTATTACCGGGTTGTTTAAAAAGTATATTAAAACATTCAGTCATTTTTATAAAAATGACTATGATATAATACACTATCATAATGGTGGATTGGGAGTATTATTAATTTGCCGTCTGCTAAATAAAAAGGGAAAAATAATTTATCATTCACATTGCGGCAATATTTCATGCTCACATACAAATAAGGGCCCCGGAAAAATTTACTTTCTTTTACTCGCATTACTGTTAAAGACTGAAACCGTGATTGCGGTATCAGAACAGGTAAGAGAAAAAATAATAATGAAAACAGGATTGCGAAATATTTTTTACATTCACAATTTTGCGGGCAATTCGTTCTGTTCCGCAACCGGATTTAACAAAACAGTGGGACATATAGGGAGGTTATCTCCTGATAAAAACAGTGATATCTTTTTAAATATTTCCGGTAAAGGTGTTATCGGCGGCAACTACAGGTTTCTGGTAAAGGGTGATATTTATCCCGGAATAGAAGATGTTATACATCAGGCGGAAAGCAGGGGACTAATCGAATATCAGAAACCCTCTTTCGACACACAAGTTTTTTACGAAAATATTGATCTGCTGATTTTTACATCGACAGGAGCGTTTGAAGCAATGCCCCTTGTTATTCTTGAGGCAGTTGCAAATGATATTGCGGTAATTGCCCCTAAAACTGATGTTGTTGAAAAACTACTCGGAGATTATCCGTTGTATATAAATGAAATTTCATCAGCTGATATCACAGAGAGAATTGAACAATTTTATGGAAAAGTGGACCGGGAACAATTAACAGAAAAACATCGGGCCATAACAGAAAAATTTTCAAAGGAAAGCGCAATTAATAAAATCAGGAATATATACGGAGAGCTTTGCAGGTGATTTATTTTCCTGAAAAAGTAGATATAAACGGAATAAAAATAATTTCAGGCAATTTTGAAGAACTGCCCGACTTTATTAAAAATATTTTATTGAGAAACGGACCAACCTTAATAGTTACATTAAATATTGACTTTTTAAGGATTGCTGAAAAGAACCAATATTTCAAAGAAATATGCCAAAATGCCAGCGCGGTGTTTCCCGACGGAATGCCTGTGACCTGGCTTGCGAGATTAAAGTCGGGCAAAAAAATGGAAAGAATCACCGGCTTCGATTTATTCAGTTCCATTCTGGGCGCTTCCGAAAAGGAAGAGATACGAATTGCGGTGCTGGGATCGGAAGAGGAGAAGCTTAATAAAACAGAGGAATTTCTAAAAAAAACTCATCCCGGCATCCGGATTGTCAGAACCATCTCACCTCCGCCCGGATTTGAGAATGACACTCAGTTGAATGAGTTTGTAATAAAAGAGCTGAGAATAAGTTCTCCCGATATTTTACTTGCTGCCCTGGGTTGTCCGAGGCAGGAAATCTGGCTGCGGGAGAATATGGAGAAAGTAGGCGCGTCAATTAATATCGGTGTCGGGGGAATTTTTGATATAATCAGCGGTGAGAAAAAACGGGCTCCCCGGTTTTTGCAGAGGGCCGGGCTGGAATGGTTATGGAGGTTATCTCTGGAACCGGGAAGATTATTCAGCCGCTATATCATAAAGGATCTTCCTTTTTTTATCTGGCTGATGTTTAAAATATTGTTCGGGAGGGATAAAAGATAATGAAAATTCTTTATCTTATCCGCACAATGAACCTGGGGGGAGCAGAAAAATTCACCCTTTCTCTTGCATCCTTTTTTGCCGCTAATGGAGATGATGTAACTATTCTTTCTTCCGGGGGGAGATATGTTGAAAGATATACATCAATGGGTATTCATTTCGTCAATAACAGCCTGATGGACCCCGGAGGGATTTCACAATATCCTCTGCTCAGAAAGGCTCTTGAACAAATTATAAGCAATAATTCTTTTGACATTATTCACTGCCAGCAGAGAGTTCATCTATTTCTTCTTAATTCGATAGGTATAGATAAACGAAAAATTGTTTATACGGCTAACAACTATTTTAATGATTTTTTTCAGAAACTCATTTATCCGGGATACGCGGTTGGAATATCACCTGCGGTGACCGAAGGTCTGAGAAAAACAATCCGAACAGATCAACAGAATATTTTTAACATAAATTATGGTGTAACAGTCAGCTCCAGTGCGGAAATGTACTATAATGATAATTTTACTTTTGGTTATGCCGGAAGAATAATTCCTGAAAAGGGGGTGTTTACATTATTGCAGGTCTTTTCGGAGTTAGCTGAAAAATATAAAAATATTTTTCTGATTTACCGGGGTGAGGGTGAATCCATTCCGAATCTGCAAAAATATATTGATGAAGAAAACCTTGCCTGCAAGGTGAAAATCGATAAACCTTCAGATGAAGCTGATAAAATTTATAATGACATCGATTGTCTTGTTTACGCTACAAAAATGGAGGAGGGGCTTCCAATTTCCATTCTTGAAGCGGGAGGCCGCGGGAAAATAGTTATCGCTGTAAATTCGGGAGCAACAGGGGATGTAATTGAAAATGGAAAAACCGGAATTCTGCTTCCCTCTTCGAGTTCAGACTTGCTCCTGGATAGTATGTCTGCTGTTCTCGATAGAAAAGATGAATTCAGAATGATGGGGGAAGGATTGAGAGTAAAAATTATGCGGGAATATAATTCAGAAAAAATGCTTGAACAATATCAATCTTTGTATCAAAGGGTTATAAACATTATTTAATGATTTGTTATTTTATATTCTACAATTCATATTGATGATTATTTATGGAATAACTATATTAACCAATTATTTTTGAACAAAATAACGTGATGAAAATGAAAAATATTCTACGGTTTTTGCTCTTTTTTGTATTAGTCCTGAAAATCTATTCCCAGACGACAGTAAAGGAAAATGGCTTTACAATAACATGGGAAAGTGAAAATTATAAATTCAAAGAATATTCTGAAGGCAGTTTTATAATAAGGGATTATTACGAGTTTACCGATCCTTCATCACCGGGCAGTTTTAAGCTTCCCGCGGGCACACTGATTATAGCTATTCCTGATGGAAGCAGACCATCGTTTTCGGTTTCGGAAATAGTTGAAAAGAGGGAGGCCGGAATTGTTCCTCAAAAGAATCCTGAAGCGCTTATAATCGATGAAAAATTAAACTATAAAGATTCAGATAACTACACACCAGTCGCGAATTATGAAGAAATGCCCCTGACAGAGACAATCGGTTATTTTTATCTGAGGGACTATTATTGCGTTAAACTCAAAATTAATTCTCACAGGATAGACCGGCAGACCGGGGAGTTGATAATTACCGAGAAGTTTAACTTAAATGTGAATACCGGAAATATCCCCGTTAGCCGAAATTTACCGATACCTGAAAAAAACGGATTCGATAAAAATTTAAAACATTTAATCGCGAATTCTGATATCGCGGGTCAGTTCAAAACCAACAGACAGAGGAGTGATAACCCGGCGGATAATTCATGGATAAACTTCAACGCTGAATATGTTAAAATAGGAGTTACAGAAGATGGCATTTATCAGCTGAGACCCTCAGATTTTTCAACACTCGGACTATCAACCTATATTACTATACCAAGTCTGAAAATGCATCATAATGGATCGCTCTATCCTGTTTTCATAAAGGACGCCGATGAAAACGGTTATTTTGACGGCAATGATTATCTGGAGTTTTATGCCGAGAAGAACTATGGTTCTCCTGACTACAGAGAGACTAATGATTTTGGTGAGGAATATAAAGAGTACATGGACAGGTATAGTGATGAAAATATTTTTTGGTTATCCTGGGAAGAGGGTCGAGGATATAACGTATATATGCAGCCAGCATATATTACTAATTTGGCCGATACGCTCGATTACCATTCTGATATACTTCACTATGAAAAAAACAAGTATTTTGATTACTCTTCTATTTCGATTGTTGAGAGACAAAAAACCGAGTGGTTAAAAAATGAAACCTGGGTTGGCGGTCAGTTCAGAGTAGGTGCTTCCATCCGGACATGGACGATAACGGATCCGGTTCCAGGGAAAACAGCTTTATCTTTGTTTAAAGTACAGGATTATGCTTCAGATATTATTGAGAATGCTCATGTAATAGGTATGTGGATAAACGATGATACGGCAATTTATGACTCAATACCATTTGACAGGTTTGAACAACATGTGGTTACTGCCCTGTTTCCTTCGGATTTATTATTCAATGGGGAAAATGATATACACATTGAAAGTTACGAAACCGGTTCGAGCATTAACTCTGTTGCCGTGGATTGGTGGGAACTGGAGTATCCAAGATATAATATCATTTATGGAGATTCAATAAAGATGATCATTCCCCCGGGATATAGTAATAATATTGTCAATATAAAAGTCAGAGGGATTTCAGGGGATGATTATCTCGTATACAAGAAAGGAACAACAATAAAAAAAATTGTCGATATAATGTATCGGGGTGAAGAACTTATATTTCAGGATACGGTTACCACAGGTGATGTTATCTTTATTTCAAAACCTGAGGGAATATTTTTACCAGATATTAAGTACAAAAAGAGATTCAGCAGTATCTCATCTAAGAGACAGGCCGAATATATCTTAATCACTAACAGCGGGCTTATTGAGAAAGGGAATGAATATGCTTCATTCGTTGAAAATACCTATGGTATAAATAGTTATGTCGTCGATGTACAGGATATTTATGATGAATTTAATTATGGTAATTTTTCACCCGAACCGATAAAAGATTTTTTATTTGAAATTTATCAGAATTTTGAAGAACCAAAACCATCATGGACTTTTTTAGTGGGAGAGGCAAATTACGATTATAAAAACAATTTGAATCTTGAAACACCTGTTCAAAATGTTGTGCCCTCCTATGGCCGCCCGGTTTCGGATTCCTGGTTTGTAATATGGGATGAAGTATCAGCGTTACAACAGATGATGGTGGGAAGGATTACCCCTTCCACAGTTGAAGAATTTGACAGGTATCTTAACAAACACCGCGGTTATGTTGAGCAGGATTTTGATCTATGGAATAAGTCATTCCTTCTTTTATCGGGCGGGCTGGATGAGGCCGAACAACAGGCCGCAAAGGCAATTAATACGAGGATAAAAGAAAATATTGTTACTCCGGCCCCATTCGGAGGATATACGACACAGTTTTACGCGACTGAAAATCCGCCGACAAACTTTGGACCTTATGAACAGGAATTTGTGGATAGTGTTTTCGCGTCGGGAGCGGTAATCATTTCCTATATAGGACATAGCGGCACAAAAATTTGGGATAACGGGATTGAGGAACCTGCAGTTCTCTCGAACGAAAGAGGTAAAGGATCGCTGATCAGTGATTTTGGATGTTCAACCGGTAAGTTTGCCGAACCGGATGTAGTTTCTTTTTCTGAAAGATTTACTATTGAAGATATTGGTCAGGCTATCGCCTATATAGGCAACTCATCACTTGGTTTCACATCCATTTCTTCTATTTTTCCCGAGCTGTATTATGAGGGAATTTTAGTGCACGATAAGCTGTGTGCAGGAGAAGCTCATATGTATGGGAAAAGCAGGCTTCTTGAAATTTATGGTAATTCGGATGTAAATAAAATATTTAATCACAGCAATGTACTCTTTTGCGATCCGGTACTGGAATTAAAAATTCCCATTCTGCCCGATCTTGGAACCAGTGTTGCCGATCTGACAATACCCGATTTTATTGATGATAATCTTGATTCTGTCGAGTTCAGGTTATCTTATTATAATATGGGTAAAGTTGAAGGTGAAGCGTTCGTAATGAAAATTTCTGATTATTTCGAAGGGGGAGTGGCTTTTGAAAAAATAATTGAACTTAGTCAGCCCCTTACCCGTGGAGAGATATATTTTAATATACCGGTTAAGGAACGAGCCGGTGAGCATTCTTTGATCATCACTCTGGATCCCGGAAACATGATAGAAGAAATTAATGAAGATAATAATCTTATTACTATTAATTATACCGTGTTCAGTTCCTCAGTAAGATCTTTTACCGGAAATAAATTCAACCTGAGACAAAATGGATCGTTTTTATATCTGAATCCGGTCAGGGCTGTTGATTATGATACAATTTATGCCGATTTGGCAGGAAGCTCCGATTTCAGCAGCTTCACAACGTATGCTTTCGGCTTTGATACTTTAGTTACCTTAATCGAATTTCCTCCGTTGGATGAAGATAAAAGATACTGGTTCAGGACTTACCTTGATAAGAGTACTCCCGAATATTTTGAAACAATTTCATTTGTTTATGATCCTGACAGCAACTATTATTACGCGTTCTCAGATACACTCGCTTTCAGTTTATTGAACCGGGAAGATGTGATTTATGATGAGAATGGTTTAAGTCTGGGTGATAAGGAAATACTTCTTTCGATAAGTTCAAATGGTGTGGATGATGGAGGAAACGCGAATCTGGAACTTGACGGTGTCGATTATTCCAATAGTGTTATAGGCTGTGGTTTTAATGTGCTTGTAATTGATGAGCTTACCCGTGAAAGAGTGGATGACGCCTGGTTCAATTACTGGTCCGATCAATTTAATTATCCCGCTTTTGTTGATTATCTTAACACAATAACAAGTGGCCAACTGGTCGCAATCGCTGTAAGTAATTTTTGTGGTGGTTATCATCCTTCTGAAGAACTGAAGATAAAACTAAGGGAATTCGGCAGCTCGTTGATTGACAGTGTTGATGATAACCATTCATTTTTTATGCTTGGTAAACCTGGCGCCACTCCCGGTACTATACCCGAGGCTGTTTCGACAGTCGGCTCTGTAGCTTTTGATACTGCGTTCGCGATTACAGCCAAAAGAGGATATTTGCATTCGGGGAAAATAGGAAATGTACATACCTGGGGTAGCTTGGCGATGGAGAGAACTATTCCTGACGGCGCCTCGATTGAGGTTACTCCGGTAGTTTATACCACACCACCCGATACTCTTGATCCTATGGAGCTGACAGGCAGTTCAACAAGTCTTAATGTATTAAACAGTTATCCCGCCGGAACCGAAGTTTCATTCATTGTCGACTATTTCGCGAATGAGCTATATCAGTCTCCGGTACTTGAATTATTCGGTGTGACCGCGTCACTACCCCCTGATCTCGCGGTTAACTTCCAGACTTTTTCACTTGACAATGATTTTGTTGACAAAGGGGAAAAAATAACACTATCATTTGATATTTATAATCCTGGCGGAGTGAAGGCGGAGAATATCGGATATCTTGTTGAGGTTATCAACCCCGATAACAGCAAGGTTAGATTAAGCGAAAGTCAAATTTCTGTAATCGAGTCGGGAGGTAAAGAAAATATCTCTCTTGATTATACAACTCTTGAATATGAAGGGGAAGGGAAGTTCCGAATCGCAGTCGATCCTGAAAATAACATAGAAGAAATGTTTGAGGATAATAACTCTTATCAATTATCTTTTTACGTCGCGGCTGATACGGTTAAACCTGACCTGACGATGACAATAGAAGGAGGAGATATCATCCAGGGCCAAATTATAACTCCCGATCCATATATAAAAGCGGAATTAACAGATACCTCACTTATTCCTGTGACATCAACTGACGCTATCCGATTTTATCTCAACAGTGAAAAGGTTGATCCGCAGGATATCACATATTCATTTTCTCAGGAAAATCCTAAAGTCGTTGCTGAATACCGGCCCCATCTCGAAGATGGCGAATATATATTAACGGTCGGTGGAGAGGATGGCAGCGGCAATATTGCCGATTCCAGCGGTCTTGAGAAAATTTTTCAGGTTTATTCACAACTTGAATTGATTGATCTATATAATTATCCGAATCCGTTTAAGGATGAAACCTGGTTTACATTTAAACTGGGAACAATTCCTGAAGAAATCAGCATCAGGATATATACCGTAACCGGAAGGCTGATAAGGGATATTACAATACTTCCGGAAGACATGAACTATGATTTTAACAGAATTTACTGGGATGGAAAAGATGAAGATGGCGACTTAATCGCCAATGGTGTATATTTGTATAAAGTTGTTACACGAAAAGGTGAAAAAACCGTGACTTATACTCAGAAATTAGCAGTTGTTCGTTAAAAAATTACAGGTGTGTTATGAAAATAATTAAGATACTTTTAGTTATCGCTTTGCTCCCGGTTTTCTCATATGCCCAGTATGGCAGACTTGGCGCGAACCAGGGTGAGTTTGGCGGCGGATTTGGAATGACCTGGATTGATGATCAGCCTCATTATTCATTTCATATTTTTCCGGAAGTGTCTTTCTCCAAAATAGGGATCGGTCTTGATCTGAATCTCGAATTTGATCCTGACGGAAATATCAGATCAGAAAATTTTAATGAGTTTTCAGACTATATAAGCATTATCCGTTATGTCAGATATGGCATTAAGAGGGACCCTGTTTATGTCAGGCTCGGAGCTCTCGACCACGCGACTCTCGGGCATGGCAGTCTTATATATTTATATAATAACAGTCCCGGTTTTGATACCAGAAAAACAGGATTGGAATTTGATGTCGATTTCAGCACTTTTGGTTTTGAAACAATATACAGCAGCTTTGGCGAGGCGGGACTTGTTGGCCTCCGGGGATACGTAAGACCTCTTCAATTCACCAGTTTAAAAAGTATACCAATAATAAATAATCTTGAAATAGGCGCGTCATTCGTGGGAGATTATCACGAATTTGCTTATGTTAAACAGACTATCGCAGACCCTGCCGCGTTCAATAAATACAACTATGAGAAAGAAAATTCTCTTACAGCCTATGGATTCGATATTGGCCTTCCCATACTGAGAAACCGACTGGTAAATCTCCGCCTTTATTTAGATTACGCGAAGATAAATGATTTTGGTGATGGAACAGCGGCCGGATTTAATATGAATTTTCATGGCCTGGGTCTTGTTACAGTCAATGCCAAATTTGAGAGAAGATTTAATAATGATCAGTATCTGCCCGCGTATTTTAATTCTCTTTATGAACTGGAAAGATTCAGCATGGATGAAACGACAGGTGGTTTTAATAGCAAGTTGCAAACCCTTGAAAACGCGTATTCTATTGGAAACGGATTTTATGGTGAATTGCTTGTTGAGCTTTTGGGGACATTCGACGTAATAGGAAGTTATCAGCGCCTTGATGAACATCCTACAAGCGGAATTCTTCATCTTTCAACCGATATCACCCCGCCTGAAATGTCATTTGTTGCCAGAGCAGGTTATGACAAAACAAACATTCAGGATGAAGGGGATATATTTAAGCTCGATGACAGATCATATATGTATGCCGAAATTGGATATAAACCAATGCCTTATCTCCTCGTATCGATGGTTTATAACTGGACATTCACCCCTCTGA
>CAXXGF010000019.1:0-30944 GCA_963677445.2 Melioribacteraceae bacterium | reverse complement strand
GGGCCGTCCGCAACATGATGTTTTATTTCGGCGGGGGATATAACTGGGCGAAAGTGGATCAATATACCGATCTTTTCGGCCTGGTCGGGTTTAATATGAGTTTCAGGGAACACTGGGGTTTTGAAATTAATATCGACGCGGGAAAAGCAAAGGATGAGGATGTTAAATATTCATCCTGGTCAGCTAATTTCAGTTCATGGTTCCACACATCGGCAAAATGGAATGCTAATTTATGGGGCGGTTATTCGAGAACATATAATTTCTCAAGGGAATATCTCGCTTTTTATTCCTGGGCGGGCAGCAGTATAAACTGGAACGCGTTATCTTTTCTTGAAACCGGAACCGAGCTGAATGCATGGTTTGAGGAAAATCCGGAGAGTGAAATTGAAGAAATAACATGGAATGCGCGCCCCTTCATTTCTGTTAATCCCATATCGAATATGAATCTGAAACTTTATGTGGATAATGTCTTTGTCCGTTCCACAGACAGGATAGAAAGAATGATAATCGGCCTTCTCTTCTCCTATAATTTTTCTCCGAAAAGCTGGATATATTTTGCCTTTAATGAATTAAGAGATCTTTCAGAGGAATATGATAAAGATGGATCATTGATTCCGGCGAGACTACACACTGAAAACCGCGCGGCAGTAATAAAAATAAAATACCTGTATTATTTTTAAGAACATCCCTCTTCAGAGTGCAGGAAGAGGGATATCGGACAAACATTTATTTGATCATGTTCATTTTCTTTACGCCGGAAAATTTTCCCGCAGTAAGTTTATATATGAAGACACCGCTTGATAATTCAGTGCCATCAAAAGTTACAGTATGTACGCCGGCTTCACAAATTCCTTCATACAAAACGACAACTTCCCTGCCGAGCAGATCATATACTATCAGGGAAATTTCGGAAGGTACGGGAAGCGAAAATTTTATTTCGGTCGATGGATTGAATGGATTCGGATAGTTATCCATGAGCTCAAATTCCAAAGGAGCGGATATTTCCACTGATCTTATTCCGCTGTATTCAAATCGACCATCAAAATCTTCCTGTTTTATACGATAACTGTAATATCCCGGCTTCAAATTTTCATCAATATATTGATAGTAATTTATTTCCGAGCTGGTGCCTGCCCCTTCCACAAAAAAGAGCTGCCTGAAAGCTCCGTCGCCATCCGCTTTTTCAATCCAAAAACCACGATTATTTTTTTCGGATGCCGTAGTCCACCTGAGAATCGCTTTGTTATCTTGAGCGGCCGCAGTGAACGCGGTAAGTTCAACAGGAATAAAACCTTCATTTATTCTGTAAATAGTCACTGTGCCGCTTACCTCATTCGCAACAACAAGAAGAGAGGTCCGTCAGGACTATCTGCAGCCGGGATAAATACAGCTCCTTCAGGTCCAAGATCCCCTGCTGTTCCATTTGCCGGGTTACCCGCGAAGTTCCTGTTATTTATATACTGCACAAAAGTGGGACTATATGGAATTGTGATATTGTATACCATTATTCCGCCAACTCTTTCAAGAAGAATAAAAACATAACTTTCATTACCTATTTTCGCAACCAATATTCCTTCCGGTTCGCAGCCTTTATTGTCACTCCTTAAGTCGAATGTTCCATTCTCGTTATTATCGCTGTTAAAATTATCAGGATAATATTGGGAGACAATTTGCTCAAAATCATCTCCCGAATCCCAGATCAATTCACCGGTTGTTCCGTTCCACACAGAAAACGAACGGGTCCCGTAAGAGTAAAGCTCTTCATATTCTCCATCGTTATCTATATCGCCATCAATAAGTGAAATTTCCAGCCGTCCAAGATTTTCCTGCAATTGAAGATTGGCCGCGTCAGGGAATGACGAAACGTCAAGAGTAATATCTTCAATCCTTTGATTTTCAAAACGGGCATCCCCTTCATTGGCTGAAAGTAAGAAAGGACTGCTGTTATATTCGCTGTAAGCGATAGCGTCAGGCATAAAAATTCCTTTTACAGGCCAGTTTGTTATGTTAGTTGCCTCATCCATATCGCTGGCGTCAAGCGCGTTTTCCGGAAGATTGTGGTCTTTGTAGCCCATCCCTGTTAACTGGTAGGGTTCCAGTGTGCTGAGATTAATAAAAACGAGCGCGTTATTTTCCTGACAGGAAACCCACGCCATCGATCCGTCCGAACTGACAGATATATATTCCGGCTCGAGGTCTTCCGCCACTGTCTTTCCGGGAAAAATCCTTATCGAAGGCATAAGCGGATAGTTGTTAAACACACTGAAATTTATCATTGTAACTGTTTGTGTGTTTACATTAACTACGGAAACCGAACCTTCGGGATCAACTCCATTTTCCGGTTCTCCCTCATTCGCGACAAGCGCTCTGTTTCCGTCAGGTGTAAATGTGATCATATCAGGCAGAGCCCCGACTTCTACGGCAAACTGAAAGTTGCCATTGGTATCAAAAAATACAGCATGGCCATTCTCTGTTTTTGGATTTGCCTCAACAGCGACAGCGACAAGCCCGTTTTTGACAGCGATACTATTCGGACCCGCTCCATACGGCGAGAGATCTATAGGGGACAAAGCCTGCGGATTCTCCGGATCACTTATATCAAGTATTTCAATACTGTTGTTAGCTGAATTCGTAAAGAAAATCTTTTTTGTGGCCGCATCATATGCCGGAATCTCAGCTCCTGACGCATTAAATATTCCTGTTTCATAGGTTCCAATTACTTCAAGATATACAGATTCTTCCTGGCTGTAACAGGATGTAACTATAAAAAACATGATATAGAATGAAAGTGAATTTTTCATCAATAAGGACCTTAGTATTTTTTGAATGCTCAAAGTTAATGATTATTTGAAATCCGCAAATTACTAAATAATTAAGTAATCATTATAAAGATCAAAGATACCCGGCAAAGGGCATTATTTTTTACCCATAATCGCATAAACAATAAAAATAGCGGCGCGTCCAAAGGGCAAATAAAATAATTTCCTGAATTGTATAGTTTAAAATAAGATTTTTCATGCCCCTTACTTCTTCTCAACCCGGCGTATAACCTCCTGGCGCCGGGTTTTTTATGTATTTTTTTTAGTATATTGATATAAATAATTCCAGAAAAAACGGAATATTGAATAGAGGTAAAAACATCAGTTGACAGAAATTGTTTTTGTCCTCATTTAAAGTAAGATAAAGACAAATGAGCAAATTATTGAATAAAACGGAGATTTAATTTATGAGGGCAGCGGTAAAAGTATTGATTGCGCTTATTTTTATTGCGATTCTCGCGATAACCATATTCCGTTTCGAACCCAAACGCGATCAATGGCAGATGCCTGATAAAATAATGGATACACTGGGGATAAAGCAGGGAATGGTAATTGGCGAAGCGGGAGCCGGCGAGGGATATTTTACTTTCCATTTATCCTCAAGGATTGGGGACACAGGCAAAGTTTACGCGAATGATATCAGTGAAAGAGCGCTTGAAACTCTTGAACAAAAAGCCAGAAGAAAAGGATTTATCAATATTGAAACTGTATTGGGTGAAGAAACAGATCCTCTTTTTCCGGTTGATACGCTTGATATGGTGATTATGGTTTACGTATTGCATGATGTTTTGCAACCGGTTCCTTTCCTTAAGAATATCCGTAAATACCTGAAGCCTGATGCCCCGATTGTTATTGTTGACCGGGACCCGGAAAAATATGGACATGAATATGACTACTACCTTAAAATGGATAAAGTAAAAAAAATAATTCACGATTCCGGACAATCGCTAAGCAGAATAGAGACATTCCTTCCCAGGGACAATATTTACATTATTGAGGGGAAATAATTTTCCCCAAACTATAACCACATTTCTTTCTTTTATGTATTTTTGCGTTTCCCCCTGTCTAATAATCTGGAGTTATAAAATGAAAGGTATTTTCGCGATTATTTTATTTTTAACATCATTCATTACTCTTAACGCACAAACTTTCAATACATCGGCTGATGTAGTCAATCGATATGTGTGGAGAGGTATGATAATAAACAGCGCCCCGAATATCCAGCCCTCAATAGGTTTTAATTACAACGGATTTGACGCTTCCCTATGGGGATCATATTCATTCGACCGCACTGAAGCGTTTTCGGAAGAAATCGATTTAATTTTGGGATATTCATTCGGACTTCCCGGCAGCGGCTCATTCGGAATTACTCTTGTCGATTATTATTTCCCCAATGCCGGATTCAAATTTGGCGATTTTGATGACAATGGAGACGGTGGTCATACTATTGAAGGCATCGCTTCATATACCGGTCCGGAAAATTTCCCGGTTTCATTTTTGGCGGGAGTAAATTTTTATAACGATAAAGGGAATAACATCTATTTTGAGGCTGGTTATAATCTGCGAGTTAAAGATACCGATATAAAACTTTTTGCGGGAGCCACTACCGGAAGCGATAAAAATCCGGCCTATTACGGAACGGAAGACTTCTCGGTTATCAACCTGGGATTCGGACTGACAAGAAAACTCAAGATCACTCAGGAATTTTCTCTTCCCCTGTTCGCGAACTGGATATTAAATCCCCGAAGTGAACAAAGTTATATTGTTTTTGGATTTACCATATAATAAGTTTCAGGGCAGATTAAGTTTATTCCTGATCTGCCTGCTTTTATAATAAGCCAAATGAGATAGCGATAAAACTCGGCCCGTTTATAACCGCGTGAATAACCACCCCTGTCCAGCTGTTTTTCCTTTTATAGACAACATAGGATTGTATAAACAAGATCGGCAGCATTGTCAAAAATAACTGCCATCCAAAAGCGATATGAAATAAAGCCCAGCCGCAGCCGTGGATAAGCCAGGTATATTTGCCAAAAACAATTTCCTGACGCGGCAGCATAACACCGCGCCATAAAATCTCTTCCCCCATTATATTCAGAAGCCAGTATGGCAGCCAGACCGCGAGTATCCAGTAACGTCCCGCCGAAAGAGGCTCAAAACTCATAAAAGCCGGCTGATGTTCTATTGGTCCCGCAAAATACTCAAGCAATTTCATGATGACCGAACTGAATATACCGATGCTGATTATTCCCCCGGCGCTCCAGAGCCAGTCTTCTTTCGTCATAGATTTAAATCGAAGACGTTCACGCCATAATTCCCGGTTGAGTTTATATCCCTCCCCCCGAATGATAAAATATGCCACAATTAACAAAGGAAGAAAAATCCCCAGTCCCGCCACCAGAAACCAGAAAACTATAGTTTCAATTCCGGTAGAGTCACTCAGCCAGGGAATTAAGTACCACGTCCCGAGAATAAGCGCAATCGACGCTCCGCCGAATAGTAAGAATGAATCTTTGAAATTAAGAGGCTTAAAATTTTGCATGATTTTCAGCAGTAAAATTTCACAAATTATTCAATCCAAATTAGGAAATTTTTTTAAACCAGATTAATGAAATCTCATAATAATTATGGAATAATGATTCATTTTGTAGGATAATTTTGTATTTTTGCCTACAAAATGATTCAACAATAAAAACAGGGAACATGATAGGGATATTTGAAAATAACAAGGGATATGCAAGGATGAAAGATTTAAAGTCTGCTGGCATACAAACAAGAGATGTGGCAAAATATTTGCGAGATGGTATTATTGAAAAAATTAAGCCCGGACTTTATAAATTGATTGAATTCCCATGGGATGAACATTCCGGGTTTTCGGATGTATGTCAGTATAATAAAAATGCAATAATTTGTCTTTCCTCTGCTGCCGATTATTATGGTTTGACAACGTTTATGCCTTCGGAGATTTATATAGCAGTACCTCGCAATACTCCAAGATTTAATCTTGAATATCCTCCTGTCAGACTTTATTATTTTGCCGAAAAATATTACAAAATGGGGATTAATGAACTAGACACTCAGAGCGGAACCATTAAAATTTACAATAAAGAAAAAACTCTCGGCGATATGTTTCGATATATTGATAAAATTGGGGAAGATATTGTACTTGAATCCCTAAAAATATACATGAATTCGAAGGATCGGGATCTGAATGAGATAATCAAATATGCTGAAATATGTGGTGTGGAAAATAAAATGGGGCCTTACTTAAAATCAATGATATAACAAACATGAAGAAAAAACATATTAATATGGAGGCGTCGGTTAAACAAAAATTGCTTAACATTGCCAGACAAAACAATCAGGATTTTAATCTGATTATAAGACAATATTTTCAGGAAAGATTTTTGTTCAGGCTTTCACAGTCAGTTTATTCGAAGAAATTCATTCTGAAAGGAGCTCTTCTATTTATTGCCCATGATATAAACAGAAACAGACCCACAAAAGATATAGATTTTCTTGGAAAGAATTTACGTAACGAAACCGAGTCAATTAAAGCCATTCTCAATGAGATAATTAAAATTACTGTTGATGATGGTGTTTCATTTGATCAAAATATTGAAGTCTCAGAAATAATGGAGGAAAACAACTATAAAGGTATCAGGGCAATCATATTAGGAACACTTGCAACTAACAAACATAACCTGCAAATAGATATTGGTTTTAGTGATTCTATTGTAAATGCTGTGGAGATAGATTTCCCAACTCTGCTTGACAATGAATCTCCAAAGTTAACTGCTTATTCGTTGGATTCCGCTGTTTCTGAAAAGTTTGAAGCAATTGTTTCCTTAAATTATTTATCGAGCAGGATGAAAGACTTTTTTGATCTTCTTTTTTTTGCCGAAAAAAAACGCTTCAAATCCTCAGAACTTAAAGAATCAATAATACGAACATTTAAAAACAGGGATACCAAACTGGAAAGAAAAAATGTGGTGTTCTCAGAAAAATTCAAAAAAGATTCCGGAAAAGAAAAAATGTGGAACGCATATATAAATAGACAAAAACTGGATAATGATCTGAATTTTAATGAGGTAGTAAACAAAATATCCGGTTTTATTAAACCTCTCTTCGAACTTCAAGAAGAAAAAACCTGGAATCCGGATAACTGGAAATGGGAGTAATTTGAATGAATCCGATAGTTCATATGAAATAGTTGAACAGATAAATATCAATGTGAATAGGTGAAATCAATAAAAATTAAGTCATCTGTATTAAGTCGGGATAAAAACTGGTGGAGGTAGCGAACCCGTATCCGAAACAACAGCCCTGTTTATCACGATTTATCTTCTTTCCGCTCGCCGCCCCATATGTCCGTAATCTTCAACATTCGGTCAAAGTCGCTCTCATAGAGTCTGTCCTGTACAATGCGGTACTTTTCAAATTCACTTTCGGCATGGGTTTTAGCAATTTCGGCTGTCACTTTTCCCGCATCCTGAAGAATTTCACGATCCTGGAGACGGAGAAGTCCGTTCAATCTCGCCTCCTAATCTGTCATTGTCATGTTTATTTTACGTTTTACACTCTTAACGTTGTATCTATCCTCTCTGCTGTTTATGAGGTGAACAGTTAAATATTTCTTAACAGTTGATCCGCGTTAGATTTACAACCAGCAAAAAGTTCATCAAAGCCGTTTAAATAACCTGTGTTTTTCAGATTACGTTCAATAATCTTCAGTCCTTTAATAGAAGAACAAATTGATATTCTATCATCCTTCATTTTCCGGGTGAGTGCCGATAATGTTTTTTCACGCTCTTCCAACAGCAGCTAAACAGGATCAATTTCTACCAATAGTCCTGGCTGTTGATAAATCCCGATTGTTGAAAAACATAGTATTTTCAAGTAAATACAGAACAATTTTCACCTGCCAAAGCCTTTTTATAGCGAAGGAGGCCATAATTCACAATTATAAACTCACAACTTCTGTTTTCACCAACACTCTACAACAGACCATTCACAGAAAAAACCGGTTTTACCCCTGTTATGGTCAAAATAGACTCCATTTGGAATTATTGTACAATTGCTCCAAAGGACAGATTCACCTTCATTCAATCCGCGGAACCAACCCGGGAAAGAAAAAGGAAATAAGAAAGCATCACTTGATATATACCATTTTGCCTGATGAGGAGTAAACATTATTTCCTCCCAGAGAGACTTCGAGTTGGTAAATATATACACCGCTTGGCATGGATTTATTATTTGAAGAAGGATAATATGGAATTTCATGCCACCCCTCCGATATTGTCTCGTTTATTATCACATCAACCAATTCACCCTTGATGTCAAAAACAGAAAGTTTTACATTACTTTCTTCTTTTATTTGAAATTTTATAATAGTCCCAGGATTAAAAGGATTAGGGTAATTTTGGAAAAGTTGGTAATCATATATTTTTTCCTCCGGGTACCCTATAACACCTTCTGTTTTTTTCTTAAATCGTAATAAATAGTAACCTCCGGCTGATGGCAGTATTGAAGAATCAGGCACCAAATTTTTATCCCATGCTATAAAACGATATTTGAAACTCCATCCACTTTTCATTTTATCTTCATCGAGTATTTTTTCAATTGGAACTTCCTGAGTATTTGTTGTGGTATAAAATTGTTCTGATTCCGGATTTGTGCTGCTATCCTCTTTACTGTAATAACTTTCCAGAGTAATATAATTAACAAAATTCAGGTTTAGTTCAGGATCATCCGAGTTAATTCGAGTATAGTGATGGTCAACCTCCGGCAGGAATTGCACAAAACAAGTATCAACAAAATTAGCGGGAGAAAACCCGGTGAAAACAGGTTTATGAGATTCCGAAATATACTCCTGACCGCCATTTTTATCATGCAATAATGCGTTTATTAAAACAGCGCTTAAACTATGCCCAACAGTATAATTCATTAAACCAATATCCTCATACAGATAAATGATGATATTTCTGTGTAAAACCTTATAATAATCCCTCTCTCTGTTAAAGCAGGAATCTGTTCCGGTATATAAATAATGAGAGCCGAATCCAACTCCCAATAAATTCCTAATTATTATCGGCGCACCATTCTCCAGGTAACAAGGTAGAAATAATCCTGTTAAATCACCGCCTCCGTAATACAGCGCACAAGTTGATGAATCAAAACCGAGATACTGATTATCACCAAGTCCGTTACAGAAATATTCAATTCCATTATCAATTTTGGAATTCTCTATCTGGTTTGTCATCAATGAGTAACTGGTTTTTCCTGAATTTATACGCGATATAAGATATTGCCATTTATTTCCTATCGCCTGAGGCAAATAATTTACCTTCGGAATTGAGTCCAGCTCGAATGTTTTAAGAATAGAAAGCCCGGTATTAATTAGCACATTATCCCCGACCGGAACTAAGTTATGACATGTATTTCTTAAAGCAACAGGATACCACGAATTACCAAAATCTGTAGTCTTCATTATATTCTGGGTATTCAGGCGTTCCGCGTAGAGATCATCATTTTCTCCCGCAGCGATAATTTCAGTGTCTTCTATATCAATTGTAATCCAGGAATTTCCATTATTCGTACTATATGACATGTTTGAATAATTACGCAGAAAAAATAATGTCCCGTTTTCGCTTTTCGTAATGGAATGACAATTTTCATTTTCGTTAAATCTTTCAATTTCCTCCCATTCATTGAAGGAATTATCAGCAGGACCTTTAAAAATTATTCCGTTTACCTGGGCAAACAACTTCCCGTCATCCCCAAAACACAGTTCGTCAACTGAACCAGCTCCAAAATCTGCAATGACTTCCAGCTCATTCGAATCGGGAGCAATCCTATACAATACAGCGCTGTTCTTAGCCCCGAGATAAATATTTGAAAGATCATCTATTTCCAACAACGAATTAAAACTCCCGGAAGTTATTGTTATCCATGATCCGCCATCATCTGTTGTTTTTTTTAATGATGATTTTTCGTTAATAAATATGTCTCCTCCCGGACTGGTTGCGACATTATAATAGTAAACATCAGCATGCCAGTTATCGATAAAATACTGCCAGGATTCACCACCGTCCGTAGACCGGAGTAGTTTATCATGATCGCTGTAATCAATAGTGTGATAGCACTCGCACAAATAGATATTTCCAATGTTATCTTTTTTAATATACCTATTACGTAAAAAATCGGTCCGATGTCCAGTAAATACAGTCTTCCATGAAGGCAGTGTTTGAGAATGATAATTGGATAGCATAAGAAGAAAAGAAACGATAACTAAAATAATTCTGTACATTTGTTCCCCCTGTAATAACAACAATGTGAAATTTCATCAATAAGTTACATTAATATATTTAAAAATCAAGGGATAAATTCGGTTCTTAGGAGTAATTTTTTAACGCTTAAAGTACTCAGGCTTCTTCAGAAATTATCAACAACCATTAAAGTTCATGAACCGGATGACAGATTACAGCCCCGCAATTTATTGCAGGCTGTTGATAAAACATTTAGAATATAGAAATGGGATATATATATGTATATTTCATATCATGATAAAATAGATATACACAAAGGAAATTAGAGTTTGTTAGCCCTTAAGAATCCGGTACAACGGGGCCATTCTGCTTAGAAAAATCAATAAAGAAAATATCCGGAAAGTGTCAATATATGCCGTAAAGTCAAGCCTGAAGACTCTTACTATAACAATCTTCAAACAGTTGATGGCAAAAAAAGAATAATAGTAAAGTGCGCCAAAGGCAGACCCGCCTCCGAAATAATGAATTGTTACAATATTTTTTCTTCTTTCCGCTCGTCACCCCTTATTTCCATAATCTTCAACATTCGGTCAAAGTCGCTCTCATAGAGTCTGTCCTGTACAATGCGGTACTTTTCAAATCCTCTTTAGGCATGGGTTTTAGCAATTTCGGCTGTCACTTTTCCCGCGTCCTGAAGAATTTCACGATCCCATAGCCTGAGAAATCCGCTTAAACGCGCTCCCAATCTGCCATTGTCATAGGAATTTTTCGCATAGCCTGCATTTCCGCCATATCCAGATAAGCGGAAACAATTCTCTGCATCTGACCAAGCTCATATTCTGAAAGATAATTCTTAGCAATAATTACATCATATTTATGAATTTTACCATTTGGCGAACCATCCCAACCGGTAAGTACCATATTTTTTTACTATGATCAGCGCGGTCAACAATTACCTCTGCCGCGGTATTCCCATAAATAGCAAAATGCATCTTATTTTGCACGGCAGCGAAAAACCGTTTAGTCGCGGAAGCTGTTGGATCATAATCCATAGCAGTGGCATATATATAGGTGATTTTCTGATAAAATTTGCGTTCCGAAAGTCGAATCTCCCTTATTTTTTCTAACTGACGTTCGAAAAATTCATCTGTGAGGTTGTCCCCCTTTTTGAGGCGCTCCACATCCATCGTCCAGCCTTGAATTGTATAATCCTTTACAATCTGGTTGGCCCATTTGCGGAACTGAACCGCGCGCTCATTTTCGATTTTGAAGCCCACGGCGATAATGGCCTGTAAACTGTAGTGTTCCACCTCACGTTTCACCTGTCTGCTACCCTCGGTTTGAACTATTAAGTATTTCTTAATAGTTGCCTCTCGAGTCAACTCGTTATCAGAATAAATGTGTTTCAGGTGCTGATTGACTGCCGGAACTGTAACATCATAGAGCGTCGCCATCATCTTCTGGGTCAGCCATATGTTCTCGTCCTCATAGCGCATTTCGATACTATGTTCTGAACTGCCGACGGATGCGACAAAAGTAAGGTATTCCGCCGCCGATGAGCGGATAATATCAATATTTTTTTGTTTAGACTTCATTAAGCCATCATTATCTGAGCAAAAACTAACGGTGAAAATTTTTAAGTCACAAGGAGATAAACAAGATTCACCATATTATTACGTAAATATATTTTAACTCCGGTAAAAAAACGTAATGAAGATAATCTTCGGCAGGCTTGGGAATAATTTTTTCTAAAGATTGCATTCCTAAACGAAATGATAATTTATAATAATATTTGATAAAATATCCGTATGGCGTCAATACTGAAGAAAAAAGAGAATGGTGGAGGTGGCGGGAGTCGAACCCGCGTCCGAAATTACCCGTCAGTGAACGTCTACACACATAGTCTGTCTTTTGGGTCTTACTTTCTTAACTCCGGCGGACAGGATTTAAGAAAGCCAGCCTGATAAAATTTCGCGTCGCCTACTCAGACTCTCGGCTCGGCTACCGCATCTAAACGTCGTCCTTCCGGAGCACAATGCGGGATGATCCGGAGAACGGCTACATAAATCTAATTATGCAGCTAATGCGTAATTATATTCGTCGTTTATTTTTTTTCCCGCCGTTTAACGTGTCTGCGGAGAACACGGTGCGCAATTCAAAGACCAAATAACCCCGTCGAAACCAGTTTCACCCCCGTTACAATTTCCACTCAACATCAGGTGTGTTTTCAACGAAATTAGCATAACGCGCCAGTACGAATAAAAGATCGGACAAGCGGTTAAGATATATCAATGTAAATTTACCAATATCTTCATTCAAACTCAACGCGACTGTTTTCCTTTCTGCTCTTCTGCAAATAGTTCTTGCCAAATGAAGCAGGGATGCCGCTTTGCTTCCGCCCGGTAAGATGAAGGCTTTAAGTTTCGGCAGAAACGCGTCAATTTCATCAATATATTTTTCAAGAAGTATTATATCTTCTTCATTAATTCTGGGTACATTCATTCCTTTTCTTTCATTCTCAAAAGGAGTAGCGAGGTCGGCGCCGGCAGTAAAAAGCCCGTTCTGAATTTCCTCAATCATTTTATCGAGCTTTTTATCGTTTGTTTCCGTTCTGCTAAAACCCAAAAGCGCGTTTAATTCATCGATAGTGCCATAAGCATCAATTCTGCTGTTATCTTTCGTTACCCTTTTTCCGCCAAAAAGTGAAGTCTCTCCGGCATCTCCCGTTTTTGTATAGATTTTCATTCTGTTTCCGGTTTAGTTTTTAAGTTCGAGGGGAATTCGTCCAACCCCCGGAACATAAATGGTAAATTCATTATTGCCGTTAAGAAATTTCTTCCTTACCAATGCTAAACCTTTGTAGCTCTCAGTTAGTTCTGAATTAACCAGACTGGTAACAATTCCGGCCTCAATACCGGAATTATCCTCAATTTTCATTTCACCATTTTTTTTCATATCACCTTTAACAACAAATCTTTTGAGAACCCTCTGCACCTTGTCATAAGTATCGAGCCTCGCTATTACCTCCTGCCCTATAAAACACCCTTTTGTAAAGCTGACATCCTCAATAATATCGGCTTCATAAGGATTAACAGAATCGTTCAGCTCATTGGGCATTGCCGGAATGCCATGTTCAATTCTGAGCAGTTCCCAGGCCTTCTCACCCATCATGGAAATATTAAAAAGACTTCTGTTACGAAGAAGATAATCGAGGAAATCGGCAGCAATATCTTCACCTGTCAGGAGAAAATATTTTTTCAAACCACCCTTAAAAATCCTGGAATAGAGGTGCAGCCTGAATCCATCCACATTTACATGCAGAAGGTTGGAATCATTCAGCACTTCAATGGCTTTGCCAAAAATAAGGGTTAGATATGATTCCGCCTGGACCCCGAAAACCTCAATAAGAGAATAATTTTCGGATACATCGGAGATTGCAACATCCTCCATAATAAGGTATTTATTAAGCCAGTTAAAAAGACGTTTTTCCCGGTCCGGATTTCCTATAAGCACATACCGGTTAAAAAGCCTCAGCAGTGTGGTATGGTCAATTATCCGGCCTTTTTCATTTGTAAAGATGGTGCCGATCTTATTATTCTCCTTAAGAGAGGCCACATCATTGGTAGATATCCTCTGAAGAAAATCGGAGACATCCTTTCCGGAAAGTTCAAGTACATTCGGCTGAGGCACAATACGTATTACCGCACCCCTTTTTACCAGGCTGAATTCCCCTGCGACTGAGGTATAAAATGGAAAGTTACCGGTTTTATCCGGGGTGATTTCCTCAAAATATTTATCGAGTATTTCAATATGTTTCTGATCCATCAATATTTCCTGTATAATCGGCGGCTGTATCTTGTTACGTACAATTCTTTTTTATTATCCCAATAAAATGGCACTGAATCAAGCTGCCGGATATATAATGAGGTGTCATCGACAATAAATCTGAATTCAAAATAATCGGGATACTTGTCTTGATTTACATCTGCCATTATTCTTTTCTTCGACAGCCCTGTATATGTTTCCAGAAGGTGAGGATTCTGTTTGAATCCATCGACGAAGAAATAATTATAGTTTCTGAATCCCGAAATGATTCCGGCTTCAAAATTAAGTTCGCAATAAGGAATATTTTCCTTTCCCCACCGCTTTATCTTCATTGAGTTAAAACCATTGTGAATGGGAATTCGTTCCTCCCAGACCATCGAAAAATTACCTGAGCCATCACACTCAAACATCGTTAAGTAAAAGAATGCGGTGCCGAGACGGGTACTGTCGAGATTGCTGAAACTTGATTCATACCCGACGAGATTCTTAACCTCAACAAATCGCTCACCTTCCTTCGACTTGGCAATAACAGCCAGGACAAGGGTTTCATCCTGCTTGAGATAAATTACAGCCGGACGCCGGAAAGGATATTTAAGTGTTTCATCAAATTCCACCAGGTAAGTGCCGGCCGGATAATTATCAATTAAATACTCCTGAAGGGAGAGGGTATCGCAGGGAGTTCTGTTCGCAGCCTGCCTTGCCTGAATTTCCAGGTTTCTTTCCCGAATATCTTTCTCTTTGCTGCCGGAAACAGCCGCGTCATCCGATTTATAATACTCCTTTGACTCGGAAGCTTTTGTTTCCGGATTATCGAGCTCCGCTTTTTTGGTTCTTCTCGAAGATTCTTCATCACCGGAATCTCCACCGCACGAAACAAGTAAAAAGATTCCCAGTAGAGCAACCAGTATTATATTTACTTTATACATAGCTCATCCCGCCAAAAATTTGGCATATTTTTCCAAGGATAAATTTAACCTGCCTGCTTAACCTGATTCTCCTGTTCAGATATATTATATTTTCGAAAACTCATCCATAAAATAAACACTGCTCTGAATTCCAAGCCTGAAAGCGTCAAGACTGAAATGTTCATCGGGCGAATGAATATTATCTGTATCCAGCCCCAATCCCATCAGAATCGCGGGGGCTTCAAGTTTTTTAACAAATTCAACAACAATAGGTATTGAACCGCCTTCCCTTGTATAAACAGTTTCTTTTCCGAATGCTTTTGTTGTAGCTCTTGCCGCGGCCTGAATTGCTTTGTCATCGAGAGGAATCACAACAGGGCTGCCGCCGTGAAGAGCCTTAACTTTTATTTTTACCCATGGTGGCGCGATAGACTTCACATATTTTTCAAAGAGCTCGGCAATTTTACCCGGTTCCTGATCGGGCACAAGCCGCATGCTTATTTTCGCGCTGGCTTTCGAAGGAAGAACAGTTTTTGCTCCTTCACCGATAAATCCTCCCCAGATTCCGTTACAATCAAGTGTCGGACGTCCCCAGAGCCTTTCGAGAGTGTTAAAACCTTTTTCCCCTTTCAGTTCATCAACTTCCAGTTCTTCGGCAAAATCTTTCTCTGAAAAATTAAGTTTTTTAATATTTTCTTTTTCGGCTTCGGTAAACTCCTGAACATCGTCATAAAAACCGGGAATCGTAATAACCCCGTCATCATCCTGGAGTTTGGTTATCAGACGCGCCAGTTCATTAATCGGGTTGGCAACAGCGCCTCCAAAACTTCCCGAATGTAAATCTCTGTTGGGGCCTGTCAGTTCCACTTCCATAAAAGCCAGTCCGCGAAGGCCATAATTAATAGTCGGAATACCTGGTCCGTACAAGCTGGTATCTGATATTAGTACAGCGTCACATTTAAGAAGTTCCTTTTGTTCGCCTAAAAATATTTCCAGATTGGGGCTTCCTATTTCTTCTTCACCTTCAATAATGAACTTAACATTGACAGGTAATTTGCCTTCTGTTTTCAGTATTGATTCAACACCTTTTATGTGAACATAATTCTGCCCCTTATTATCATTGGCGCCGCGGGCGTAAATTTTCCCATCTCTGATCACAGGTTCAAATGGAGGTGAGGACCATAATTCTATCGGGTCAACCGGCTGAACATCATAATGCCCGTAAACCAATACAGTCGGTTTTCCGGGAGCATTCATCCATTCGCCAAATACTATCGGATGGCCCGCTGTTTCATAAATTTTTGTTTTCTCTATTCCGGCATCCTGAAGTTTTTTCTCAACGAATTTTGCGCACTGCATCATATCGCCCTTGTTTTCGGGAAGTGTGCTTATACTTGGAATACGGATATATTCTTTCAATTCTTCTATAAATCTTTCATAATTGTTTTCGGCATATTTCAAAATTTTTTCCAATTTCAACTCCGGTGTTTATATTTTATTGAATTATTCAGCTTTTTTGTTTTCAAAGCATATTTTAATCTTTAAATTTACGTTTCTGATAATCATATATCAAGCCGATAAAGCAAGTAAAACCTTTTTATTTGGCATGTCGGGAACGAAACAACCATTAGAGGATGTATAATTACGCATATCATGAAGATTTTATCTCTTTACATATTACGAAACCATGTTTCACCATTTATATTTTCGATATTTACTCTGATATCGTTTTTCCTTATTCACTTCCTGATGAAATTCGCCGACAGGCTAGTTGGTAAAGGACTCGATTTTTTTGTGATTGTCAAGCTGATATCCTATAACCTCGCCTGGATGGTTGTGCTTGTTGTTCCGATGGCGGTGCTTGTCGCTTCACTTATGGCATTCGGCGGAATGAGCCAGAGAAATGAAATAGCTGTAATGAAGGCTTCGGGGATCAGTACATACAGGATGATCCTGCCGACATTTCTCGCGTCAATCGTAATAGCTTATCTTCTTGTTCAGTTCAATAATCATGTTTATCCCAATGCTAATCACGCGGCAAAAAACCTGATGATCGATATCTCAAATAAAAAGCCCACCCTGTCACTTGTGCCGGGGGTTTTTTCTACCGAAGTTGATAATTACGCGATCCTCGCCAGGAAAATTGATCAGAAAACCAATCTGCTCGAAGATATAACTCTCTATGATTATTCCGACAGAAAATCACTAAACATAGTTACAGCAAAAAAAGGGAAAATATATTTCGCGAGTGATCAGGAAAAACTGATTCTTGATATGCAGAATGGTGAAATTCATTCAACCGATAATTTCGATGAAAACCTCTACAGAAAAATAGTTTTCGAAAACCATAAAATAGCTATGCCAGCTTCACAATTCACTTTCAAGCAATCTAATGTCGGGACCAGCAGAAGTGAAAGAGAGCTCGGAGCTCCCAAAATGCAGCTGATTGTTGACAGTCTTTCGGGAGTTAAAAAAAGATATATTAAAATTCATGATGATTTTCTCGCCGGGAGCTTCAATATTGATACTGTTCGTTCCAGGCTAACCAGTGAAACAACATCATCCGGAAGCCGAAGGATATTCCTGCAGATAGAAAATAAAATGAGGAACGACAAAAATAATATTCTATCCGGAATAAGACGATTGGTAAGAAACCAGGCTGAAATAAATAAATACAAAGTTGAGATCCACAAAAAATATTCTCTTCCGGTAGCGTGTATTGTTTTTATACTTATCGGAGCCCCGCTTGGCACGATGACACGCAAAGGAGGATTTGGAATGGCGGCGGGGATAAGCCTTATCTTTTTTACAATTTACTGGGCTTTCCTGATCAGCGGGGAAAAACTTGCCGACAGGGGTCTCTTTTCTCCCTTCTGGGGCATGTGGAGCGCCAATTTTATTCTTGGAGCGCTCGGAGTTTATCTCACTTATAAAACCGCGCGTGAAAGAGTTACCCTCAATTTCGATTTCTTAAAAAAACTCCTGCCGAAGAATTTCAGGAATATCCAGAGAAACAATGAAAATTATTGATCGTTACCTGATAAAACAATATATCCAGACATTTCTTTTTGCTATTCTGGCTTTCGTAATGATATTTGTTGTGCTGGATATGATGGAAAAACTTGATGACTTTATAGATCAAAGTGTTCCGGCAATGGTAATTATTCAATACTATTTTGTTTTTATTCCTGAAATTATGCGACTTATCATTCCTGTGGCTGTGCTTCTGGCCGCTTTGTTTACTGTCGGAAGAATGTCCGATCAGTATGAACTGGCCGCGCTTAAGGCATGCGGAGTAAGTTTTTACCGGTTTATGGCCCCTTTCATCATAACCACCCTTCTTATTAGCTTTTTCTCAGTCTGGTTCGGCGGTTATATTGTGCCGCTGGCAAATAAACATAAAGTTTATATTGAACGTCATTATATGAAAAAAGATATGATAAATCCCGGCTATAATATTTTTTTCCAGGATAGTCCCACAAGAATTGTAACAATTTCATATTTTGATGTCAACCGCAGCAGAGCTACCCGGACAGGCATTCAGGAATTTGACAATAAAAACCTGACCAGGATGACAAAAAGAATTGACGCCGATAAGATGGCATTTGATACTACATCAGGGAACTGGATTTTAACAAAAGGAACCAGCAGATTATTCGGTAAAATGTCGGAAAAGGTTGAAACATTCGATACACTTGTAATAGCCGACTTAAATTTTGCTCCGGACGATGTAATCAAGAAACAGCAGAAACCGGAGGAAATGACATTGGATGAAATATCTGAGCTGGCCCAAAATCAGCTCAGATCAGGAAATGACCCGACACGCACCGAGATTGAATATCATTCACGCATAGCCCTGGCTTTTTCCAGTATTATTGTAATTTTATTCGGACTGCCCCTTTCAGCCAATACACGCAAAGGGGGACTGGCAATACAGGTAGCCCTGAATCTTGTAGTCGCTTTCGTTTACCTGGCTTTTCTTCAAATAAGTCAGGCATTCGGGAAAAACGGGGTGCTGAATCCGGTGTTAACGGCATGGCTCGCCAATATAGTCTTTTTCAGCGGCGCGATAATCAATATTATCCGCGCGCGCAAATAATAGGGAATTCCCTCTCAGCGCCAATCTGCGCTTATCCGGGGGAAACATTCTCATGCGGATTCGATGATCATGCCATACAAAGCCACTATTTTAGATACAGCATCTTTTTACTTAAACGTATCTCTCCGCTTCTAAGCTCATAAATATAAATGCCCGTTGAAAGATTTTGCGCGGTATAAGTCACTTTTATACTTACCAGCCTCCTGATATCCCCTGTGGAGTGTTTCCACTTCAGCCCCGGTGATATCAAATATTTTCATTTCCACATAGCAGGCCTCAGGCAGAGAATACACAATACTCGTTGCCGGATTGAACGGATTCGGGTAGTTTTGTTCCAGAGAAAAATTTCGGGGGATATCCGGGAAAGTTTCAATTTCAACTCCCGTCGGCAGGTTTCCTCTTCCGCCTCCAAACTTTGAAAGATGCTCAGCCCTGAATTTAACCGAATCGACCATATTGATCGTTTCAATACATGTTATATCAAAGCCGGCGCCCAGCTACATATCTGAATCCGAGTGAATCGGGATGCATACCCAGAAGACTCATACCTGTTAAAAAAGAGCTATGTTTCGGAATTGCAAAATTAATATACTTACCATCATTAAAATTATAATTTCCCCAGACAGGAATCATTCCCGGCATTCTGTATACATCAATATTCATAAAGAGAAACAGTTGAAATCCAAACTGTAAATTTGGCCACCCTGTCGCCGTATTCAATCCTCCCAGCGTAATGTCGAGATGTATATTTTCATCAACAGCCCCGTCATCCAGCCAGAAAGCGCTGTGTTCAAGCGCGTCATAAAATTCATTAAACATAATAAAACCGCCGCCGAGTGTGTGCTCCGGAATTATATACTTCTCCCCTTCCAGAAAAGAACCTTCATCAATGGTCAGTGGTAAAATTATTCGGAAAGCTGAAATACTGCAACTTCAATTTATAACTGATAGTATCCTGTCGGGCAAAAAAACTCACCGTACAGAATAACATTATCATCAGAAAATTATTAAATTTCTTCATATTTCCTCCCAAAAAATTTTGGCCTGTTCACTTAAGAAACTCTGTTATTCACTTAAGTTAGTTTATTATAAAATTATAATCAATATAAATATTTCAAACCTTCCTTAATTGTTCGTTTTTAATTACAAAGCTGGCAAAGCCAGAACCAAAATAAATTCTGAACAAATGATCGTTCACGTTCACGTAATCATTCTCGTACCGGCTTTATTTTTCTCTGTTAAATTGTTCGGGAACGATTACGAGTACGGCTCGTTTTTATTAACATACAAATTCAATATTCTGCCATAAAAGCAAGAATATAATTATTAAGTCGCCTGAATTTTCCCCGGGCAGAGCTTGAGGAAAAACGCCCCAAAGGGGAAAAATTCAGAGATTTAAAAATAACTCCGCGCCTTTAGGCCGGAGTTCAAGTGCAAAGTAAACCATCCTAATAGGGCTTTAGCCCAAAGGACGGATAAGGAAAATATTTCCTTTTGGGGGGAGGAAACGGACAGGCTAAAAAACCGGGTAACAGTAAGATGACGGGATTGACGATGGCGATAAGGGTGTTTAATTTTTTCCCGGGAGTTGGATTAAAATTACTCCGTCAGCAGATTAAACCAGACTTAATGACATACACAGCATTTTCCGGTTTGTCCCATATACGAATTAAGAATCGCGGCCTGACTATCGGCAACATGTTATTAGCGGGCTTTTTAACAAATTTTGTTCTCCGGATTATCCTCAACATGTCAACGTTAGTGTATTGGATAAGAGCCTGAATTTTCCCCGGGCAGAGCTTGAAGAAAACGCCACAAAGGGGAAAAATTCAGAGATTTAAAATAACTCCGCGCCTTTAGGCCGGAGTTCAAGTGCAAAGTAACCATCCTAATAGGGCTTTAGCCCAAAGGACGGATAAGGAAATATTTCCTTTTGGGGGGAGGAAACGGACAGGCAAAAAAATCCGGGTAACATTAAGATGACGGGATTGACGATGGCGATAAGGGTGTTTAATTTTTCCCGGGGGTTGGATTAAAAATTACTCCGTCAGCAGATTAAGCTGACTAAACGACATATACATCATTTTCAGGTTTGTCTAATATATGAATTAAGAATCGCGGCCCTGACTATCGGCAACATGTTATTATTGGAGTTTTTAACAAATTTTGTTCTCTGGATTATCCTCAACATGTCAACGTTAGTGTATTGGATAAGAGCCTGAATTTTCCCCGGGCAGAGCTTGAGGAAAACGCCTCAAAGGGGGAAAAATTCAGAGATTTAAAAATAACTCCGCGCCTTTAGGCCGGAGTTCAAGTGCAAAGTAACCATCCTAATAGGGCTTTAGCCCAAAGGACGGATAAGGAAATATTTCCTTTTGGGGGGAGGAAACGGACAGGGCTAAAAAACCGGGTAACAGTAAGATGACGGGATTGACAATGGCGATAAGGGTGTTTAATTTTTCCCGGGGGTTGGATTAAAATTACTCCATCAGCAGATTAAGCTGACTAAATGACATATACATCATTTTCAGGTTTGTCCAATATATGAATTTTGAATCGCGGCCTGACTATCGGCAAACATGTTATTATTGGAGTTTTTAACAAATTTTGCTCTCCGGATTATCCTCAATATGTTAACGGTATTTTGTTTCTAAGAGCTTAATTGCAGTTTTGTCATTCCGCAAAGAATTTAACTTCTTATGGAATACTCTTTCTCTGGTTTTCTCGACTACTTCACATATATTTTATAAACCGCATAATTTAATCCCACAATAAACCAGACCATGGTAATAACCTCATGATCCCCGATATTCCACTCGGTCAAACCGGAAACAAGAAATGCCGCGAAGCTGCCCGCTCCGCCAAGAATAATCGAGGAAGCGAATGGCGTCCCCTTCAATTCAGAATAAAATTTCAGATTCTGAAGAAATATCTTCACAAAAAGCCACATCATAGCGGTAAAACCAAAATAAACCGAGAATTACCAGAAGGTGAATATAATTATTATGCAGGTGTCCATAGACCTCTTTGTCATATTCATTTTTGTAACGGGAGTAAATATGCTCAATACCTATATCGCCAACACCAAAGATGGGATAATCGGCGAAAATTTTCATGGCGTTGCTCCAGAGAGTAAAGCGCGAAATGTTGGAAGGCTCGGTGGGATCAATTATACTCCTGAATCGGTTGCGGACAATTTTTGCGGCAAGGATATTCTCTCCTGCCATAGTAATTGAAGAGGGAGTATATCCGGTAGGTAAAACAACCTCAGGTAAAAAAATCCCTTCCCTCAATCAACTTGTAGATATTCCCGTTTCCCGATGCTAAATAACGCTCCCCGCTTTTTTTTGACTTTATTAAAAGCCCCTTCGATAAGTTTTTTCTTTTCGCTGAATAAATTCTTCCCGGTTTTCAAATAGATAAAGTCCGTTAGACGCCGCTGCCAGCAATTTTCCGTTTAGAGGAAGAATATCAGCGAAAACGCAGTCCGGTTTCCTCCGAAATCTTTTCAGCAGAAAATGAATTTTTCTCTTTCCCGATAAATGTCAGCCGCCCCTTACCGGCAAGAAAAATACCGGATGAATCCGCTCTTACAAGCTGAATATCTTTCAGTTTATCATTCCTGTATTTCAGTCCTCCGTCGATTGTATATACCGACAGCCCGCTGTCCCGGTCCGCCACATATATCAGCCCGTTAAAATAATCAACATCCGAGGTGAAGCCGGGAGGAATAATTTCTCTTTCAAGCTGGTAATTTTCATCCTTCACACTGTGAATCAAAATTCGCGTATCAAGAAGCCTCGTTATTATAATACTATCTCCCGCCATAAAACTTGTCAGCGCGGGAGAATCGACCGGAATGTTAAACTTAACGTTGTCGGAAGAATAATATTTTATCCCTCCCTCAAAATCTGAAAGAATAAATTTCATTTTCCCCCGGTTGAAATAACATGATGAGCTCTTCCCTCAGTCCCGATACTTTTTTCAAATTTATATCCATTCTCACTTTGTCTGTAAATATTCACACAACTTTCATTTGGGGTTCTGAAAATCAGAAAATATCCCCGCCAAAACCAGGGGAAGGATATAAATGTATTTCCTCTTCATAAGAAGTATAAGAAAAAACCCCGCGGCAAGCCCTATCCATCCGGTTCTTTTATATGTCGCCAGTACGGTCAGAAGCGAGATAAACAACGCTCCCGCCGCCAATAATTTTGATTTCCAGGAGTTTTTTTCATCAATCAGCCAGGCAAACATAAATATTACAATAAAGCTCATAAATTCACTTATCGTAATAGGGGTGATGCCATATTACAGGCCCCGAAGCGTCAATCGCGTACATCCCGGTTTTATAATATCCCCATGAAAGATAAAGATAAGCCAGCGCCATGGCCATTGAAGCCGCGATAAAAACTTATATAATAAGTTCTCACTCTTTTAGGAGAATTTACTGTTGCCGATATTATATAGATAATTGGAAGAAGAAGCGCCCGTTTGGAAAGATTCTGAAAAAGCCTGCGCCTGGTTTTCCGATAAGAGAGCGGCTATCAGTTCGGCAGCCATAAAAAAGAAGGAGGGGAATCTCGATTCCATTTTTTGCTGAATGGATTTTTTTTTATCGGCAATCCATTTGTAAATCACAAAAAGAAGAGCCCCGTAATAACCAACCTGGTTCAGGAAAAGAGAATTTGTAAGAGTGACAATAAAAAAGATAATAAATGAGAATATAACAACATCAGTAATTTTTGACTTTTCCGCAGGCATCTTAATCCGCATAATATTTTAGAATCAGAGTCATTAATTTATTATATTTTTCTGATTAAATTTTAATACTCAATCCATTCTTTGGTATAATAAATTAATGAAAATTTTTCTCAGGTTTTTTTCTTTACCTTAAAATCCTACTGGAAACATCTGACCCTTTCAATTACCAGCATGTTGTTTTTTGTTTCCTTCAGCGTAATATCCCTGGGGATGATAATGCCATTTATCGATCTCCTGTTTAAAGATAACCTGGCGGAAACAAAGGAGCCGGTCGCCTTTTTCAATATTTAACCTGAAGGAATATATAGGTTACCAGCTTTCCCAGTTTGTTGTGGATTACGAAAAAGACCGAAATCCTTACATGGATATGTATACTGATAATCGTAATCATTTACCCTGAAAAATATTTTCGCCTATCTGAAAAACCTATTTCATGTCGACCGTTGAACAGGGTATTATTCATGATATTCAGTTTCAACTTTATCAGCACCTGCATAAACTTTCGATGGGTTTTTTTACAGAAGAGAAAAAGGGAAACCTGATATCGAGAATAATTAATGATGTCAAAATAATAAATGACTCAATAATTGCCGTTATTAACAGCGCCTTCCCGCGATCCGCCCCAGATAAATTGTATATACTTTTCTTCTTTTTATATTTAACTGGGAGCTTACACTTCTTATTCTTGTTCTTCTGCCTGTGCTCGCTTATTATACTCAGCAAAATCGGAAATTCACTGAAAAGAAAAAGTATAAAATCACAGGAAAAAATTGCCGACGTAACCTCCATACTCGACGAGACACTTTCAGCTATAAAAATTGTCAAGGCCTTTAATATGGAGGGATATGAAAGTAGCTAAATTTAAAAGAGAGATAGGCAAATATTACAGGCTTTTGATTGGACTGATCAGGAGAAGAGCGCTCGCTTCACCGATAACCGAAATTGTCGGGGTTATTTTTTATCACCTTCATTCTTTACTTTATGGGCAACAGAATACTTCGCGGTGAAAGCGCCCTCTCACCCGGAGGTTTTATTCTCTATCTCGGGCTGGTTTTCCAGATGATGCCCTCTCTTAAACTTTTCGGACAGGTATTTAACAGTATCAAGGAAGGAATCGCGGCGGCAGAACGTGTTTTCCGTATGATGGATATTAAACCGCAGATAACAGATAAACCGGACGCTGTAATTTTTTGATGAATTCAGGAATAAAATAACTTTTGAGAATGTAACATTTAAATATGAGACCGGTGATGTTGTTTTGAAAAATATCGACCTCCGGATAAACAAAGGTGAGGTTGTGGCAATTGTGGGACCGAGCGGCGCCGGAAAATCGACACTCGTCGACCTCATACCCCGCTTTTATGATGTTATTGAAGGAGCGATAAAAGTTGACGGAGTTGATGTAAGAGACTGCAACAGCAGGAGCCTGAGAGATTTAATAGGTATTGTTGACCAGGAAACAATTCTTTTTAATGATTCGATTAAAAACAATATCACCTATGGATCGCAACAATATGGCCTGGCAGAAGTTGAGGAAGCAGCGAAGGCCGCTAACGCTTATAATTTTGTTCAGGGCATGCCTGAAAAATTTGACACAATTATCGGCGACCGGGGTGTAAAAACTTTCCGGGGGTCAGAGGCAGAGGCTCTCTATCGCCAGGGCGCTGATTAAAAATCCCCCGATACTTATCCTCGACGAAGCCACCCTCTTCTCTTGATACCGGAGTCTGAGATACTGGTTCAGCAGGCAATCGACACACTTATGAAAGGCCGAACCTCAATTGTAATAGCGCACCGCCTTTCAACAATATTAAACGCCGACAAAATTATTGTTCTTGAGAATGGTCGTATTGTCGAAACAGGAAAACATCCCGAGTTATTTAAAAGCAGGCGGCCTTTACAGTAAATTATATAATATGCAGTTTAAAAATGGCAGGGATTTCATAACGAATTTTATTCGGCGCTTTCCCGGCCTGTGAAAATTTTGAGAAATCGGATTAAAAATAAAAAATGAAAATATCAGGCTTCACCATTGTAAGAAACGGAAATTATTACGCTTATCCATATAAAGAGGCAATACTCAGCGTTCTTCCTTTATGTGATGAATTTGTTGTTAATGTTGGGATATCCGACGACGGAACTCTTGAAGATATTAAAGCGCTCGGCAGCGTCAAGATTAAAATAATCGAACGTGAATGGGATATGTCGATAAGGGAAAGCGGCAGGGTGCTTTCCATTGAAACCAATATAGCAAAAAGAGCAGTGCGCGGGGGACTGGTGTTTTTTATATCCAGGGTGATGAGGTGCTGCACGAGAAGTATTTCCCTGTTATTAAAGAGGCAATGGATAAATATCTTGATAATGATGAGGTGGAAGGACTCCGTTTTAAGTACCGCCCATTTTTATGGTTTCCTATGATTATGTCCAGGATAATTTCAGAAAATGGTATACAAAGGAAACCAGGGTTATCAAAAATAAAAAAGATATTCTCTCCTGGGGTGACGCGATGAATTTCAAACATCCCGATGGTTCAGGAATAAAAGAAAAGGATATCAAAGCTGAAATTTACCATTACGGATGGGTGCGACCGCCACAGGTAATGATACAGAAACGGGCGGATTTTGATAAACTTTATCATAATGATGAGGAATCTGAAAAAAAATGTCGCTCAGTTTCAACCATTATGATGACCTTGGCAACCTTGTAAGATTTACCGACAGCCACCCCGCTGTTATGAAAGAAAGGGTTGAAGCGAGCAAATGGGATTTTGACGCCCAGCTTGAAAAACAGCCCCCCGACTGGATCAGGGGAATCCTCAACTGGCTCCACCCGGTAAACTAAAAGAATAAAAAAAAATATTCCCGTAGGAAAGAAACGCCGCGGCGCACAGGTTTGTAAATCTGTCCCTTCCGCGGTATATATGGACATAATACAAAGCAATCTTTCAGTGAAGTGTCCAATTATTATTCCCCTTTCCATAAACATCGCTCTCTATCAAGTAATATCAACCTCGACATTCTGATTATCCCCGGGTCATGCCTCACCTTGGTATGCCCGTATCTTAAATATTGTACATTTTCTCCATCCTGCCCCCACGGGGAATTCCCTGCGGAAACACCCCGTGGTTTATTCGGCTTATCCCCCTTCGGGGGATTTTTGCATTATATATGGTTTCCGGATATTTAGATATTTTATACATAATTTCTTAAGTGTTGACTACCTTCAACTTCGTAATGTCCCCCGAAGGGGGCAAAGCCTGATAACCACGGGCAGCCTCGACAGAGGCAAGCCCGTGGGGACCAACCGTAGAAAACGACAACATGTCCCGAGGAGGGAGGCAAATCGGCAGGTCGGTTGAGAAAACTTCACAAAATCCCCTTCCGGTAAATTTGAAAACATCAAGTTTATGAAGAATCATAATGGACACCACAAAAAGAAATATTCCGGGAGGAATTTGTCAGGTTATTACATGAGGAGGGAGTTGAATTTGAAGAAAAAACATTTGGATTGAGAGGCTATGTTAATATTCATTCCCTTGCGGGTTCGTACACAGCGTAAATGTTGTACATTTTTTCCACTCCGCCCCCACGGGGAATTCCCTGCGGAAACACCCCGTGGTTATTCGGTTTTATCCCCCTTCGGGGGATTTTTGCATTATATATGGTTTCCGGATATTTAGATATTTTATACATAATTTCTTAAGTGTTGACTACCTTCAACATCGTGATGTCCCCGAAGGGGGCAAAACCAAATAACCCCGGGCAGCCTCGACAGAGGCAAGCCCGTGGGGACCAACCGGAGAAAACGACAACATGTCCCGAGGAGGGAGGCAAATCGGCAGGTCGGTTGAGAAAAACTTCACAAAATCCCCTTCCGGTAAATATGAAAAACATCAAGTTTATGAAGAATCATAATGGACACCACAAAAAGAAACATTCCGGGAGGAATTTTGTCAGGTTATTACATGAGGAGGGAGTTGAATATGAAGAAAAACATTTGGATTGAGAGGCTATGTTAATGTTCAGTTCTTGTGGGTTCGTACACAGCGTAAATGTTGTACATTTTCTCCACCCCGCCCTCACGGGGAATTCCCTGCGGAAACACCCCGTGGTTATTCGGTTTATCCCCCTTCGGGGGATTTTTGCATTATATATGGTTTCCGGATATTTAGATATTTTATACATAATTTCTTAAGTGTTGACTACCTTCAACATCGTGATGTCCCCGAAGGGGGCAAAGGCCTGATAACCACGGGCAGCCTCGACAGAGGCAGCCCGTGGGTACCAACCAGAGAAAACAAAAAACACATCCCATGGAAGCAAACCAGATAAAACAGCCACGTAATCATAAACCAGATTGCCACCAATTATCAATCCTATTACAAGAAAACCGAAATAGAACTTGCCGGTATCAATTAAAACTACACTCTGGCTGGCACAGAAATAAGTAACAAGTTCCTATTTCCCCAGCGGGGTGAAAATCCCTGTGAACCTGTTTAATATATTCCCTGTCGATGTGGGTATAAATCTGTGTTGTGGAGATATCGCTATGCCCCAGCATCTCCTGAACAGCGCGCAGATCGGCTCCTCCCTCAAGAAGAATGTGTGGCAAAAGAATGCCTGAAAATATGGGGATGAACTCTTTTCTCTATCCCGGCGTCATCGGCATATTTTTTTAATATTTTCCAGATGCCCATTCGGGAAAGAGCCTTCCCCTTTTTATTGAGAAAAAGAATATTCCCGCTATGTATTTTTTTTCTGGAGCTGCGGGCGGGAAAATTTCAGATATGCCGTTACCCAGTGAATAGCGCTTGAGCCGACCGGAACAATTCTCATTTTATTTCCCTTTACCTGTGACTCTTATAATCTCATCATTAAAAAAGAGATTCATTTACCTTGATATTGAGCAGTTCTGAAAACCCTCAGGCCACAGGAATAAAGCAATTCGAGAAATGCGCGGTCCCTCAATCCCAGTGTGCTTTCAGTATCAGCTTCAGCAAATATTTTGTCGATATCTTCAAGAAGAAAGGACATCGGGCAGTTTTCTGCTGATTTTTGAGGAAGCAAGTTTTTCGGCAGGATTATTTTTTTATGTAATCATTATCGGAAAGATAGTTAAAAAATCCCCTCACAGATGATAGATATCTCGCGGCGGAAGTGGTTGTAAGTCCATTATCCTTTAAACACGAAAAAAAAAATCATTCAGATTGCCCGAAGTTACTTCATCCAGATCGCCTGTTCCTGCCGATTCGAGAAAAGAAATTAAACGGTTCAGATCACATTTATAGGACTCAACCGTATTTTCAGAAAGGTTTTTTTCTAACTTCAGTAAGGCAAGATATTCCTCAAGCAAGCCCTTCCATCCTTTATTTCTTCTGTTCCTTCTCCATTTCATCCTGCTTCGGATAGCGGATACGTTTATGATGCTGACTTACGAGAGTATTTATAAACGCTTCCTTAATTCTCGTAATATCCCGCAGCGTAACAGGAGCCTCATCGAGCTGACCATCATCAACCCTGATTTTCACAAGGTTATTTACGATGTTTTCAATTTTTTTTCTCAATCCGGTTCGTTCATTGCTCTTACGGCTGATTCACACGCGTCGGCAAGCATAACAAGCGCGGTCTCTTTTGTCTGCGGTTTTGGTCCGGGATACCTGAAATCATTCAATTTCACCCTCTCCTCACCATAAAGCTCAATCGCCTTTTTATAGAAAAAATATACAACCATTGTTCCATGGTGCATCGGGATAAAATCAATAATTTCCTGAGGTATATTGTGCAGTTTTGCCAGTTCAATGCCTTCATTAACATGTTTGATAATTTCTGTGGCGCTTTGAAGCGGTTCCATCTCTTCATGAATATTTACATCGGACATCTGGTTTTCGACAAAATAACTTGGAGTCCACCGATTTACCGATATCATGATAATAGGCCCCCCACACGGGCAAGGAGCTGATCGCCATTTATCTCTTCCGCCGCGTTCTCAACCATCGAGCCTATCGCCAGTGAATGATTGAATGTGCCCGGAGCGTTGCGGGCGAGCTCTTTGAGCAAAGGTGTGTTAAAGTCGGAAAGCTCAAGAAGGGTAAGATCTGTTGTAATTCTAAAAGCCTTTTCAAAGAAAATAATCAATCCATAGGCGAGCACCGGACTTATCAGCGCGTTTGAAGCCGCGAAGGCTGAGTCTATAAGCATACTTTCAGGAGAAGCGAACCTCTCCAGTCCGAAAGCGACAATGCCTGTGAGATATGCGATAAGAATAAAAACAAATGAACGGAATATCTGCGATCTGTTTTTTATATCTCTCACCGTATAAGCAGAAAAAGCTCCGCTACAATATGGATCAGGGCCAGCACGTAATCATTTCCTCTCAGACCGGCGGCAAACCAGGGCTATAACAACAGTGCCATAAAAACCAAGCCGGCTGTCAAATATTACCGTCAGAAGAATTGAGGCGACAGGCACAAGAACCAGAAAGGTGCACCGGCGCTGTTACGTCGAGCTGCTGGACAAGGTAGGCAAGAGATGAAATCAGAAGAATTACAAGACATATCAGCAGCATCTTCTGATTATCGTAAAAAATTCTTTTTCTGAAAAGGTAAATATAAATTATGTAGATGGAAAGAATAATTATGATATGAAGCGATTTCCCGAAAGTCTGCATAATTCGCCCCATTGTTCCTGTTTTCCTCTCCTTTCGCGAACCGGTAGGAATCAATTTTCTGCTTTATTTCGGGAGTAATTCTGTTATGCTTGCCAACTATTCTCTCATTTTCATTAACAATACCAAGATTTTTTGATACCCTGTCGCTGACAGTCTGCCTGGCAGCTTCCGTAAGTTCCCTGCTGAATATTACATTTGGAATCGCGAAATTAAGGATATATTCAGTCAGGGCATTATTTACCCTGTCATTATCGCGAAAATAATTATACACATATTCGGTTATTTCCTCTTCAACAGCTTTCCGGTCAAGAAAATTTGTTTTTAACAATCTGCTTTTCAAACTTACCTTCCCTTATTGATATTGTATCCATTTCAATGCTGCCGAGCGGAACATCTATAAGCCCTTTCCTGTAAATTCTGTTAACCGCGTTGCGCCGCGATCCTGAAAGCGTCCGAAAGGGTATTCTGCCTGCTCATCACCAGGCTGTTTTCCGTTTTCCTCAATTCCAGAAAAATATCATATAACGCGGGGGAAAGAAAAGTTTTATCAAAAGATTTAGCGTTTTCACGCAGATCGTTATCGAGCAGGCCTGTAAGG
>CAXXGF010000018.1:0-15832 GCA_963677445.2 Melioribacteraceae bacterium | reverse complement strand
ACCATTTTTTTCATATCGGAAAAAACCGGGGTTCCATCGGGTGATTTAATATTGATGCGGTAAAGATATATTCCGCTGGCGAGAGGGAAATTATGAGTCTTTTTACGTCACTAAGGCAGTAAAGAATTCTTATTTTTCAGAGAAACTTAAGAACAATATCAATTTCTATTTCTTTTTATTTAACAGGGGAGCCGGGAATACAGCTCCCCGTTGAATCAATTATTTGAATCTTTCATGTTTTATGGAAAAATATTTACCTGTCATTTTTTTCAGAGCTGTTGAGAGGAGAATAATAGAGAGCAGGTTAGGTATTGTCATAAAACCGAGGGCCGCGTCGCCAAAACCCCATACAGCTTCAAGTTCGGCTATCGCGCCGATAAATACAAAGAGGACGAATATCCATTTATAGGGAAGGATCGCCTTTCTTCCGAAAAGGAAATCGGCCGATCTGTCGCCATAAAATGACCAGCTTATCGCGGTTGAGATCGCGAAAAGGAGAACAGAGATCGTGACAATTTTATCACCCCATTCAAAAAGCCAGGAAAGGCCAAGTTTGAATGCGTGTGAAGTAAGGATACTGCTGTTCATCAATTCTCCCGTAAAGGAGGGATCAATTCTGTTAACATAAAATTCTGTATGATGCCAGGCGCCGGTGGTAAGAATAACAAGTCCTGTGAGTGTGCAGATTACTATAGTGTCGATAAATGGTCCTAACATAGCGACACTGCCTTCACGGACAGGATGTTTTGTTTTCGCCGTTGAATGGGCGATAGCCGCGCTGCCCTGGCCTGCTTCATTCGAGTAGAGGCCCCTTTTTATTCCCCATAACATTGTGTTGAGCATTGTGAGGAATATTCCTCCTCCGGCGCCCGCTATTTCAGCAGGGGGATTAAATGCCATATCGAATATCATCGAGAAAGCGCTGCCTATTTCATTTATATTAGCCAGGAGAATAAGAAGTGTTGAAAAGACATAAATAATTGCCATAAAGGGGGCGAGATACCCGGTAACTTTTCCAATCCTTTTTATTCCGCCAATAATTACCATAGCCACCAGTCCGGCCAGAACAACTCCGTTGATTATTTGCTGAACCGATAATTCGAAACCTGAAAAGAGGGGGAATTTTTCCGTAAGGAAATGGGCGCTGCCGAGCATGGAGGTCATTTCAGCGTAGATTTGGTCACTTACAGTAAATGACTGTATAGCATTTCCTGTGGCAAATGAACAGATTACGGCAAAACTGGCAAAAGCGACCGCCAGCCAACGCCATTTAGTACCCAGGCCATTTTCAATGGTGTACATCGGGCCTCCCGCTGTTTGTCCTTCCGCCTGAATTGTACGGTATCTGAGGGAGAGGGTAGCTTCGGCGTATTTCAGAGAGGTGCCGAAAAAGGCTGTTATCCACATCCAGAAGAGGGCTCCGGGTCCGCCATAATAAATTGCCGTGGCTACTCCGGCGATATTGCCGATACCGACAGTCGCCGAGAGAGCGGTTGTAAGGGCTCTGAAATGATTAAGATCCCCTTCGTCATTCGGATCATCATAAATTCCCCGTGTTACTTTTACACCATGCCAGAAATACCTGATCTGTGGAAACCTGAGCATAATTGTAATAAGAATTCCCGTACCGAGCAACAAAATAACCATTGCGGGTACAAGTCCGATCGGGAAATCGGAGGAGGGAAAATTCCGGAAAAATTCAAAATTACCGGGAAAAGCCCAGATTTGTTCAAAGAATGATACTCCTCCGATTAATAATACAATAAAAATTATCGAGAAGGATATTATGCCTGCTGTAGACCTTTTCAATATGTTCTCCTTTAATCAGTGAATAATTCAGTTATCATTGAGAGGACTCCGATAGAATGGAGGAAAACAATAAATATTAGTACTGGTGATACATATTTTAACAAAAATTTCCAGCCTTTAATCTGCCAGAATGCTGATTTAAACATTTTTTCCGCGCCTTGTTTAAGATTTGCCAGAGCTTTATCAAAACCCCAGATCCAGGCGACAAAAACAGCTATAAGCATTCCGCCGAGCGGAAGAAGTATATTGGCTGATACAAAATCGGAAATATCAAAATAATTTAACCCGAAAATTGTCATATCCGACATCACGTTAAATGACAACGCGCTGGGAACTCCGATAAGAAAAGTAAAACTTCCGAAAACGATTACCGCTTTATGCCTTTTCCATCCTTTTTCATCCACAAAGTAGGCCACAACCACTTCAAGCAGGGAAATCGCGGAAGTAAGGGCCGCGATAGTAAGCAAAATAAAAAATATTATAGAAAAGAAGTACCCGCCGGTCATCTGTTTGAACACCATCGGTAATGTCTGGAAAATCAGTCCCGGACCGGAACCGGGATCGTTACCTGTCGCGAAAACCACGGTAAAAATCGCGAGTCCGGCTATCAGCGCTATAAATGTATCGAGAAACACAATCTGCAGTGAAGCGACAGGAATGCTGTCTTTTTTTGACATATAACTTCCATAAGTCATCATGGCGCCCATACCGAGGCTTAAGGTGAAGAAGGCATGTCCAAGCGCTATCAACACGGTTTCGGCTGTCACCAGCTCCCATTTGGGATACAGGAGGAATGAAATACCGGCAGACGCTCCATCGAGGGTTAGTCCCTTAAAAGTAAGCACAAGCAAAATAAGAAGCAGAACCGGCATAAGGATTTTACTTCCCCGTTCGATTCCTTTCTGAACACCGGAATAAACAATAAACATCGAAAGGCCAATAAATATTCCATGGAAACCTACCGTCCAGAGAGGACTTCCCGACAGTGAATGAAAAAGGTTGTTGGCGTCGGACGCGGTTTCGAAATCCATAAAGACACCGCTTACCGCTTCTATGATATACCCTGTCGACCAGCCGGCTACAACAGAATAATAAGAAAGTATTATAAAACCTGAAAGCACCCCCATGCCTCCGATGGCGGTCCAGAATTTTGTCCCATGCAGCGCTTTGAACGTTCCCACCGGATTTTTCTGGGCGGTTCTTCCCAACAGCACCTCGGCAATAAGAACGGGCAATCCAATAATAAAAATACAAAGCAGGTAAATAAAAATAAATGCCGCACCTCCGTTTTCCCCCGCTATGTAGGGGAACTTCCAGATATTCCCAAGTCCTATTGCCGACCCGGCCGCCGCAAGAATAAAGCCGATTTTAGATCCCCATTGTTCCCGCTGCTGCGTCATAACGTCCAACCTTTTTATTTATTGAAATTGTTTTGAAAAATTTCTTGGTGAATAAAAGGTCAAATATTAAATTTTAATTATAGAATTTCAACTAATTTTTCTGTTTCCACAAATTAACCGGGATATTTGTCAGCAGATTACGGGACAGAGAATAATAAAAGGAGTAAAAATGCTTAAAAGAAAAGTTTTTTCATTGTTCGCAATCATAATTTTAATTTACGGTTGCAGCTCGGAAAAGAATGTAAATGTAAGCAGTTTTGAACCGGTTGGTGAAGTAGACAGGCTGACAAAATTCACGGTGGAATTTGATGAAAATCTGGCTCCCCCCGAAAAACAAAATATCTGGATGGATGAAGAATTTATTGAATTTTCACCCGAAATAATAGGGAAGTTTAAATGGACCGACGCGAGAACATTAATTTTTTCGCCGGATGTGCCCCTTGAACCAATCCAGGAATACAAGGCAAAAATAACCAATAAAGTTCTTTTTAATAAAAATATTGGTATTAACAGGGAAGAGTATAAATTCAACACCCCCGATTTTGATGTATTAAAGAGTGAGTTTTTCTGGAATCCGCTGCAGGGTAAAGATTACAAACTTGGCGTTCAGGCTAATATCTATTTTAATTACGAAGTAGCGCCCGATCTGTTAAGAAAATATCTGGAAGTAAGAATAGAAGGGGAAAAAATTTCTGACTACGCGATTGTATCTGAACAGGCCGGGAAGGTAATTGCCATAAATTTTGGTGAAATAAGTCAGACTAAAAAGGAGCAGGATTTATCTGTAATTATAAAGAGCGGGCTTGAGAGTGTGATTGGCAAAAAATCACTGGAAGATGATCGGGAATTTGATTATACACTGCCTCCGCTGAAAAGACTGGCTATTACAGGGGTCAGCGCGGGATTTAACGGCAGCGACGGCTGGATTGATGTAAGCGCCACACAAATGGTGGATCTTAAAAAGATTGCGGAATATGTGTCAACCGATCCATCAGTGCGGCTGACATTCGCCGTAAATAACAACAACTTCAGAATAGAAGGAAATTTTGAAGGATTAAACGAGGTGGAAATAAGGGTCAAAAAGGGATTGCCCGGTCTTTACGGAGGAAAACTGGAATACGATTTTGTTCAGTTAGTTTCAATGGTAAATCTGAAACCGGCGATAAACTATACAGATAAAAATGGTAAATATCTGATGTATTCAGGAGATAAAAATCTGGAAGTTTCTTCGGTAAATGTTAAAGAGATGGAACTTGAAGTCACACAGATATTTGAAAACAATCTTATTCACTTCCTTAATCACAATACATGGAATTATTTCCCCGGAAACTGGAATCCCAGTTATTACAGTGGTAATTATGGCAGAACTATTCTTGAAAGGAAAATTAAAAAAAACAACGGAGGAGCAAAGAACAGGATAGATAAAACCCTGGTTAACCTTGATGATATACTCGGAGGTAAATATAAAGGAGTTTATATTGTCAGGGTCCGGTCTGCCGAAAAGAGATGGGTGCACGATTCAAAAATAGTTGCTGTGACCGATCTTGGTATCATCGCAAAAAAATGGGGCCGGGGAATTATGGTATTTATAAATAACATCAAAAAAGCGATGCCTGTCGCCGGGGCTGAAATAAAAATAATTTCAGATAATAACCAGGTTATCGCCGAAGGCATTACAGATGACATGGGAATATTAAAAATCGGAAATCTCAGAAATGAATTCAAAGATTTTTCACCCGCCATGGTAATAGCCTCGAAAGGTGAGGATTTTAATTATCTGTTCCTTTCTAAAACCCGATTGGAAACCTCACGCTATGATGTCGGTGGAGTGACAAGACATTCGGATGAATTTAAGGCATTCCTGTATTCTGAAAGAAATATTTATCGTCCGGGCGAATCAATGAATCTTTCGGGAATATTAAGGAACAACCGAAATAAACTGATTGAAGAGATGCCGGTATTCATTAAAATCTTTTCACCTACAGGAAAGATATTTGGAAAATATAAACAGGTATTGAATGAAGAAAGCTCTTTTGAATTAAATATCGATCTGCCCGATTACAGTCAGACAGGAAAATATATTGTGAATTTATATATTGGTGATGATAACTTAACGGGGAGTTATTCATTCAGCATTGAGGAATTTGTGCCAGATAAAATCAGGGTAATATTAAATCCTGAAAAGAGCAATTATATGCCGGGTGAGATCAGTAAGACAAAAATAAAAGGTGAATTTCTTTTTGGAGCTCCCGCTGCTGGTATGAAATATGAGTCGGAACTAATGTTAAGGGAGGTCCCTTTCAGAAGCCGTAAACTGCCCAAATATAATTTCAGCCGGTATTCCGGAAACAAAACATTTATTGACAAACAAAGAGCGGAAGGTATTCTCGATGATGAAGGAAAAGGGGATATCACATACAGACTTCCTCAAAATCCGGCCAAAGGGGGAATTTTCAGGGCTATTGTTTTTTCAAGTGTTTTTGATCTGACCGGAAGAACTGTAAACCAGACCGCCGAATTTAAATTGTGGCCGCAGGATTATTTTATCGGGATAAGATCGGATGGTTATTATTATGGCACTAATTCCAATATCGCGTTGTCATTTGCCGCGGTTGACAAAAATGATAATATTCTGAAAGATTTTAAAGGTGAGATCATCCTCATTAAAAAGGAATGGCATTCTGTTCTCAAAAAAGATTACTCAAATCAGTATTATTATGTGTCTGAAGTAAAGGAAGTGGAGCAATGGAAGAAAAATCTGACTCTTAATGGTGAAACAAACTACAGCTTAAATGTAGCGCAGTCGGGAAGTTACAGTATCAGAATCAGAAAAGAGGGGGATGAGGTATATTGGGAAAAAGAATTCTACGCCTACGGATGGAGCTCCTCGGGTGACGCCTCATTTGCCGTTAACAAGGAGGGGCGGATTGAGATTGTAACTGATAAAACAAGTTACGAATCAGGTGAAAAGGCAAAAGTATTATTCACCACTCCTTTCGACGGGAAGATGCTTGTTTCATTTGAGAGAGAAGAGGTGATTGATTACAGGTATGTTGATGTGGTTAATAACTCAGCGGAAATTGAGATGCCGATGAACGAGGATTTTCTGCCCAACATATATATAAATGCTACCCTTTTCCGGCCCCATGAAGGTGGAAATAATTCGCCTATTCTTGTCGGCCACGGGATTAAATCGGTTAAAGTGGAAAAAAGAATCAACAGGATAAATCTTGAGATTACAGCCGAAGCAAAGATGAAACCGGAAATGAAACATAAGATTAAACTGAAAGCCGGAGCCGAAAAAGATATTTTTGTTACAATCGCGGCTGTTGATGAAGGAATTTTGCAGATAAAAGATTTCGCTACTCCGAATCCTTATGATTATATGTATGCCAAAAATGCTCTCGGGGTTGACAGTTATGATCTTTATGAACTGCTTCTGCCTGAATTCAGCGCGAAAACATCTTCAACAGGCGGCGACGGCCTTATGGCTAAAATGAAAAAAAGGCAAAACCCTGTAAAAAGCAAAAGGTTTAAACTGGTTTCACACTGGAGCGGAATTCTTAAAACCAATGAATCAGGCGAAGCGGAGACTGAATTTTTTATACCGAGGTTTAATGGTGAATTAAGGATAATGGCTGTCGCTTATAAGGGAGAACGTTTTGGCGCCGCTGAAAAAAGTGTGAAAGTTTCGGATGATCTTATTATTGAACCTCAAATACCGAGATTTTTAACGATGGGCGATACCCTTGTTATGCCGGTAAGTCTTATTAACACGAGTAAAAACAAGGGTGATGTCAGCATTGACCTTTCAGTTTCCGGACCGATTGAGATCATTTCTTCCGGCTCCGGGAACAAAGAGATTAAACCGGGAAACATGGAAACGGTTGAATTTATGATAACGGCGACAGGAATAGGTCAGGGAAAGATTATTTTTAATACCGACGGGCTTGGTGAAATCAGGGAGGTTATTGATATCGGAGTCCGGCCGGCGTCGCCATTTGTTACCGAAACAGGAAATGGTAAAATAACGGCGGGAGAAAAGTTTACTCTCGATATGAAAAACAATTTTATGGAAGGCACTGAATCGGGCAAAATTGTTCTAAGTAAATTTCCGGCCATCGGGCTCACTGATCAGCTCAACACACTTGTTAAATATCCCTATGGCTGCATCGAACAGACAGTTTCAAAACTTTTCCCCCAGCTTTATTTTCAGGAGCTTGTTCTCGCTGCCGCGCCTGAACTTTACCGCAGACATAATCCAATTTATTATGTTAAGGAAGGTATCAGAAAGATAGAAGATATGCAGCTTTATGACGGCTCTATTTCTTATTGGCAGGGGGGAAACTACTCAAACTGGTGGGGTTCGGTTTACGCTGCCCATTTTCTTATAGAAGCAGAAAAAGCAGGCTTTTCGGTTAATTCAGATGTTATTAAAAACCTGCTGAATTACATTAAAAAAAGATCGGGTGAAAAAGAAATATATACCTACCGTTATTATCGAAATAATAGTGAAAAGGTGGTGAACATTGCCCGGAAAGAAATAATATACGGATTATATGTTCTGGCTCTTTCAGGCAGAGCGGAGCTTCCTTTGATGAATTATTATCGATCCAGGCCTCATTTATTATCTGACGATATGGTTTATCTTCTGGCGGGAGCTTTCAGACTGGCGGGAAATATGGATGCCTTCAATGAATTGCTGCCCGATAATTTTACACCTGAAAAAACCGCGAGAGAAACCGGAAGAAGTTTTGATTCAGGAATGAGAGCGAACGCACTGAAGCTGAATATTCTTATTGAAAATGATCCTGATAATTCGCAGGCGCCGGTTATTATTAAATATCTGACAAAAAATCTGAAAAATTGTTATTCAACACAAGAGCGGGCATTTACATACCTGGCGCTTGGCAAAGCATCAAAAAAAGCCGCCGCTACAGATATGAAAATTGATGTCCTGGTTGATGGTGAAAAAACCGCGACATTCAGTGGTCAGAATTTAACAATAAGTGATAAATCTCTGGCCGGCGCCGAGGTGGTTTTCGAACCTGAAGGAACAGGTGAAGTTTATTATTATTATGAAATGGAAGGGATACCTTTGCAGCGGAGAACAGCAGAGGAGGATAATGATCTGAGAGTAAGGAGAAAATATTTCGATTATCAAAACGGATCGGAGATCACCACAAAACAATTTGAACAGGGTGAGCTGATTATATGCAAAATTTCACTTTATTCTCCATCTTTTAATGTTGATAATATTGTAATATCCGATCTGGTTCCGGCCGGATTTGAAATTGAAAACCCCAGGTTAAAAACCTCAGTGGAAAATGACTGGAAAATCGATAAACCGATGAATGTGGAATATATGGATGTCAGGGATGACAGAATGCTTCTTTTTACCAGCCTCAGGGCCAAAAGGGAAGTGGAATTTATCTATATGCTCCGGGTTGTAAATAAGGGTAAATTTATATTGCCCCCGGTGAATGCCGAGGCCATGTATAATCCCGAAATACAATCTGTCAACGGCGGAGGAATCATAAAAATCAAATAAATTTAATAGAAACTTAATTATGGCTTATATTAGATTACGACACCAATATGTACATGGAAATATTTTTAACTTTTATATTCGAATAAAAATTATGATATTTGTATAATCTTTTGAATGGAGATCAGATATTATTTCTGAAATGGGTCTTATGATAAAAATTAATCATCTAATAACTTTCCGGGAGGAAAAATGAAAAAGTATTCAATCCTGTTACTTTTGATAGCGGCAACATTTATGTTTTCAGCATGCGGCGGTACAAAACCTTTACCGAAAACAGATGAAGGCGATATTCCGGAGTGGTTTCTGAATCCGGCAGATTCACCTAACTTCCTGATAGCGACAGCAACAGCTACCTCGAGAGATATGCAGCTCGCTATTGACAAAGCCACAACTGACGCGCGGGCAAGTATATCACGCCAGATGGAAACTGAACTTTCATCACTTCAGAAAAAGTTTGATCAGGAAACAGGCGTTAACGACGCTTCCACTCTGCGTCAGAAAATGACTAACGCTATTAAAGCAGTCACAAAAACAACTCTTGTGGGCAGTAAACCAAAGCAGAAACACCTGGTAAAAGATGGTTCAAACTGGCGCGCTTACGTTCAGATGGAATATCCTCTCGGAGCGGCAAGACAGGCGCTGGTTTCTGCGATAAAAAAAGATGATGAAATGTATACCAATTACAAAGAAGCTGAAGCGTTCAAAGAACTTGAAAAAGAAACCGAAGGTATGTAATTGAAAAAACCGACAGGGGTAATATTATTAATCCTTCTGTGCAGTGAAATTGTCGCGCAGTCATTTCCTGGCTGGTTCCTTTACCCGGGTGATATGAGCGGTGAGTTTTATGTCGGTTATACAAGTTCAGATTATATAAAAGATTCTTCAATAGTTTACGCGAAAGAGGATGCGGCGCTTAAACACGCCGCATATACCTCGACCGGTATAGATTACTCGCAGGTTAACTGGAATACCGAACTGGGCACTTATATGATGATGCAGGAAGAAATTGAAGTATTTGATACTTCAATGGCCGCGGATTATTTCGACGCTCTGGAATTTATTACTGATTTCAGTCCCGGCAGGGGGTATATATGCCTTTTTTCAGCGGATGGCAGACAACCCGATATTCCTTCATTTTCCATGTATGATATTGAGGAGGCAGATAAACCGGACTGGGTTGATACTTACCCTGAAGAGGAGGGAGTAATATTCGGGCACGGGATTTCAAAGCAGCTTTATCTTGAGGTTAATTCATGGCGGCAGGCTGAACAAAGGGCGAAGATTGATATCGCCAAGCAGATTTCAGCGGAATATGACAGCAAAACTTACAAGACCACTATTGAAACCCACACCATTACAACTGAATCGCTTATGGTGAGAATCGGTAATCTTAAAATACTTGGCCGCTGGTATGACGCTGAAAATAAAAACTACCATGTTTTTATGCGAATGAAAATTTAATTTAGGTGACATTATGAAATCAGGAGCTATATATATTTGCTTAATTCTTCTATTGTCAGTTTCAAAAATCTTTTCACAGGATGACGGCTATCAAAAATACCTTCAGGAAGAGAAGAAAAAATATGAGCGGTATGTTAAAGAAGAGGATCAGAAGTTTATAAATTACCTTAAAGAGGAATGGAGAAAATATCAGCTCTACAAAGGAATAAAACCTGATGAGAAGCCAAAGATACCGGACGCTCCTGTTTATACCATTCCGGAAGGGACAAAACCTGAACCAAAAAAACCGGTTGAAATTAAGGTTCCTGAGAAACCTGATAACGAACCTGAACCTGAAGAGGTTCCGGAAAATAATGTTCCTGATGTACCCCCCGTAGTTAAAGAGCCCGATTCTCCCGAACCTGAGACCAGGCCCTCGGAAGATCAGCCCCCGGTTCCCGAAAGGAAGCCTGCCGGGGAAGAGAATACACCGGCGCCCGATAATCCTCCGGCCCCTCCTGCCGATCCGGTTCCCGATGTCGAACCTGTAATACGTGAATATGACAATACTGACCAGATCGATTTCGACTTTTACGGACTAAAACAGAACTACCATTATGATAAAGGGATGAAAATCCGGTTTTCAGGAGAGGTAAATAATACTTCAATAAGTGAATACTGGGAAAAGTTGGCCCGGACAAATTATTCCGAGCTTGTAAATGAGTGCCTGGAGTATAAAAAGGATAAGGGATTAAATGACTGGGGATACCTGCTGCATTTAAAAGGAATATCTGAAAAAATTTATCCCGCTTCACGGACCAACCAGTATCTGCTGACCTGGTTTCTGGCTAATCAGTCCGGTTATAAAACCAGAATTGGTTATACTTCCGAAAAAGTTTATCTGCTGGTCCCGACAAAAAATGTTATATATGATGTGATTTATCTTAATTCGGGTGATGAAGGGGTAAAAAGTTTTGTGATCGATTTTGAGAATCTCTATAGTGAAAAATCAGGGGGATTCTACTCATATAAAAAAGATTTTCCACAGGCTACGAAATATATAAGTATGGATATAAGCAGGCGGCCTGAGTTCTCCAATACAGCGAGAGAAAGAAATCTGAGATTTTCCTATGAGGGGAAAAACTACAACCTGAAGGTTAAATACAATCAGAATCTTGTAAGCTTTTACGAATATTATCCATACACCGAACATAATATATATTTTAACGCGGAAGTATCCTCAGTTACAGAGAGGTCGCTGATTCCGGCTCTTAAAAAAATTGTCGCGGGAAAATCGAAGCCTGAAGCGGCCAACATACTTATCCGGTTTGTTCAGACTGCCTTTGATTACCAGACCGATCAGCAGCAGTTTGACAGAGAAAAACCACTTTTCGTAGAAGAGATCATTCGTTTTCCATACAGTGACTGTGAAGACCGTTCAATTTTTTACGCGTATCTTGTAAAAAAAATGCTTGGACTTGAGGTTATTGGCCTTAATTATCCCGGGCACATGGCAACGGCGGTAAAATTTGATGTAAATGTTCCCGGAGATTATATAAATTACAAAGGGAAAAAGTTTACTGTTTGTGATCCGACATATATCAATGCTTATATAGGGATGGCAATGCCCCAGTTTAAAAACTCCAGACTTGAAAATATTATAGAAATAAAAGAGAACTGATATGAAACTCAGATTATTGCTATTAAGTTTATTGCTGACATTTACATTATCAGCTCAGATTGTTGATGAAACCACAGATGAAGAAGAAGATATTTTTAGTGAGCTTGAAGACGGGGGGCTTGTTTTAAGATTCACAAACGCGCTTACCGGAAAGCCGATCAATGACGCGATTATCAAAGTCAACAATGAAAAAGAATATGAAACTGATTTCAAGGGAAGAATAAAAATTCAGCTTGAGGAAGAAAATGGTGTTTTCCCTTTAAAGTTTGAACATCCGGAATATATAACAACCGAACTTGAATTTGAAATTATGGCCGGCACAATATGGGCGAATCAGTTCTCAATATCTCCTGTTCTTCCGATGGGGACGATCAGAATTGTTCTCGACTGGGGGCCAAAACCGAAAGACCTCGATCTGCATCTTGTGAAAAAAGAGAGCTATCACATTTCATACAGGAAAATGAAATCGGCTACTGATAACAGCGCCTGGCTCGACCGTGATGATCTTACAGGCTATGGCCCTGAGACCATTACCGTGAAAGATGTCGATGAGAGGGCTGAATATGTCTGTTATGTGAAAGATTTCAGCAACCAGGGTGATAAAAGTTCCACAGAGCTTTCTGAGTCGGGAGCGAATATTAAAATATATGGTGAACAAAACCGGCTGCTTGAACAGATACGCCTTCCGGGAAATATGGGTGGAATATACTGGAAAGTATTTAAAATTGAGCGGGGACAGATTAAGGTTTACAGCCAGATTCTGGAAACACTGAACTGATTCGGGGGAAAGAGAGATGAAACAAATATTGATAATGCTGCTTTTGGCTGGTGTATGTTACTCTCAGAAAACCAACATTGAAATTGTAAAACAATCAGGTAAAGAGTATTATTGGGGTGAAGGCAGCGCGAATACAGTTAAAGAAGCCGAGAGAGCAGCGCTCACACAGGTGACTGAATCGATAGCCGTTAAAATCACCAGTTTATTCAAGCGAAAAGTCAGCGAGGGGGGTAATGGCCTGAATGATAATGTCGAAAGGGTGATGGAAACATATTCCGGCGCGACATTAAAAAATGTGAATTTTATCAGAGAAAAGAAAAGTTCAGGTTATTATGTATTCTGTTATATCAGCAGGAATGAGGTTGATAAAATTTTTGAGGAAAGGAAAAAGCTTCTGAAGGATCTGGCCCTCAAAGCAGATGAATTTTATAATGACAACAGCTATGGTTATGCCCTGAAATATAATTTTTATGCCCTTCTTCTTATGAACTCCATCCCTGAGCAGAATATCTATTCAGGAGATATTAACCTGACCACTGAAATTCCTTCCCGAATTAATAAAATTATTTCAGATGTAAGATTTTCTGTTGTATATGATAAAAAGAGGGGGGGACAAGAGAGAGAAATAGGCTTGCGGGTGACTTCACAGAAGGGTGATATCCGCAATCTTGAGATTACATTCTGGACCGGAAACAATGAAGCGGAGGCAATGGTTTCGGATGGTTTTGTATCCTTCGATCTTTTCGGGGCAAGCACTCAATTCCATAAACTGGATATAAATGTAAAATATGTTTATACATATTGTAAAGATGAAATAAAGGAGGTTGGAGAGCTCTGGGACCTTGTCGATCATCCAATATTCAAAGCTGAAAAAACAATCAGGTTTGATGAGAAAAAGGCCGGAACAGCGGCGCCAGAAACTGAGCCTGTTCAGTCATCAGCATCGGGAAAAATTGCCAACAGCGTTTATTCTGTTGAGCTGGCTTCAGGAGGGGATTGTCCTGAAAAGATTAAAAGTAAAATTCAGAAAAATTCGGTAAAACTCATTGACGTTCTGGGTGATAAGCCGGTGATTACTCTTGGGGACGCTGTATTAAATGATCCTTTCCTGATCAGCAAAGTTTCAAATCTGAAAAAATATAATAAGCTTAAGTTACCTGATTTTACCAATACTCCCTCGTTAAACCAGGTTTTTTCCGGCTGGGAAATGAGATCATTCCCGGTAAGGAATACATACAGGACACTGGGAAAACAGATTATGGAAAATCTTGTGCTGGATTTTGATACATCGGGTAAATCTTATGACATCAACTTTGGCCTTCCGGTTTCTCTGTATCGTGATTTTAAGGAACAATCCAAATATACCGGGGATTGGGATAAACGCCATGTGATTATAAGATTTCTGGAAAAATACCGGACAAGCTTTATGACGAGAGACCTAGAGGCAATTGATAAAATGTTCGCCGAAAAAGCTGTTATAATTGTGGGACGAATATTAAAAGATAACTCACTTAAAGATGTGAGGAAACTTTACGAACAGATTCCGGATGTGGAATATATCAGGATGACCAAAGATCAGTATATAGAAAAACAGAGGAGGCTATTCGCTTTGAGAGAAGATATACACCTTGGTTTTTCAACACTGAAGATAACCCGGAAAAATAAGCAGGATGGGGTTTATGGAATATCGATGCGTCAGCACTATAACTCTACAGGGTACGCGGATGAAGGATTTCTTTTTTTACTTGTCGATTTTAACCATGAACTGCCCCAGATTTATGTGAGATCGTGGCAGCCTCAGGAATGGGATGAAAAGGAACTTATCCGCCTTTCGAATTTTACATTATACGATTAAAATTTTTATTTTATATTTTTTTGATCAGTAACAATATGGCAGCCTGATGAGGAAAAATATACTAATCTTGTTCTTTCTGGCAATTCAAATCAGTTTTGCCCAGCAGACAGCAGAATTAAAGGTCGATGGTCAGGGTGAACTCCTGAAAAGTGAATTTATCGGGAACGACAGTAAAGATATCAACGGGGATGTCTGCGCGGGTATAAAAATCGTTACAGATTTAACCGGTCTGGCCTACACCTCCAATAACCAGATAGTAAAAGTTAAGCAGTTGCCGGGGCAGGCTCTACTGTTTGTTTCTCCCGGCGAGAGAGCTGTCCAGGTATTCAGCCAGGGATATAAACCGCTCAATATTATTCTCGCCGATTATGGAATATTTCCGGAAAGCGGCCAGGTATGGAAGCTGGAAATTACAGGGGAAAAAATTGCCGGGGAGATACCTGTCACAATTCTCAGAGAACCATCAGACGCTGTAGTTTTTATCGATGGAATCGCGAAGGGAGAGGGGACTGTATTCCAGATAAGCCCGGGCAGAAGAATTATCAGAATAGAAAAAGAGCATTATGATCCTCTGAGAGATACCATAAAAGTGGATAAGGAAAATGTGTTCTTCGAATATAAACTCAGGGAGCATCAGCTCAGTCCGGTTAAGATAATTACACGGCCGGAAAATGCCGACTTGAATTTTGACAGCAGGATAACCAGAAAGACGAACAGCAGTTTCTGGGATTATCAGGGCCGCTATTTTATTGAGATAAAAAAGGAAAATTATTTAACAGTCAGGGACACGGTTGAGGTTTTTGAAGGAACGGAGAATGTATTCAGTTACGAGTTAAAAAGGAGCACAGGCTTTCTGGACTTAAATATCGCCACACCCGGTGTAGCTATCACCCTTAACGGAAGAACTGTCTCAGAGGGGCTTACAGAGCTTGAGGCGGGAAATTATGAGGTGGCCCTTGAAAAACCGGGAGTTAAAAGTTTTGCCGAAGAAATAGAAATTTCACGCGGCGGAACATTAAAGAGAAACTATAAACTCTCCAACAGCTCGGGATTTATAACGGTTTTTTCCGAACCTGAAGAATGTGAAGTGAAACTTAATAATATCAGTTACAAAAGAACCAGACTTATAGAACTTAACCCGGGAAGATACCGGCTCAGCGCGGAAATGGATGGTTATTTTCCCTTTGTTGAAAATCTGGAGCTGGATGCCGGGGAGAATATCAATCTGGCGATTTCGTTAAAACCAAAACTTGGCGGTCTCCGGTTTACGATAAATATTCCGGGAGCGGAAAATATTCTTATGAGGAAGGGAAAAGAG
>CAXXGF010000017.1:0-11375 GCA_963677445.2 Melioribacteraceae bacterium | reverse complement strand
ATATTTGGTAACATGGATATATGCTCCGTAGTAGGCAAGTATGAGAAAAGGAATAACAAGAATCCAGAAGACTGCCATCAGCACCGAGCTTGTGTAGAAGAGATGTCCGAAAGTGACCTGCATGAATAAAAGCGGGGCTACCCCAAAATTGATTCCCAGCGCGATTAACACCGGGAGCTTTTTTGCCGCCACGCCATGAAAGCTGTCGGTCATTGATTCATTCCCGCCGGTCATCCTTTTAAAAAGTATTATTAAACCACCCCCCAGAACAGCATTGATAAATAGAATGTGAATTATAAAGGTCAGCTGTTCCAGTATTGATAATAACCACTGCGGGGCGGGTATGGCTTCCACATCCGGAATAAGGTTAACTGGGTCCATACCTTCAACTCCTGTTATTTTGTTGTTAAAGATTTGAATTAGATTTTTGCCTTCTGATAAGAATGATGGATACCACAAATATCAGAATCAACCCGCCAAGAATGCTGATCTCAATCATATGAGGAGTAAATTTGTCGGGCAGATAGGCAGTCTCGACACTGATAACCAAAATACGCCGGATTGCTGCAATCATGGCAACTATAAGAAAGGGTTCGGAACATAAAGAATGCTCCTTCAGTGATACCCTGACAGTATAAAGTATTTCGATTACCATTAATAAAAGCAGTGTTTTTGCGATGATTTCAACAATCCATTTGATATGGTCATCAACTTCGGGATATTGCAGAAAACTGATCACCTCTTCATATATCAGAAAAAGAGCGCTTATCATAAGCATTATTCCGATAACTATATAGATGAGTGTTTCCCCTGTCTTAAATATTCTGTCGATATTAACTTTTTTTATCATCTTTGATAACTATAAAATATAATAAGTGCTTTTTATCTTTATTCTTTTTCAAAAATCGTATATCCATATCTCCTTTCTAAGTTAAGGAGATAAAAAATAAATCGCAATAAAAGATTATCGGAATAGGGTATTTTTTTTTACCTTAACAGATATAAAAAATTTTTATTCAAAAAACAGTAGATTTAAATAATGTTATCACTGATAAGTGAAATAATTAAAAAATTTGGCGGACGAGCTCCAGGAAGCAAAGAAGAATCAGAAGCGCAAAAATTTATGAGTGAATATCTCGCGGGTTTTTGCCATGATGTATCACTGCATGAGTTCAGCAATCCCGTTGACGCGAAATTTTCATCATTAAAATACTTTTCTTTTACCTGGATATTAGCTCTCTTTCTCCTCCTGATTTCCCCCTGGGTATCGGCATTCATTCTTTTTATTCTTCTTATTTTGTTTTTAGGCCATTTTGTAACATATGGCAATTGGCTCGATTTTTTATTTCCCGCTAAAAGGTCTGTAAATGTCACCGGCACAATAAACCCTGAATCGGAAATAAGGCAAACTGTTATCCTTTCCGGCCATATGGATAGTGTAAGAGAATTTATTTGGTTTAAAAGGTGGAAATTCATGGGGATGTTTTCATTTCTCCTGGCAGGTCTGCTTATCCCGCTGCTACTCATTTTTAATCTTATAATTTTAATAACCGGGGGAATAATCGCACCTTTTAATGCCTGGTTTATTGTATGGTCAGTTTTCCTGCTTTTGTCGGTTTCTCAAATCACCTATATATTCCCCTTCGGTAAAATAGTGGTTGACGGAGCGATAGATAATTTATCAGGAGTTGCCGTTGCTTCCGAAACAGGCCGCTTTTTTTCCGGTGGTACAGATGGTGTTGAAAGGTTAAAACATACACGTATAATTGTAGCGAGTTTCGCCTGCGAAGAGGCAGGTTTGAAAGGTTCTCTTGAATTTGTTAAAAAATATGGAGAAGAATTAAAAAAGGGAAATAGTTTCCTGATCAATTTCGATAGCATTAAAAATGACAAGTTTCTTACACTTCAGCCGGCGGAAATTATGACGCTGACAAAATTTGATTCTCAGCTTTTCGAGAAACTAAAAACCTCATTTGAAAACTGCGGGGTAGAATATTTTGTAAAGTCAACACCTGTCGGCGCTACTGATGCCACAAGTTTTCAGAGAGCCGGTATCCCTTCCGCGAGTATTATCGGAATTCCCACCGACAGCCTGGATCCCTCTTATCACACGAGATATGATAATATAAAAAACCTTGACCCGGCAGGAATCGAAAAACTGAAACTTGTAATAATCGATTTTCTTAAAAATGCGGATAAACAAATCACTTAAATCTTCACTTTTTTAAGACGCAGTGAGTTTAAAACAACAGTAACCGAACTTAAAGACATTGCCATTGCCGCAATCATCGGATTTAAAACACCTGACGCGGCAAGGGGAATCATGAGTGAGTTATAGAAAAACGCCCAGAATAAATTTTGTTTTATTATCCTGATTATTTTTCTCGATATCTTAATCAGGCGGGGTACATTTTCAATATTCTCATTTGCTATTATAACATCAGCGCTGTCGAGAGTTATATCCATCCCTTTGCCCATTGCCACACCCACTTCTGAGGCAGCGAGGGCCGGCGCGTCATTTATTCCGTCTCCAATCATCATTATTTTTTTTCCACTCTCCTGAAGCCTTCGGATTGTCTCAACCTTTTCATCCGGCATCAGTGAGCCGTAACTTTGATAAATTCCCGCCGTTGAAGAGATATAACGGACCGCGTTGCCTGAATCGCCTGAAAGCACCATTGGTGTAACTCCAAGCTCCTGCAATGATTTCACCGCGCTTTTGACCCCTTTTCGTAAAGAATCAGCACAAATAATCAGCGCTGCTGCCTGATTGTCTATCGCGACGGCTATAACTGTTGCCCCCGATTCTTCGGCATTATTAAATATTTCCTCACATTTGCTGAAAGTTACCGCGTTTTCTTCCATCAGCTTCATATTGCCGACTGTAACAATTTTTTCACCTGTTCTGCCGGTCACCCCCAGGCCGCTCAAATTTTCAAATGTATCCGGTTCCGATAATACAATGCCCTTCGAAAGTGAATATTCCACAATTGCCTCGGCAAGCGGATGACCTGACCTTTGCTCGACTGACGCTGCCAGACTCAGCGCCTCCTCCTCATCAAATTCGTTTCTTGTAATTATTTTGTAAACTTTATGCGCTCCTGTGGTAATCGTACCTGTTTTATCAAAAGCTGTATGTGTAACGCGGGCAGCCTTTTCAAGGCTCTCCCCATCCCTGACAAGCAACCCGAAAAAAGCGGCCCGCCCGGTGCCGGTAATTATCGCCGTCGGAGTAGCAAGTCCCAGCGCGCATGGACAGGCGATGATAAGAACAGCCACAAAATTCACCAGAGCCTGCCCCACATCCAGTCCCCCGATAAAAAACCAGTACAAAAATGTCAGCAAACTTATTACAATAACCACCGGAACAAAAACAGAAGCTATTTTATCGGCCATTTTCTGGATTGGAGGCTTGGCGCTTTGTGCTTCCTCTACAAGTTCGATAATTTTTCCGAGTACCGATTTTTTGCCTGTAGCCGATACCCTGAATAAAAATGAGCCATCCCGGTTTAAGGTTCCTCCGGTAACATGATCCCCTACCTCCTTTTCAACCGGCAGGCTTTCTCCGGTCATCATCGATTCATCTAAAGTTGATTTTCCATTGGCGATTATTCCATCTGCCGGAACTCTGTCGCCAGGTTTTACCAACACCATCATATCTTCCCTGAGAAGCTCAGCCCTAATTTCCGATATTTTGCCGTCAACCATCACTTTTGCTTTCTGCGGCCTTAGTTCCAGAAGTTTTTTAACCGCCTCTCCTGTTTTTAATTTTGATCTTTCTTCAAGCATCCTTCCGAGGAGAATCAGGGTAACAATGACAGAGGCCGTCTCAAAATAAACATCTGTCGCTATCGCTGTTTCATGAAAAAATATGCTGATGGTAACTACAAAACTATATATATACGCCGCCCCGCTCCCTATGGCCACAAGTGTATTCATCTCCGCCGAAAAATGAATTATATTTTTCCAGGCAATAATAAAAAATCTTCTGCCGGAATAAAAAACAACCGGGGTGGTAAGAACCAGCATTACAAAATTCAGAAAAATATATTCAGAAGATTCCCGGTTTAATGACTGGGTCATATCACGAGTCATACTGATAATGAATACCGGAACAGTAAATAATAATGAATACAAAAAATCATTTTTCAGAACTTTAAAATCTGTCCCGCCTCTCTCATCTTTTGTTTCATTTTCCCCGGTAATTATTTCATATCCATATTCTTCAGCCGCTTTCCTTACGGCTTCAAGGCTGTCGGCAGGCTGATCTGAATTGAAACTGATAGTTGAATTTGACAGGTTTGCTCTTACATCTTCAATCCCTTCAATTTTCCCGATAACCTTTTCAATCCTCGCGACACAGCTCGCGCAGGTCATACCCTTAACCGGAAATTTATACTTTTTCACATTAATTCCTGCTCCAGGGGTTCATACCCTGCTTCCCTTATCAGTTCTTTGAGGAGAGCTTCGCTGATGCCATCAACGCCATCTTCATACCTGAGTTTGCCAATTTCAACGTGGTATTGTTCTACTCCGCTTTTATCAAGCTCCATTTCTACTGCTTTAACACAATGCTGGCAGGACATTCCTTCGATATAAATTGTTTTTTCCATATTATCACCTAATTTTAAATAATATATCTACAACTATCGTATACAACCTGAATTCGTTAATGGTTCATAAAATAATTTTTTTTACCGGAATTTGGTAAAAACCGTTATTCCACTAAATCAGGAAGTGGTAATTCAAAGGAATATCTTATCTTGCATACCTGATTTTTTTGTTGTTCTTTTCTTCTCTCATTCATTTTTAATCAGCGGATTAATTATCATTTTATTCAATTACGCGAATTTTGTGAGGTCTTTTATGCAAAAATATATTGTTATTATGGCAGGAGGAGTCGGAAGCAGATTCTGGCCCAGAAGCAGAAAAAAGATGCCGAAACAGTTGCTGAATATATTCGGGGAAAACTCTATGATCAGGGATACTGTCGAGAGAGTTCTCCCTGTTGCAGGCTATGAGAATATTCTAATTGTTACGAATAAGGTTCAGAAAGCTTTAATAGAGGAACAGATTCCTGAACTGCCTGCTGAAAATATTATCGCCGAACCAAGAGGAAGAAACACGGCCCCCTGTATAAACCTCGCCGCGGAAATTATCAGTAAACGCTCAGGTGATTCAGTGATGATAACACTTCCCGCCGATCATCTGATTAATGATAAAAATAAATTCCTGAAAGATCTGGAAAAAGCCTCTGATTTTGCCGAAAATAATAACGCTCTACTGACATTTGGGATAAAACCTGAATATCCAAATACCGGTTACGGATATATTAGAATATTAACCGGATCAGAAAACAGCGGAGTATGGAAGGTTGACCGTTTTGTTGAAAAACCGGACATAGAAACGGCAAAAAGTTACCTGAAATCGGGAGATTATTTATGGAACTCGGGGATGTTTGTCTGGCGGGTGTCAGTAATTCTTGATGAGATAAAAAAACATCTGCCTGAATTGTATAATGATATGAATAACATCAGCGAGGGCGACCGGTTTTACACAACTCTTTCCGATATTTTTGAACGGATAACTCCTGTTTCAATAGACTATGGCATAATGGAAAAATCTGATAAAGTCTGGCTCGTTCCCGGTGATTTTGGCTGGAGTGATGTAGGCAGCTGGGAAACAGCATATCAGCTCAGCTCAAAAGATATTAACGGGAACGCGCTTCATGGAAATACGCTGACGATTGATACAAAAAACAGTTACGTTCATTCTGATAAAGTATTTACCGCCGTAATTGGCATGGATGAAACTATAGTGATAAATACCGGAGACGCTGTTCTTGTATGCCCCAGGGATAAATCACAGAAAGTAAAAGAAATTGTGGAATATCTTGAGAAAAATGATATAAATAAACTTACCTGAAACATTTTTTTAACAGGGGAAATTATACTTCCCCTGTTTGTTTTTTATATATCCTGATCCTGAATTAAAATTCCAGCGCTATTCCCCCGACAATAAAAAATCCTGTCTGATAGTTAAACTTAACCCTGCCCCCGGACTTAACCCATTCCTGTGAAAGAACATTCTGAGTATCAAATATATTTTCGACCGATATATATTCCACGAGGGCGCCGAAGCTCAGGAATTCCCGGTGATCAAAACGCAAATCGAGTCGTGAATAGAATTTATATTCCCGATCATTTAATTTTTCCAGGTCCAGTATTCCCTCTCCCGCTGCCAGCGAGGCGTTTATATTGTATGGAGTATACGGCCTTCCGCTCGCGTATCTGTACTTCATACTCAACTCATACTCGTCACTAAATCTGACGCCAAATATCAGATTGAATATATGTCGGTTATCAAACTCTCCTCTCCTAAAAATATTATCGAGAGCCTTATGTTTTGTGTCTGACCAGGAATAACTTAACTGGTAATAAATTGATGAAACAAGAGCCTGCCTTAAGCTTATGTCGAAACCTTTGGATATTCCCTCTCCTTCGCTGACAAGTTTACGGGCTTTCAGGTTCGTTCCATATTCGGCGCCCGCGTTCGCCAGTGAAATCATTTCATAGCCGGAATCAGCCGATACGGGATAATCAAAATATTTCTTATAGTATCCCTCCACCTTCAGTTGAGTTGAGGAACCAAGCAATAAATTTATTCCGACAACCAGGTGATCACATCCGGCATCTTTTAGAATATCAATATTTTCATGGTTTGTTGTCAGCCAGATAAATTCAGGACTTTGATAATATCTGCCTGCCGCGCCGTAAATCGAAAAGTTTTCATTTGGAGATATCTTAAGATTCAACCTGGGGCTGAGAGTAAAGTTTTCGGTAAGTTGGAAATAATCCCCTCTCAGGCCGGCGTTCAATGTCAAAACTTTTAACATTATAGAACTGGTATTTATAAATCCACCATATTTCAATTCATTACTGATTTTTTCATTAACTCTGAAACCAACCGGCAATATCCCATATTCATCCGGAATATCAGGTTTTGAAGGAGTATAGATAATATCATGATTAAAACTGTTAAGCTTCAGATAACCGCCGAAAGATATTGAAAGTGGCTGCCCAAGAAAGAAGTCTCCTGTCAGACGGGCTGTAGTTATTTTTTCAGTAGAAATATTACTGAATGTTTTATCTCTTTCAGATTCACTTTTATTGCTTAACTCATTTTCTCCCTCAATTCTTTCACCCCATATATCGAGAAACCAACTGGTAATATCATACCGGTTAAATGATCTCGATAATATGAGTTTTGTAAAAAATGCTTTTCCCCAGATAGTTCTTAATTTAATTCCTGTAGTGTACTGCCGCGATAAGAAACTTATATCCTGGTATTCGACCGTATCTTTTGTTCCGGTTTGGAAATCATTTACATCAGTTTCATGGTCAATATTAATTTTATCATCACCGCCTATAAAAAGAACCGACAACCTGTTTCCCGGGCCAAAATTATAATCCGCCTTTCCCTGGAGATTGTTATATACCGGTATTCCGCCATACCCCATAACGCTCTCCAGGAGTTCAAGAAAACTCCTGTGAAAACTCAGGTAAAAGGAACCCGCGCCTCCATCAAAAGGACCTTCAAGGTATCCCCCGACTCCACCGAAATTCAGGTCAATTTTCGCTCCGTAATCTTTCCTGTTTCCTTCCCTTAGCTTGATATCAAGCGCTCCCGAGAGTTTATTGCCAAGTGTTGAATTAAATCCGCCTGAATAAAAATTTAGCTTGTTTACAAATTCGGTGTTAATCAAACTCATCGGTCCTCCGGTAGCTCCCTGGGTTCCGAAATGATTGGGGTTAGGCAGCTCAAAATCATCTACATAAAAGAGAACCTCTGTCGGACTTCCGCCCCTTATTACCAGATCATTTCTGTCATCAGAAGTAAAGTTGACCCCCGGCATATTCTGGATCATCCTGCTGACATCTTCTCTAACGCCCGGTGCCCGCCTGACTTCCTCATAATTCATAGACTGGAAACTTGCCGGGGCTATCTCCGGATTTTCAAAATAACCTGATGTTACAACAACTTCATCCTGCTCTATCGCCTGCCTGTCCAATTCGACCTCCACGAAACTGCTTTTTCCGCGACGAACGAAAATATCTGTTTTTGTCCTGGTTCTGTAGCCGATATAAGAATAACTTACATTATAAATTCCATTCTCAATGTCAGTTATCCTGTAGTCCCCATTATTATCCGAGACTGTGCCTTTATTTAAGCCGGCGATAATAATATTAACTCCCGGAAGCGGCTGTTTAGACTTCAGATCAATAACTCTGCCACAGATTTCTCCATTCTGTGCTGAAAATAAGGCAGGCATAAAAATAATTCCCAGCATCAGCGTTTTTAAAAATCCTTTTCTCATTTTTTTTCACAATTATTTTAAAATTTTTTGACAATTGTGCCGGAAATTTATAACAGGTTTTATTCAGTTATTGATTTGAGGGATGTGTTGAATAGTTTTTGGGATGTATGGCAAATGAAAAGCAATCACAGTTTATGGCAGGTCAACAAACATATAAAAAGTTCAATTGACGTATCTTCTGATACTTTCACTGAAACTCTTCGAATAACCGCGCGAAACAGGAATAGTTTGATCCGTTTCTTCTATCTCCAGGGAATACCCCTGGGAATTGCCCTTTACATTTTTAATTTTATTAAGATTTATTATGTACGCCCTGTGGCACCTTATCAGACTTCCATATTCTTTCAGTTCTTCCTCAATATTTTTAAGGGTGTTTCTCAGCAGTTTCGGCCTGCGGATGTTATCCGAGTTAAAAATTTCAACATAATTGGAGGATGATTTTATAAAAAGGAGTTTATCAAGATTAATGTCAATGCGTTCTTTTTGGTTTTCTGAGGAAAGGGAGATAATCTCCTCGGTCGGGTTTGCTTTTCGTCCCGAAAGCTCCTTGTTAAGTCTTATCGCAAGAGCAAGTTTTTTTTTCAGATGCCTGTTCTGCTCTATGTATATTACAAATATTACCGGCAAAACAGCGATAAGCATTGTGGAGAGTTGAATATCGATAAACACTAATATTCCACCTGAAGCTCCCGATAAAACGGAATTGAAAAAATAGTTGAAAGAGCCGATGGTAAAAAGAAGGAACAATGTGGAAACGATCTCTCTGCCGACTGTCCACTCCTCTTCGTCAAACCACCTCGGAAATAAGCCGGGTAAAAAGAGGAAAAATGAAATGCATACCGATAACGTAATCAGGGAATATCCAAGAAGCTCAAGCAGAGGATAGAATGATACTTCCGGAATTCCTAATAATAAAATAAAAGTGATAATGGCAGTAATTATTAGAGAATGTTGAGGGATATTCTTTTTTTCAAGAGAATAGGAGTAGGGTTGTTTAACAAAATCTGTCACTTTGTTTATTAAATTCATAAGTGGGTATGCTTATTTGAATTATTATTTAATTCCGGTCACCTTTTTTGCTTTTTCCAGAAGGAAACGGAGCGGATTTGCCGCTGCTCTCGCTGAATTTCTAACAAAATCCTCACCTCTTTCTTTCGCAATTTTTATCCAGCTCCCTTTAACAGTATCGATAATGCCCGAAAATATTGCTTTGGTAACTTCGGCGACTGTTTTTTGCGCCGGGAATAAATCTCTGTCAGATTTAATATAAACTTTTTTGCAATAATTCTCGGTAATTATAGAAATCCTGGTCATCAGCATAGCGTTTACAAAACCATCGGCGAGTGAGCTGAAAATTTTATCAGCGAAAGGAAAACTCTTCAGACTGTCAGCCGCCATACGGGTAAATAATTCATCGGTGATATATTCAACACTCTCCGATCCCCCGATCGCGACCGCGATATATATTTTTTTCAGAAGTTTAATCAGTTCCGGCAGCGGAGCTCTTCCATGATAGAGCACAAATATTTCTTTCATCAGGTTAAAATTTGCCGAGAGAATAAAGAGACCGTCAATAAATCCATTCTGGCTTATAGAGGTGGAATAAAAAAGCATGTTAATATATTTCGCCCTGACTTTCCTGGTCTCTTCACTAAAAACTTTCATTAAATCATTATAACCCTCTTCATTTTGCGGATAATCATCCGGGTTGATATTTTTTCCCGCTAAAAACTTATTCGACCTGAATTTTTCCATCCGCTTTTTAATAATTTCATCAACCAGAGTTTTATCCTTCACGGGAGAAAAATAAGCGGGCAGACTAAAAAGCCTTATTACAGGAATAACAATAAACCAGATTGTAAAGATCAGCAACAGAAAAAGAACCAGGTACCCGAGAATGGGATGGAGGGAATCGGTGAAATGATAAAATTCCACAAATTCCCTTATTATCAGCAGCCCGAGTCCTGCCGCGATAAAAATAAATATTCTTTTGATATACTTAAAAATATCATTCATTTTATCTGAAAAGATTGGTGATTATTTCATAAGCGCCTACATAGGTGCCAACCACCGAACCAAGTCCGGATAATATAAAGACGAGCAAAACTCTTAAAAGTTTGTTGCTCCACCATTTTGAGAAGGAATTAAAATCATCCGACACACTCTGAAGCTCTTTAACCTGGGGAGGTTTAAAGAATACCTGCACAAAGGCCGCTACATATCCGGCGCCTATCAAAGGAGAAAGACTCGTCAGAGGCGCGGCAAAAAAGGTGGATATGACGGTAAATGGATGACCGAAAGCGATGATCGCGCCGATAGCGCTCGGTATTCCATTGGCAAGTATCCAGAAAAGCGCGTTATCTCCGGCAGCTTCTCCCCCCTGGTTGAACCCGATATAGGCTATCGAACCAATGATAAGGAGAGGAATTCCCCACCCGATAATCTTGACTAAAGGAGAGGAAGGAGGTATTTTTTCTATGCTTTCGAGATCAACAGTTTTATTTTCTTCAAGATAGCTGACAATACCTTGCTGATGTCCGGCGCCAACAACAGCGACAATTTTATTTCCGGGTGTTCTTTTTATTTTTTCTGCGAGATAGCTGTCTCTCTCATCAATGAGCACTTTTTTAACAACGGGGAGCACCTGACCAAGTTCATCAAGCATTTCGGTCATTACATCCTTCTGCTTTATCTCAGCCAGTTTTTCCTCTGAAATTTCCTCTTTTTCAAAAAGTCCTCCCACACCGCTGAAAAGAAATTTCATCTTCTGCCAGAATCCCATACTGTTCCAGGTTCTTTTCAGCGTTATTCTCACATCCCTGTCACAAAGCTCTACCGGTATGCCATTTTCTTCTGCCGTAATCGCTCCTTCAAGGAGTTCAACACCTGGTTTAACTCCCAATTTTTCACCCAGTTTTTTCTGGTAGGAAGCAAGAAGAATATTAATCATTAAAGTGCCGAGCTGCTTATTTTTAATGATAGTCTTCAGATCAAGCTC
>CAXXGF010000016.1:0-5807 GCA_963677445.2 Melioribacteraceae bacterium | reverse complement strand
ACAGCCTTTCTCACCCTTCCTTTTGTGATTATATTGGATACAGGGGATAAAAAGCAAACTATATGAAGTTTGAATTTTGAAATGGCAGGGCTGGTTTTGGAGATTAAAGCGAAGTTTTATGAAATCTATGTGTCGATTTCAGCTAAGATTTTTATAATTTCTGCCTTTATAAAGGGAATATCATTTTTAATTGTCACCCAAACCAGCCCAATATCTACGCCAAAATAATGATGTATTAATTTATCACGCATCCCTGCAAAATCCTTCCAGGGTATCAAATTGTAATTTTCCCGTAGACCCATTGAAATATTTTTTACTGCTTCGCCCATAATTTCAAGCTGTCTGATAACTCCATCCTGAACCAGACTGTTATTGAAAAAATCTTTTTCGGAAATTCCCTGCGTGTAAATCTCAATTTTTTCAATTTAATCAACAATGTGCTTAAGGTAAACTGAATTACTTTTCTTCATAAATTATTTTAAGATCATTTAACACATTTTTTCTCAGATAGGGACTAATAGATTTTTCTGTAACTAAATCTATCTTTCTGCCGATAATTTCTTCAAGTTCTCTTTCAAGTTTTATTACTGCCAATAATCCTTTAGATTTTGAAAATTCAACCAGCAAATCAACATCACTTTCAGAATTATCTTCATTCCTTACCGTTGATCCAAAAACACCCAGTTTTGACACCGAATTTCGTTTCAGAAGTTCTTTAATTTTTTCATTGTCAAATGATACCAATTCCATTTCATCTTTCCCGATTATTGCTTCTGTAATATAATAAATTTCCTGTTATTTTCATCAGCTAAATAGCTTAGTTCATTACTACATAGTTGGACCACAACGCTTGATCAATGTGGAATTTTTGCTCCCTCAATCACTCTCAGCTACCGACTTTAGTCTCTATAGAATTAAGAAACAGTAATGATTAAATTTAAATTGGTTTCACAAGGTTATGGTTCAACAATAATGCAACCAACTGCGATTACTTCACCCAGTCTTTCTTTTTGTTTGATAAGATTGGCTGGCGGTTGGTAAGCCTTGGCGGATCGAAACCAACCGCAAGACTCCCGTTGATTTTTAATAATATTTTGACAGACTCTACACTAATTTTTCTTTACGAATGGCATCCAATATGAATAGCCTCCGGGCGACTAAAGAAGAAAACTGCCCGGGGTAGAGAAAAAAACATGTAACAATGCCCCTGAAAGGGTCGAAATTTTCCTCAAGCAGAGCTTGTCCGGGAAATCATATCATGAATTTACCATTTTTCATCAATCCCAAAGGAATGTAATGATTATGGCCTGGGAATAAGAATCATTCAAAAAAAACCCGGCAGGGGTGATATAATACCTTTTGATTACATTTCGTCTTACCTGTTTATATTTCACACTTTCAGGGTTGGATAATATGGTTGATTGATTCAATTTCTATAGTCCTGTCATCCCTTCAGGATTTCTGCTATCTGAATTTTTTGCAATGTCTCTTTAATATTATTGAACGAGTAAGATATTTTTTAAAAAAAATTTATTGAGTTATTTACGTAGTTAATACAATATCCGCCCAAAACATCTGTTTATGCAGGACCAGACGTTCAATCACTTTGTCAAATATATTATTTTTTGAGTTAGACCTGTTGAGCCTGAAGAAATATTCATTCAAATATAATTGAAAATGATATTTACTTACATGTGTCGGTATCGTTCTCAACCAACTTTTCAAACCCTGTATTATCACATGTATTTCTTTCAGACCCTCACCATTCTCACTTTTTACCTGTGTTATTTTATATGTTTTCGACAATTTTTTATAAGCTGACCATTCATCGGTTTTTACACTCGCTTCTTTTGATATATGATTCTCAAAGATTTGTCTTATTGATTTACTTGAATAATCATCTATCGGAAGCGCATATCCCCGCTTTATTTTACCTTGTGGGCTTATTTCTACTGCGCATACTACTTTTTTTTTCTTTGTCTTATAGCTTCTTCCAGGCTTTCCTTCTTCCTTCTGGCCGACCACAAACTCATCGACTTGTACATTTCCACTCAGAGGATATTGTTGGCTGGAGGCCATGGCATGACGCACCTTTTGCATAAAGAACCATGCTGTCTTTTGAGTTATACCATACCTTTTTGACATTTGAACACTTGATATTCCTTTGCTGCTTGCACTCATTTCAAAGACAATATAGAACGCTTTGCGCAATCCGAATTTTACTTTATGGAATAAAGTGCCAGCTGTTGGCGATTCTATATGATGGCATTTTGTACATTCTCTGCTGAAGTTATCTCTTACTATACTGCTTTTATTATGGCCACATTTTTTACAAACAAAACCATTTGACCACTTCTTTTCTGCTAAATATTGGTGGCAGGTTGAATCATCCTGAAAGGTCTCAAATAATTTAATTATCTCTTCGCTTTCAAATTGCATTATAACTCCTTTTGTTATATGCAAATATAATAGTATTTATGTGAGTAAGTCAAAAAATTTAATTCAGAACTCACCTGAAGTAAAGAAAAACGAAAAGATTTGTGGATTTTGAATCGTGGCCTGGTTATCGGCAACAAGTTCTTAGCGGGCTTTTTTGACAAATCTTGCGCTCTGGATTATCCTCAACATGTTAACGGGAATAAGATGATATAAGACTAATATGACTCTCCTGTGCAACTCTGATATTTTTTCTGCGGGTCGCTAATATTCAACGCCTTCAGCGTCGTAACAGGTATTTACCTTATAAATCCACCAGATTGCATCCGGAGCTAATAATAGTCAACTCCATTCGGATTCGTTCACGATTACGATAAAAAAAGGGAATACCCGGTTAGTGCGTCGGATATTCCCTTTAAAGGATACAACAGCTATATTATTTACTCTGATTATCGAGCATTTTTGATTTTATTAAAGAGCTGAGATCATTTATTTTCGATAAAAGTTTATTTTCTCCCGATATTTTTTCTATTTCTTTTAGTTCAGACGCAGCCTCTTCCAGCAATTCCAGCTTTATCAGCAGTTCGGTAAAATAAATTCGCTCCTCAAGCATTTTCCTGGTTGAAGGATACTTTCTGTAAGTTTCCCTCGCGAAAATTATTCCGGATGTCTCATAGCCATTTTCGGCCAGCTCTTTCGCGCCATTTATCCTTTTATATCCTATTTCGCTTTCTTCACTCACTTCAGTTTTGTCTTCACTTTTTTCACCATATACAGCGGTATTCTTCACTTTTCCATTCTGCTTTTGAGGAGAAATGCTCCTTATTTCCTCCATAGCGAGGGCAAGCAGAAGATCATTTATACTTATTTTTTTCAGATAATCGAGTGAGAGAGCGCAGTTGGAACGGAGCATAAAACGTGACTCATTTTTCTTCAGCACAACAAATGAGTTTTCACCGGTAACAACCAGGTCACTGCTGTCGAGTTTCGCTCCTTTTTCAACCGGAATAAAATTTTCACTCAGTCCCCTGAGCGCTGATACCTCTCCCGATTTTTTCTCGACCTCAAATCGCTGCGCGCTTAAAACCACAAAAGGAATAATAAATAAGATTATATATTTCATTTTTACACCTGTTATCAATAATTAATAAACATCCACAATCCTCACGGTTCCTTTCGAAAGTCCCAGGTTTGATATAGCTACCCGGTAGAACCTGTCGGCAGCGTCATTCCATGCATCATTAAAACTTCCGGATATAGTAAGCTCCAGCGGCACCCAGGCTTCTTCCCTTCCTGCCGCGTTGCCCCGGATAATATATTTCTTATCATTATTTGTAATCAGGGAAATATTTTCCGGAGTTAGTTTTGTATTTACAAGAAGATTCACATGCCCCACATCTCCCTCTCGCTCAGGTTTATAGTCCACAAACGCGGTCTGGATACCCACACTTTCGAGCAGGGCTGAAAAAGCGACCGAAAGATCATCACAATCTCCTCCGCCAAGCTCCAGAGTCTCTATTGGAAACTGCACCTTTTCAACCGCCGCCCTCGGATCACTGACATATTTTTTCCCTGATATAAAAAAACGGTGCAGCAATTTTACCTGGTGAAATATATTCAGCGCGGAGGTTATTTCGCTTGATTTTGGCTTATCAGCATCAATAACTTTCCTCGCTATTTCCCTGATTTCGGGAAATTGGGACTTAACAAAATAATGCAAATTCTCAACATTTCCATCCCAGCTGTTCCTGTCATTTACCAGCAGCGGCAATTTTATTATATCATCATCATTTTCGGCCAGGGTACTTAAGAAAAATCTTGCATTCGATATTTTCCTTCCCTTTTCCCTGTAATCCTCTTCCACTATCGTATAAAATTTTATAATGGCGCGGTCACCCGGCTGTATGGAAACCGAGGGGGAATAAACTCTTTCTTTATTGATTCCTTCAATAATTGAAGAAGGTTTGACCGAAACACTTTTATCCGAGATATTTCTTACGCGGGCTGTGGCGAAAGGAATATTCTGGTAAATATCATAAAGCGTGGGGTAGATATCTTTTTCAATATTAACATTAATAAATTCAACTTTTTTCTTCGGGATAAATGAGAGAGATAGGTTAGCTCCCAAAAATAGTTTATCACCGCTATACCTGTTATGATGAAGATTATGTATTCCTTCGTTCAAAAACTGCTCAAGGTTAAAGGGACCCGTGACCGAGGGCAGGTATTTTATTCCTGTAATATACAAAGACAAAAATCCTGTGGAATAATATATCCCCGGCGAAAAGGCGGCAGGGAAAGGATTTATCGCCTGATCATGAAGCAGATTAAAATTAAAGGTTAATTTTCCCATTGTGTATGATCCGCCCGCGACAACTTTACCGCCCGATTCATAAATTATTCTGAAATCGAGATTTGATACAGGGGTATAATCAAAACGGAAGCGAGCCTGTTTAACATTTCTCAACCACAGTTCATCTTCAGTTTCCGGATCATCCGCCTCACTGAAAAGAGCCAGATTATTTGTTGAAAAACCAACGCCAAGTTGTTCATTCACCCTGTAATAAAGCCCGATATCGGTTTTCCAGATATTATTATGATACGATTCGGTTACCGTTGAAATATAATTGGCGGTGTCACTTATCACAGGCTGGACAATATCCCTGTTTACCTCCTGCCGCAAATGCCTGAGGGAAAATCCCGCTGAGAAATTTTCAGTAAAGTTGAAAGAATAACCAAAACCAAAAAGTTCGCTGTATTCTATTCCGGTTGTCAGTGAAGTTTCCACTTCCAAAGTATCTATCAGCGTTATGGTTGATCCTGTACTATAGGAAAACTTTTTTTTCAGTCCGGGGGAATAACGGGCATAAAAATAATTCCGCCCTATTCTTTTTGCTCCCGAAAGTAAATATACATTACTGTAATTTTCCGATATGTTCTCATAACCGAAAAGAAGAGAAAATTCCCAGTCGCCATTGTCTGTGTGATTTCCCGGGTTGCTCTCAAAACTGTTATACCTGAATACACCGGAACCGGTATTCATCATTCCTCCCGCCGGATCATAGGAGGACTGGGGCAATATTTCAGATGCCGTTATCATAACGCATAATAGTACAATATGCCGGTATACAGCTTTAAATTTCAATTCCGATATTATGTATACTTTGAGAAAGCAGGTAAACATCATTCAGATTATTATCCTGTAAAGAACTGATTTTTTTTCTATATAATGTGAATATTATGGCGCTGAACCGGTCGCGGGGAATGCTTTTAAGAATATTGCCCGGGACCAGAAGTCTGCCGTCATCTCTTGTTTTTATCCGGTAGAAAGGAAATTTTTCACCATTGATCCTTCTTTTCGCGCCAATAAT
>CAXXGF010000015.1:0-7995 GCA_963677445.2 Melioribacteraceae bacterium | reverse complement strand
GTTGATGTTAACCTGACAGGTGTTTTTCTTTGTTCCCAGATACTTGGCGCTGTTATGGCTGAACAGGAATCGGGCAGCATAATAAATGTCGCTTCCACTTATGGTATAACCGCCCCCGATCAGTCTCTTTATATTGATAAGGATGGCAATCAGAATTTTTATAAACCACCCGCTTATTCAGCTACAAAAGGAGCGGTAATTATGTTTACCCGTTATCTTGCGGCCTATTGGGGAAAAAAGAATGTAAGGGTAAATACATTGTCTCCGGGCGGAGTGGAAAATAACCAGGATCCCCATTTTATTAAAAAATATTCTGCAAAAACTCCCGCCGGAAGAATGGCTCTGCCAACTGATTACAAAGGGGCAGTTGTTTTTCTGGCCGCTGACGCCTCATCTTATATGACCGGCGCCAATCTGGTTGTCGATGGCGGATGGACCTGCTGGTAATAAAAAGGAAAATTATGTTTGAATATGTTGATAAAAGTATAATTGAAAAAGCAAAAAAAATAAAACTTCTGATTACTGACTGCGATGGAGTTCTTACCGACACGGGAGTTTATTATTCGGCTAACGGTGAGGAACTTAAAAGATTTTCCATCAGGGATGGAATGGGAGTAGAAAGGCTTCGGAAGTTTGCTTCGGTTGAAACCGCCGTTATGACAGGTGAAAATTCGATGCTTGTAAGAAGGCGGGCCGAAAAACTGAAGATCAAAGATATTTACCTGGGGATCAAGTTCAAGGATGAGCTTTTTTACGTAATACTTGATAAAAAGAATCTCAAGGCTGAAGAGATCGCTTATATAGGCGACGATACAAATGACCTTCCGGTAATGAAACTTGCCGGGTTAACCGCCGCGCCTGCCGACGCGACAATCTTCGCCAAAGAGATTGCCGATTTTATTGTGGAAAGCAAAGGTGGTCATGGCGCTTTCCGTGATTTTGCAGAACTAATAATTTACGCTAAAACAAAAAAATAACCGGAAAAGAGTTCAATATGGATGGAAAACCAAAAGTAAAAGTTGCCGAAAGATATATTGGTGATGGTGAACCGGTATATATTATTGCCGAAATAGGTATTAATCACAACGGATCACTTGAAATAGCGAAAAAACTAATTGACGGAGCTGTGTTCGCAGGCTGTGACGCGGTGAAGTTTCAGAAGCGCACTCCTGAACTTTGTGTGCCAAAGGATCAGTGGAATATAGAAAGAGACACTCCCTGGGGCAGGATGACTTATATAGATTACAGGCACAAGGTTGAATTCAGCGAAGAGGAATATGGCGAAATTGACCGTTATTGCGCTGAAAAGGGCATTCACTGGTTTGCTTCACCCTGGGATGAGGAAGCCGTTGATTTTCTGGAAAAATTTAATCCTGTTGTTTATAAACTTGCCTCCGCGAGTCTTACTGATGATGTTTTGCTGAATAAAATAAAACAAACCGGAAGGCCGATAATGCTTTCAACAGGCATGTCGACAATGGAACAGGTTGAGCACGCGGTTGGGCTCACAGGTAAAGAAAACCTGCTGCTGGCACAGTCGACATCCTCTTATCCCTGTAAACTTGAGGAGTTAAATCTAAGAGTAATATCGACATATAAAGAAAAATTCCCGACAGTCCCGATAGGATATTCGGGCCATGAAACCGGTCTGAGTCCCACATTCGCGGCTGTAGCTCTTGGAGCTTCTTTTGTAGAAAGACATATTACACTCGACCGGGCTATGTGGGGATCCGACCAGGCCGCGTCTGTGGAAATTCAGGGGTTCTTCCGCCTCGTTTCAAATATCAGGGATATTGAAAAATCGCTGGGGGACGGGGTAAAAAGGGTTTTTGAAAGTGAAGAAAAATCAATAAAAAAACTTAGAAGAGCAAAATAATTCCAGAGGATTCAAGTGGCGGAAATTCTTTCGAACATATCGGAATTGATAAGTAATTATATAAACGGACTGACTACGATTGAAATTATCTCAATCGCCGGGATAATAGGCACCGCATTCTTTTATATAGTGATTGAAAGAATTTTGCCATATAACAGGGGCCAGAAAGTATTTCGTGAAGGATTTTTTAATGATCTGGCCCTTTATACTATCGCCCAGAGTTACATACTGAGTATTATAATATTCGGTTTTCTTATTTCGTGGATTGACGGGGCTACCGGGCTTTCGAGGTTAAAGATTTTTGCCGATGTCCCTCTGTGGGCGCAGCTTATTTTTTATCTTCTCACACATGATTTTTATATATACTGGATGCATCGGTGGCAGCACAAAAACAAATACCTGTGGCGTCTGCACGAAGCTCACCATTCACCGAAAAAAGTTGACTGGCTTTCCGGCTCCCGTTCTCACGCGGCTGAAATTTTGATCAACCAGACAGTTGAATTTCTGCCGATTGTTCTGCTGGGTTCACCTCCCGAAGTCATCGCGCTCAAGGGCCTGGTCAGCGCTGTCTGGGGAATGCATATCCATTCGAATCTTAATATAAATACAGGCAAACTGCAGAAAATAATAAACGGGCCTGAGATGCACCGGTGGCATCATACCACGGGGAAAGGAAGGAACCGTAATTTTGCCACAAAACTTGCAGTATGGGACTGGATATTCGGCACAGCATATTTACCCCCGGGAGAAAAAGCTGAAGTTTACGGCCTGAAAACTTTTTTCCCCGATAATTATTTTTACCAGTTTGCCTTCGCGTTCCGCCCTTTCAAAAAGAAAAAATCTGTTGACAAAATGGTGAATAATTAGTTATTTTTATCTGATTTTCCATTGAATATGTCAGACTTCCAATAAGAGTATTTTATAATTAAATGATATTGAGATGAAAAAGATTGATTTGCAGGAAATGTTAAGGGAAAGATACCCGGCATTTTTCGAAAAACCTCAAATAATTCAGAAGATTTTCTTATCGATCATGTCGAGAGTTCTTCACCTTTCCGAAATCAATAAGTTTATTGAAGAGCATCCCGACACCTATGGTCTGAACTTTATTGATGACATTTTCGACAGCATCAATTTTTCCTTTTCAATTCCACATAAAGATATTCAGAAAATACCTTCTGAAGGCAGGGTTATCTGTGTAGCCAACCATCCAATTGGAAGTCTGGATGGGCTTGCGCTTCTACGTGCAATCGGAGATATTCGTCCAGATGTAAAAATAATCGCTAATGATGTGCTCTACATGATTGAAAACCTCAGGGAAAATTTTATTCCTTTTAATGTGGATACCCGGATGGGCCAGAGAAGGAATATTGAGATGATAGGTGAAACTCTTGAAAGTGAACAGGCGCTGATAATATTTCCCGCCGCCGAGGTTTCCCGCTTGAGAGGAATCCGGGTTATGGATAAAAAGTGGAATAAGGGGCCGATTTATTTTGCCAAGAAGTTTGAATCCCCCATTTTGCCAATGCATGTCGCGGCTAAGAATTCAGCCTTTTTCTATTTCTTCTCTCTGTTGCATAAGGACCTGAGCAGAGTTCTGCTGGCTCATGAATTATTCAATAAAAGGAATAAGACTATTAAAATCAGAATCGGTGATCCAATACCGGCCAAAGCGTTTACACAGAATTATATAAATGACAATGTCCAGCTGAAATTATTAAAAAAACATGTCTACTCGATTGGAAAAAACAAAAGAGGAATTTATACTACCGAAAAAAATATTATACACCCGGTCGAAAAACAATTGCTTAAACGTGAACTTAACAACGCGAAACTGCTGGGTATAACAAAAGATGACAAAATGATCATTCTCACCGATTTTAAGGAATCCCCAAATGTTCTTAAAGAACTTGCAAGACTTCGGGAAGTGACATTCAGGCGAGTGGGTGAAGGAACCGGGAACAAACTTGATATCGATAAATATGACCGCTATTATAAACAGATTATTGTGTGGGATGATAAAGACCTTGAAATTGTAGGCTCTTACAGGATTGGTCTGGGAGATCAGATTATGAGTGAAATTGGTCCGGAAGGATTTTATACATCAAGTCTGTTCGGGTTTTCAGATCAGTTTAAAGAATCTGTTCTTTCAAAATCAGTGGAGCTTGGAAGAAGTTTTGTTCAAAGGCGTTACTGGAATACTAACGCGCTCCATTATCTATGGCTTGGAATAGGAGCCTTCCTGACACATCATCCCCATTATAAAGTTATGTTCGGAGGTGTGAGCATAAGCAACAGTTATCCCGAAGAAGCAAAGCAGCTTATTGTATATTATTTTAATAAATGGTTTGGTGAAGAAAACAATCTCGTTTCACCGAATAATGAATATAAACTTTCGGATGAAACCATCGCTGTTTTTGATACGGAGTTTACCGGTAAAACCCATAAGGAGGATTACAGGGTTCTGAAAACCAAAATGAAAGATTTTGGTATGACTGTGCCGATACTTTATAAACATTATTCAGAACTATGTGATGATAACGGGGTTAAATTTCTTTGTTTTAGTGTGGATCCGGCTTTCGAAAATTGTATCGACGGACTGATTATGGTTGATATTGATAAAATAAAAGATGAAAAAAGGCAGCGTTATATGGATCCCTTTGCCCCGATGGTAGAAGAAGTTGCCGATCCTGTTAATTCCTGAGCCGGAACCAAAAGGAAAAATTTAATTATTTTTCGTAATCGTAAACTGGCAAGCCGGAAGTGAAGAGTGTTTAGTGGAGAGTGAAGAGTAAAAAACACATCACTGCTTAAAAAACGATTTCGATTACGACTTCGATTTGGATTTCGATGGTTATCTAAGATCCCGTCAATCTTTCTAATCTCCCTATTCCTGTTCTGTGTTTTTTCGGTGTATACCAGGAAAATCCGCGGCAAATATTCACTCCTGCTGCTATTGTAAAAAAAAACTATCCCTGAATAATCACAATATTTGTTAATTCCCTTTTCTTTTTATATCATTGTTCAAAGTGAGTTCGTGATTAAAATGTATTGGCTGTGTTTATGTTGTCAGGTGATCAGATTTTGCTTCAGATGACAAAAGGTGAACAATAAAAGGAAATTTAGTGATATTCAGTAGCCGGAGAAAAAATGGCATAAGCAGCATGAAAGCGTTATGGTTTTCAATGAACTCATGATATGTGACAAACAGGTATCCGGAAACAAACAAGGTGATGGGGAATTGAAATTTAATATTGATCTGCGAGAAATTGAATTATATGGTAAAAAGAAGGAGAGAGAAAATTACAGATTCAGGATGCATATCAAAATGCTGGGAATTGACAGAGACAGGCTTGATAAACTTGTAAATAAAATAAACGATGAAGTTTCCCGGAAAATTGACTGCACAAAATGTGCGAACTGCTGTAAGGTACTCCGGCCTGAATTTGAAGAAGAGGATATTAACAGGTTTGCTGAGGGAATGCGGGTTGACAAGGAGGATTTAAAAGATGGTTACTGCGAAAAGGTAAAAGGAGAAAAGGGGAAATATATATTTAAAGAAGAGCCATGCCCGTTTCTAAGAAATAATAAATGTATAAATTATCAGCACAGACCTGCGGTATGCGCCTCCTTTCCTTTTCTTCAAAAAACTGAATTCAGTTCCCGTTTGCTCGGTATTATTCAATTTTATCCAATTTGTCCGATAGTCTTTAATGTATATGAAGAGTTAAAATCGGTGCTTTGGAATAAGCATTGGAGAGAACACATGAACATTTATCTTGATGACTAATTAACAGAATAATTTTGTGCATAATATAAAAGAAAAGAATAACCACTGTCTCTATGTCGTGTCAAAGGAAAAATATTCCGGATGTAATTAAAGTTTTAACTGCGTTGACAATCATACTGATGAGTATGGGGATGATTTATTTGCTGAAAGATTATTAAATGATATTCCGCGAATATTCCCGCCGGGACTGTTGTTGATATACTTTATATCGCTATCCGAATTCCAAGCGATAATGGAGCGGGTATTATTAAGTCTGCCACGGAATGGCCGGGAGAATGCGACCGTGAAAGAAAGGTGAAAATAGCATTGTGACCGGATATGGTTCTTGTACCTGATTCTGTCGATAAGGAAAAAGTATTCAGCAGAATCAGGAGTATTTTTCAAAATATCAATATCCCATAACTGTCAGTTATCAATAGCAGACGATTTCTGATAAAACATTGAATGATAAATCTGGCTGCAATAAAAACAGGCGTTAAACATCCGCCCATTCCTTATAAGAGCGTTGAGATGTTATTCAAAATGGTATTTTTCGTTTTTAACTGATGTGTCAGATTGCACTTGCGCAAGATATAATTAGGTTCCAATAAAAAAAATGATTATAATTATTCTTTAAATTAATCTACCATTTCGTTTTTGATTTAACCAAACATTTAGTTTATCTTATATTCCCCTCCGTTAATTTCAACCGCGATTTTTGGTATATTTTATAATAATATTTTGAGCAGGGAGCTTAAAATGAATATTTATGTCGGGAATCTTCCCAAATCAACCAATGAGCAGGCAGTAAAAGAACTATTTGAAGTTCATGGTGAAGTAACAGAAGTCAAATTACTTAAGGATCATTATACTAACGAACTGAGGGGATTTGGATTTGTTACCATGCCTTCCAAAACAGACGCGTTAAAAGCAATTAAAGAAATCAATAGTGTTGAAATGGAAGGACGGGTATTAATTGTAAATGAAGCAAAACCACAAAAAAACCAGACAGGCGGAAATCGCAGAGGCGGCGGCGGTCACAGAGGCGGCGGTCACAGGGGTGACGGACATTCCAGATCATGGCAATAATTATCCCGATAAAATTCAAGCCCCGGATAATTAACCGGGGCATAATTTTATAAGCAATTTTGCCAATACCGGATGCTTACGGTTTTCACTTAACCTTTATCTTTCATCTGTCGTCGACTCATTAAAAAAATCATCCCGGGGGATTGATTTTTTTATTTCTATTGTGCATTTTTAATAAATATTCTCCCTGAATATTCACAAATAAATTATGTGGAGCTTTTTGGGAAATCACTGATTTATTAAAACATGGGATAAAGTTTTATTATTCAGCTTAATTTCCATAAAAATATTTCCCCGGAGAGGAGTGATAATTATGCCCGGCAGTGTTAAATATAACAGCGCGCTGAATTGCGTTGAATATAACTTTACAGGAATTACCACAGGCGACGAAATTCACAAAGCTACCTCGGAGGGAATAAAACTGGGAAAAGAATATTCGACAAATGGTTACCTGGTCGATATCAGGGAAATGGTCTTTGAAGGTCCCCTGACAGCGCTGCTGGATCTCCCTGAAAAACAATATGTTGAAGAAAAGCTGGACCGTTTCAGCCGGATAGCTCTTGTGATGTCGGATAGTGAGGAAAAAAGAAGGAATGCCCGTTTTTATGAAAATGCTTCAATTAACAGGGGATGGCAGGTGAAATGTTTTAATACATATTCCGACGCGGTCACCTGGCTTACTTCAAAAAGATGATAGCATAGCCTTTCAGTAAAGGATGATATTTTTTAAAGGGAGGCCTGAAAAGACCCCCCTGAAAGTTTGATTTTTTTAATTTACGTTTTTCTGCATTACAAAATGTTTTTCGTACCATTTTTCAGGTTTCTGAGGCATTACCGAGTTATTAGTATAATTCATAATAAAGTTTACAACCCCTAAAGCCGCTGCGAGGAAACCAAGAATCATTGCTGCTACTACCAGCAAAACTATCATCAGCGCGCCTCCGGAAAGTTCGGAGTCATAATCTCTTTCAACAGTGCCATCCGAGTATTTTTTATAATGTTTGGCGCCCATGCCAATAAATAGTCCTCCCATAAGTCCCCCGATAATACCTTTACGGCTAAATCGGTTTATTCTCTTTTCAAAAAGGTATACCGGCACCCGGCTTGACATAATGTAAAAAGCTATGCCAATGACGTGAATTATCAGGAAAGTAGTAAAACCAACCATATAAAGCATGAAAAGTCCCAAAAAAATTGAGCAGCCGATAATCCATTTTGAACCGGTGAATATTCTTTCGGTCCTGTCAAGATAAACCGGGGC
>CAXXGF010000014.1:0-41551 GCA_963677445.2 Melioribacteraceae bacterium | reverse complement strand
ATTGTGCCATCCTCAAGGTATTGGATAAGATGTGAATGGCAGGGGAAAGAGGCGCTCGGGAACCATCGGATATCTTTAATTCCCATTGATTTTATTGTGTCAAAAAGCTGGTTTGTCAGCACATCTCCATTGCGGAGGTGGTGATGAGTCGAAATTGTCATTCCATCTTTCAGACCCGCTTTTCTTAAAGCTTCTTCGAGGTTCTTAACCACTTTATTTCCATCCGCAGGGTAGTCGCTGCAGCTTCTTATCGGAGGTTTGGCTTTATTACCTTCAGGCTGGTATTTGCCGACGCCCATAAAAGGAACCTGTTTCTTCCCGTTTACTTCGAGGGGGACCATTCTTCCGGCCGCGTTTTTTTCAGTTTCATATTAAGCTCCTTCCTCTTTCCAGTTTTCATTCAGCAAATTATTCAGAAGAGCCAGGTGGATTACACGCTGCGCCCGTTTTACAACCGGAGCGTCAATCATCTTGCTTCCAATCGAAACCACTCCGATTCCTTTTTTCTCAGCCTCGTCAAAAGCGAGAACTATTCTTTTCGCTTTGGTTATTTCGGCGTCAGTCGGTGCAAACGCTTCATGAATCACCTGAATCTGGCGCGGATGAATACAGCCTTTCCCCTCGAATCCTAATGATTTGGCTTCCAGAACAGATTCTCTGAGGGCATCCATATCGGCAACATCTGAAAAGACAGTGTCAATAGGCTGAATACCGGCAGCTTTGGCGGCGATAATCACCATGGAGCGGGCGAAGAAACTTTCGGTTCCTTCATTGGTTCTTTGTGTGCCTATATCGGCAGTATAGTCTTCCAGTCCAACCGCGAGAGCGCAATTATATTTGGAAGCTGTGGCAATTTCATAAGCTTTGATTACTCCGAGGGCGCTTTCAATAATAGGCATAAAGTATGTTTCCCCTGTAATGCCTTTTTCTTTTTTAATCTGTAAAGTTTTTTCTTCAACCTTCTTCACATCTTCGGCTGATTCACATTTAGGGATCAATATAACATGAAGATTATGAGGAATAACAAAATCGAGATCATCCAGTCCGCGGGGAAGCTGGTTTATGCGGACCATTCTTTCGGCGCCATAAAAGTTGGTGGTAAGCAGTGTATTTCTCACAATGTAGCGGGCGGCGTCTTTTTCTGTCGGTGAAACGCTGTCCTCGAGATCAAGAATAACTCCGTCGGGCTGATGAAGGCCGGCGTTGGCATAGAACTTTGGTTCATTTCCGGGGAGGTATAGTCTGCTTCGGCGAAGTCGGTCAATTTTTGTCCCATATTTATTCATTTCCGACATCGGCGGGAGGAATTCTTTTTTTTCATCGGGATGAAGTTTTTTAAGAGCGGCTTCAAACCGGGCCGATATAACATGGGGCAGCGCTCCGGCGTCTGTAAGCGATATAACGGCATTTTTAAGTTCAAAAAAGTTCGCGAGTTCTTCAAGCTGTTTCCGGATATTCTTTCCGAACATGCTTTCAACTTTACTTTTTACATTAAACTTAACGCCGCCGGAATCGGTCAATTCTATCTCTACATGGCAGTCCGATTTTACTTTATCACCAAGTTTGCCCGCATTGGCAATTTTTTTATTTTCCATAACATTTACCTGGTTAAATCTATCGTAAAATAATATAAGTTATTATCATTTAATAACTTCACTGATATCTTCAGTGTTGCGGGAGGGAGTGAATAAATTGTGTTTAGTCAAGAATGTTTTTCTCACAACCCCACCCTAAATCCCTCCCCTTATAAAGGGAAGGGACTTTTTAAAGCTTCTCTTATGGCTAAGGCCGCAAGCGCGTCCCGGCATAAGAGGGATTGGAGTGAGGTTAAATTTCTAACCCACCCAACCGATAATTTTTTTCTTTTCAAAAAACTAATTTCCACGTAAAGAAGCTCGTAATATTTTTGGAGCAATCTTTACCAGGATGTAAAAGCGAAAACCTTTTTATACAACAAGCTCTTTCATGAAAGTTTTCGCGTCAAGGCTATCGCAGGAGAAAATCATTTCTTTTGCGGCTGCCTGTCTTTCTTTAGAGAGATGAGGATCGCTGAGAGCGTTAAATTTATTCTCAAGGTCTTCCATTGTCATCGGTTCGCGCGGATCACCTTTTGGATATTCAAGATATTCAGAGAATTCACGGCCATCTTTTGTTCTAACGACAACTTTTGAAGGCTGTTTTGCCGGGAACATCTTTTCGAATTCAATCGAGGCGTCACCTTTGATTCTGTCGATAACTTCCCAGATAGCGGGATCTTTCATTTTTTCTTCAGAGAATGAATTTGTTGTTATCTTGTGGTCGACAATCGCGGCCGCGATGCAATAGGGAAGTGAATGATCGGCTGTTTCCCTTGATTCGGGACGGTATTTATGGGGATCAAAAAGAATATCGCACGCGCGGGCGATAGTAGTTATCACTACTTCTTCAATTTCATCATATTTAATGTTATTGCCGGTGACCACTTTCAGGGTGGCGCTCAGGTGAGTATGAGTAAGAGCTTCTGTCGGGAATGCCTTCATGCTGCATTCAAGAATTTTCCAGCTTTCGCCGAGTCCGCCAACAAGCGCTTCAACATCCCAGGTCCAGTCAGGCAGTTCCGCGCCGGCGTCGCGTCCTTCCATCCTGATCGGGGCGACAGCTTCCTCTTTATAATCCCAGCCGAGGAAACAATCCATGAATCCTTCTTTTCCTTCGAAAACTTTCTCGGTGCCTGAATAACCTTTCTGAGCCATCAGCGCCGCGAAAACGCCGCTCTGAACAGCCATCGGGTCAACAGTGTTTTTCATCATGGTGAGTTTACCCGCAGTCGGACAACCGATAGTATGGTTATGTGAGCCGCTGATGCCGATAGCGTTAACCATCTGATCGACTGTGAGCCCGAGAATTTTTCCGGCGACTACAGGAGAAACAAACTGAGTAAGTGTAGCGTGGTGCCATTTTCTTTCACGGACTCCCGGAACAGCAAAAAGACAGAGGCGCTGTTCAAATTCATAAGCGAGAACGATCGCGACAATAACATCTTTCATCGACGCGCCGACCATTTCGGCCACTGTCAGAGCAGCGGGAATGATATCAGACGGATGTGAGGGATCTTCTTTCCAGTAAATATCATTAAAGTCGAGAGCCCTTATCATAAGTGAATTAACAAGTGTGGCGTTTACCGCCGGAATTTTTTCGCCGAATCCGAACAGGGTGGCTTCCTCTTTGCCCCCCATTTCTGTGTAAATATCTTTGAGAATATTCACATCTTTTGTTTTCATACTACCATACGCGCAGCCGACAGAGTCATAAAGATATCTCTTTACTTCATATACAACTTCCTGGGGCAGATCTTCATACTTAAGATTAACGGCAAATTCCGCTATTTGTCTTGAGATTGATTTTTCCATATTTATAAACCTTTTGATTATTTTTCCAGATTCTTTTTTACCCAGTTTTCGAGTCCGCCTACTACAACCAGTTCCTGGGCGGCTGTTCCAACGGGACTGAAACTGTATTCTTTTCCATCAAATTTGAGAGTTGACTTAACAAAATCTATTTCGGCTTTAATTCCGGTTTTGACCGTTAGTTTTTCCTCACCATATTTCTTTTTCAGATCATCGGAGAGCTCGGGCAGTTCAACCACAAGAAAACCGTTATTGAGGGCGTTTCTCATATATGTCGCGCTTGCCGATCCGACAATCACCAGTTTAACGCCGCGGTATTTAAGCGCCGTGGCCGCCTGTTCGCGCGAGCTTCCGGTGCCGAAATTATAACCGCCGACAAGAATATTTCCTTCTTCAGCGATTTTGCCGAATTCAGGATCATAATTTTCCATTACAACTCTTGCCTGATCTTCCGGTTTGAAGTCATCAACATAGGTATACTTACCCGGATAGATTCCGTCGGTATTCAGATTATTCTGATGACAGTAGAGTATTTCACCTTCAAGTTTTTCAGGAAATCCGGGAATGATTTTTACTGATGCGGCTTTACCGGCAGGTTTTGGATTTGTTCTGATCTCACCTTTTATCTCTTTAATTTCACCCTGCCATGAAAAATCTATTTTACCTTTAAGGGCTGAATAGGCGACAACAGCGGGAGAAGCGAGATAAGCCCTGGCATCAGGAGAACCCATGCGTCCTTTGAAGTTGCGGTTTGTAGCTGATATGCCAACTTCACCATCTTCGAGCAGACCAGCTCCAAGTCCGATACATGGCCCGCATCCGGGAGGAAGAACTGTAGCCCCGGCATCAACGAGGGCCTGCCAGTCACCAATCTTTTCACTTTCTGCCTGTACTTCGCTGGAAGCGGCAGCGATATAGAACTCAACTCCTTCGGCTATTTTTTTGCCTTTGAGTATTTCAGCGGCTTCATGGATATCATCCAGGCGGCTGTTAACGCAGGATACAAGGTAAGCTTTATGAATTATGATATCTTCTTTTGAGAGATCCGCGACAGTAGAAGAAACTTTCACGGAGTTTGGGCCCGCCACGTAAGGCTGAATAGTTGAAAGATCGATAACCAGTTCTTTCGCGTACCAGGCATCGGAATCCGGCTGAAGTTCGGGTACTGAATTTTTCAATTCTTCCAGTCTTGTCTTGTTAAGTCTCGGATGAACGCCGTTGCCGTCGGAATCGGATGGCACACCTGCCAGGCCACGTTTTTCGACAACATCGATTCTCTTTTCGAGCCATTCAATGGTTTTCTTGTCAATCGGGAAAACACCGCCAAGGGCTCCCCATTCGGTTGTCATATTAGCGATGGTCAGTCGCTGGTTTATATTCAGCTCTTCAATGCCATCTCCTGAAAACTCAATTATATGATTCAGCACTTCATCATGATTAAAATACCCGCAAAGAGCTATGATAACATCTTTGCCGACAACTCCTTTTGAAAGTTTGCCTTTAAGCTGAACTTTCGCGACGGGGGGAATCTGCCACCATGTTCTGCCTGTGGCCCAGATAGCCGCGGCGTCTGTTCTCACAATAGGAGTTCCGAGCACGCCAAGGCCGCCATACATATTCGAATGGCTGTCGGAAGCCACCACCATTGTGCCTGGCCATACATAACCTTCCTCACACATTATCTGGTGTCCGATACCTCTTCCTGCCGGGTAAAAATCTGCCCCCATGGAGGCGGAAAATTCTTCAATTTTTTTATACTTCGCCAGGTTCTTTTCACTTTTATCCTGGATGTTATGGTCCAGAGTGTGAACAACCTGCCGCGGATTCGCGAATTTTGTGGCGCCAATAGATTTGAATTTGGGAATAACGGCTCCGGTGTTATCGTGAGTCATTATATGGGCCGGACGGATAGAGATAAAACTCCCGCTTTTTACGATTTCACCTTCTTCCAATCCTACCGCGAATCTGCCTGCTATTTTTTCAACTAAATTTTGCGACATAAACATTCTCCATACTTCAGTTTTATATTCGCTTTTCAGCTCTGAACGGATCAAAGCTTACAAAATCGGCATGATGAACAATAATTGATTCAACTGTACGTTTGCCAAGATCACCTTCTTTCGAATGGGTGCCAATTATATGCTGCACTTCATAGGGCAGCCCAAAACGATCGGCAATAGAAATTCCGCTGAAGGGATGGCGCACAAGTTTCCCTGCTTTTGTTGTGCCAAGTTTACCATCAACAATTTCATATTCGATAAGCTTGCCGACATCGATAAGAATGGCGCCTGAAATAAGAAGGTCCATATCAATTTCAACTTCATCGCCGAAATTATTTTTCATTACCTTTGCCATTTCCACCGCAAGCTGGACACATGTCCTTTTGTGGTTCATAAAAGATATCTGACAATTGTCGATAAGCAATGAGAATGGAATTTTTTCAAGGTCTTCCGGTTCGAGCACACTGTTCTCGATAGCGTAAATCCAGCACTGAAGAGTTTTTTCCTTCAGGTCCTCATCTTTTATCCATTCAATTTCGGGCCATATTTTTTTTACTTTTTCTCTCATTCCTGTATCCCGTTTTTGGTGATTCAAATTATTGCTTGTTACTATATCCCCTAAGGCGTTTAAATCTCCCCTCTCCTTCATAAGGAGAGGGGCCGGGGCTGAGGTCAAAATTTCACTGCGAGTTCTGTAAATAAAAAGAGCAGCGATAAAAAGCCGCTCATCAGAAAGAATTATAATTTGCTGATAACCGCGTCAGTCATTTCCTGGGTGTTGCAGGCGCCCTGCTCAAAAACTTTGGCGCTGCCCCGTAATTTCATCATATCATAAGTTCTGACTTTACCTTCCTCGATAACCGCGGCGATAGCTTTACGAATTTTTTCGGCAGTTGCTGTTTCCCCGATATGATCGAGCATCATACAAGCGCTGAGGAACATAGCTATCGGGTTAACAATTGAAGGATTAAGCTCTTCATATTTTGGAGCTGAACCGTGAGTGGGCTCAAAAACTGCCACTTCATCACCAACGTTCGCGCTGCACGCGAATCCAAGTCCGCCAACGAGACCTGCAAAACCGTCGCTGATGATATCGCCAAACATATTTTCGGCAACAATTACACCATAATCTTCAGGGTTTTTAGTCAGCCACATCATCTGGGCGTCGATGTTGGTATCCCAGAGCTGGATATCGGGATATTCTTCTTTTATCTTACGGGCTTCAAAAAGCATCATTCCTGATGTTTCGCGGAGAACATTTGGTTTTTCACATACGGTAACATTGGTATAACCATGTTTTTTCGCGTATTCAAAAGCGGCGCGAAGAATTCTCTGCGCGGCTTTACGGGTGATAATTCTTGTTGAAATCGCGAGATCTTCGCTTGGGGTATCGGCGAACTTCTTCATTTTCGGATGAGTCTCGAGCGCGTCTCTGACATGTTTAGGAGGATTGGTCCATTCGATTCCCGAATAAAGTCCTTCAGTGTTCTGACGGAAAATGACCGCGTCAACCGGGGGTTCTTCAAATCCATCACCGGCTCTGCGGATGAAGTTAAGAGGATTGCCTTTAAACGCTTTACAGGGGCGTGTACAGATATCAAGATTAAAATGCTGTCTTAGTCCGACTATAGGGCTGAAATAAACGTAACCTTTGTTCTGAAGCTCGGGGGCCAGTTCTTTAGCCGCCGCGTCTTTTGGTTTACTTGTGATAGCTCCGAAAAGTCCGATTTTGTGCTTTTCGAGAAGATCAATTGTGCGCTGGGGCAGGGCATTCCCTTCTTTCTGCCAGAATTCCCAACCGATATCCCCATGGACATATTCCGCTTCAAATCCGGCCGCTTCCAGAAGTCTGATCGCTTCGGGAAGAACCACTTTTCCTATTCCGTCACCCGGCATTGCAACTATGGTTCTCATATATTCCTGTCCTTTTTTTTATTGTTGATTAATAAAAATATACTTTTTCAGTTGCCTTTCTCTGTAGCTGAAATGTACAAAGAAAAGTTAATTGTTATAGTTAATGTAACAAATTTCAGTATGCGAAATCAATCTGAAAAGAGAGATTATTATCAATATTTCCATTAATTTTTTGCAGCCCGCTTCCAATGGATTTTCCACCCGGTTTTATAGTTTCGGAATACTTAAAACCCGCGTGCAGGAATGTGTTGATTTTGTATTTTATGAGAAGGTACCACCTCATTCCATTGCCAAATAATGCCGGATTATACATGTCGCCTGCCGGGGCAGATTCAAATTCATAAATCGCCGAATTAAAGGAGTCAGTTTGAAAATAAATAAACCGGCCTCTGATAAGAATATTATTTACCGGCGTCATTTTAAAATCCTGAAACAGAAGTATCCCTTGTTCATTAATCGGCTTCGAGACCTTCCGGTATTCAATTCTTGTCTTCAGAACAATATTTTTACCTGATAAAAAAATCAACTCTCCCCTGGTTTTCCCGGAAGTGATTTTAACCAATCTTAAGTTATTCTCTTCCGGAATATCCTCTTCTTTTGTTTCAGAACTGAATTTTAGATTAAATCGCATGAGCCCGAATTTAGCTGATCGGAAAGAGATGTTGAGATCATTTCCGGAACGGGAGAATTTCCCCTCTGAAAAACCGGACGGAAAACTGAACATATCATAATAACCTGAGATATTGCCATAGACAGTGTTAAGCCGAAAACCGGTGAGGAAGCCTCTTTCACCCGATGTGTTCGATCTCTCGCCCCAGGCTCCGCTGAATGGCGCGTAATAGTTTTCAGGATAATTTCTTACTGAAGATATGATTGCCAGATTTTTTAATAAGTTCAGCTCGATATTTCCCTGGAAAGCTGTTTTGTTGTTATTTTTTGCCGCTTCTAATGAAAATTTCCCTTTCCCAAGTCTAAGTTCCGAATAAGCAGATAAATAATCGGATGGGTTGTTGTTAACCCGGTTGAGCCGGTTCTTATAATATAAAATGGAAAATTTCAGATTTTCGAGAGGTAAATAACTCACGCTCATTCCCCATGTGGAAAGAATGCTATTATCCTTTCTGGAAGATTCGGTTTCTGTTCTGTGGTATCCGCTTTCCGGAAGTGATGTTATTACTCCCGCTTCATTTGTGATAGCGTCTCTGTCATTATTTGAATAAAACAATTCGAATGATAGCGGACCCTCTGCCGCGGATATAGCGAAACCCCTGAGGAATTTTTCCTCACCGGCGCTTTTATAAGGGATTATTCCTCTTCCGTTCCTCATAAGGGCGGGAGTTTCAACTGTCTTTCCGAATGTCCAGGGACTCCACATTACCAGGCCGTGTCCAAATTCCAACAGGTAGTCGCCAAATATAACCTGGTCAAAAAATGAGAAATTATTAACTGTTACATTAAATGATCTGAAATCAGTAAGTGACTTTTCTCCCGCATCCTTTTCAAATAATAAACAGCTTTCAATTTTCCCGGCATAGTTTATTTGTAGTCTGGAATAAACTTTCATGCGGCTGCCGGAATAATTCCCGTTCAGATATCCATATTCGGGCTGGAGATCCTGCTTTATCCTTGCGCGGAAAATTAAATTGAAAGGCGATGATTTATTTTCCGGCTTCTTTTTTTTATCGATTTGGCCGACTGTCAGGAATTGTCTGATAAACTTAAGAAGCCGGGGATTAAAACCATCGATGTTACGAAGCTCATTTATTGAGAAAAAGCGGCCATTTCTTTTTCGGTAATTTATTATTCCTTTTACAACCGCGTAATCAAGGAAGGGAATAGAAAGTAGTTCTTCAGGGGTGGCGTCATTAAGCGAAACCGGATTATCGCGCAATTCTTCAATTATTTCAGCTAAAAGGGGCTCTTCAATTTCTCCGGAAAGACTTTCCAGAAACTCTTCCCCCGATTCATCATAGCAGCTTAGTGTATCCTGTTGTGGAAGCGCCTTGGCTGTCAGGCATAAAACCGAAAGACAGAACAGCAATGAAGGTCTGAAAAGATTACCGGGAACAAAGAATTTATTTATCATTCCAGAAAGATATTATTACGGCAAACTGGTGTGTAAGTCCCAGGTCGCTGTGAGTTAAAACGGAATAGTTTAGATTAAATATTGAGTAATTAATTCCTATTCCCCCGATATAGCTGTCCGGCTCGGTGCGAATTCCTGTTCTGAGAGCGAGGTATTTTATAATATAGTATTCAATACCCGCGTGAATTGAAAAGTCCTGTTCCAATTCTTTTTTCACCGCGAAAAAAAGACCGGAATTTAGATCGGGAGAGTAACTTATACCCAGGTTATATGACACCGGCAATTGTCCCGTTTCTTTACCAACCGAAGCCCGAAAGAAGTTATTAAAGGAAAATCCGGCGTTTATTTTACCTGTGATCTTATATATCATGCCAAAATTTAATATTGCCGTTCCGTCGGAACCATAATTCTTAATCGTTATATTGCGATATTCAATGGAAAAGCCATAAGAAAGATTTTGATTAAGGATACCGGCAAACCCGGCGGATAATCCTGTTTCTCTGTAAAGTTCAAAGCCATAAGTATTAAACCCGGCGGAGATCGTTCCGAAACCAAAAGGCTCCGACCAGGCCACATTGGAGCTCGCGAGTTCGGTCAGCCCGAACGGGGCGGGAGAATAAAATATTCCCGCTTCCCTGCCGCCGAGGAATGCTGTCCCCGCAGGATTAATGAAATGGGCAAAAACATTTCCCGCCGAAGAAATATCCGCTCCGGCCACAGCGGTTGAGCGCGCCCCTGCTTCTGTCTGGGAAAATAACGCTGAGAGCAGAAAAAAGTATATCATCAGAAATAAGGTTCTGAAACTATTGAAACTCATTCATCCCATCCGGAGGAATATTTGTCAATTATTTAATATATGAATTTACATAATTGAATTCCAAATGCAAATCGATATCCTGATTGATTTTTTCCTGTGGAAGCCTGGAATATTACCGGGAGGCTCCATTCGTAATTCGTAATTTTCTTTTTGTTTCCTGCTCTGCCGGATATGGTTATCGATTTATTTTTTTTATGCTTATTTTTGTGTTTTGAATGTATAAAAGTTTTAATCCAGTGGAGTGAATTATGAATTTAGCGGTTATTGGCACAGGATATGTCGGCCTGGTTTCAGGAACCTGTTTTGCCGAAATGGGAAATAATGTTGTTTGTGTGGATAATGATCCTGAAAAGATAAAAAAACTTAATAATGCCGAACTGACAATTTATGAACCGGGACTTGATCTTTATTTTTACAGGAATATCGCCAAAAAACGGCTTCATTTCACAGGTGACCTTGATAAAGTTGTGCTCGAAAATGATATAATTTTTTTCTGTCTCCCCACTCCCCAGGGAGCAGACGGCCACGCCGACCTGAAATTTGTCATGGGGGTAAGTGAACAGATCGCTGCTTTATATAAAGAGAAAAATATTACCCAAAAGAAAATTATTGTGAATAAAAGCACTGTTCCTGTCGGGACCGGAGCCAGGGTGGAAGAGATATTCAGGCAGCAGGGACTTGAGAACATTGATGTTGTATCAAATCCTGAATTTTTAAGGGAAGGTTTCGCAGTTGAAGACTTTATGAAACCTGACAGAATTGTGATTGGAACAGACAGTGAATATGCCGCCGGAAAAATGAAAGCCCTTTATGAACCTTTCGTAAGGCAGGGCAATCCGATTATTATTATGGATCGTAAAAGCAGCGAGGTTACAAAATATGCCGCGAACTCTTACCTGGCAACCCGGATTACATTTATGAATGAAATTGCCAACTTCTGCGAAAAAGCGGGAGCCGATGTTGATATGGTCAGAAGGGGAATCAGCACTGACACAAGAATCGGCAAAAGATTTCTTTTTCCCGGGATTGGTTATGGCGGCTCATGTTTCCCGAAAGATGTAAACGCGCTTATCAAAACCGGCAGTGAACTTGGTTATGATTTTAAAATTCTTAACTCAGTACACAATGTAAATGAAGATCAGAAAGAAGTTCTTTATTATAAAGTTAAAGAACATTTTGAAGGAGATCTTGAGGGTAAAAAACTCGCGATATGGGGGCTGTCATTCAAACCAAACACTGATGATATGAGAGAAGCGCCATCGATAAAGCTGATCAGAAGATTTCTCGCCGACGGGGTGAAGATAAAAGCTTATGATCCCGCCGCTATGGAAAATACAAGATTTTTCTTTAATGATGAAATAGAATATGCCGATTCCGATTATGATGCTTTAACAGGCGGTGAAGCTTTATTAATTTTAACGGAATGGAATGAATTTCGTAACCCCGATTTTGAAGAGATAAGAAAAAGGTTAAAAAATCCTGTGATTTTTGATGGAAGAAATATTTTTAACCTTGATAAGATGAGGAACTCGGGATTCGATTATTACAGCATCGGAAGGGAAAAGGTCTGTTAAAAATAAGAGTAATCTGTAAAAAGTGAAATTCTGCGCAAAATGGCAAAGCTTTAAGCTGATTGGCAGTAAAATTCGGCATTAGATTCCTGCCTGCCTGCCTGTCTCCGGATGGTCTTTTTGCAAAGGACGCAAAAAACCATAATAACAATTAATCTGGTTTGATATTGATAAGATGCCGAGAGTCCCCGTTGTTCCGGGAGTCCCACTTTTTATGATACCTTCTTTTTTGTCCTTGTTTTGCCAGTTTACGATGTTAAAAGTATAACCTATTTCAAAGTGATTAATTGAAAAAACATATTTCCATACCGATATTTATTCCCGAGCTGGCCTGCCCTTTTCAATGTGTTTTCTGCAACCAGAAAAAAATAACCGGAAAGGAAAAAATACCATCTCCCGCTGAGATCAGGGAAAAAATCGATCTTTACCTTGCTTCGTCAAATCAGAGTGAAACAGAAATTGAGATCGCATATTTCGGTGGAAGCTTTACCGGGCTGGAACCTGAACTGATAAGAGAATATCTGGAAATTGCCGCTCCTTACATATCGGCAGGCAGGGTTTCGGGTGTGAGAATATCCACGCGCCCCGATTATATTTCTTTAGAAATTCTTGACCTTTTAAAGAGATATGGCGTGAAAATAATCGAACTTGGAGCTCAGTCATTTGATGAAGAAGTTCTAAAGCGTTCGGGCAGAGGTCATACCGCCGATGATACAAGGTACGCTTCGGAGTTGATAAAAGATGCCGGTTTTACACTTGGTTTACAGATGATGACCGGTTTGCCGGGCGACACTCCTGAAAAAAGTATTAAAACCGCTAAAGAAATTATCAGACTGGGGGCAGATAATACCCGTATTTACCCGGCGCTTGTAATAAGGGGAACTGAGCTGGAGGAGCTTTATCATGAAGGAAAATACAAACCCCTTTCTATTGATGAAGCTGTCGCGTCAGCGGCTTCAATTTATAAACTATTTGAATCTGCCGGGATAAAAATATTGCGTGTCGGGCTCCATCCATCCGAAGGGCTTCTCAGTGGAGATGATCTTGTAGCCGGGCCTTTTCATATTTCTTTTCGTGAACTTGTGCTTACTTATCTCTGGTGGGAAACTCTTGAATCAAAGCTAAAAGGAGTCAAAGGAGATAAGCTGACCATTAATGTGCCGCCCGGACAGAAAAATTATGTGTATGGTTATAATTCAGAAAACAAAAACAAATTGAAGATCCGGTTTACCAAAATAGCGGTGATCGAAGATTCTTCACTTAAAGGGAGAGAATGTTTTGTTGATTATTGCGGGAGCTGATATTCCAGGGGGAGCAATTACCCGGTTAAGAAAAGAAGGGAAATTGTTACTACTGAAAAGCAGTAATGTTTTACCCGATTATCTTTCATGCCATCCCGATCTTTTTCTTTTTAATCATAAAAATATTGTTGTTCACGCGCCTGAAACTCCCGAGGAAATTTTGAATGAAATATCCGCTGCCGGATACAAATTGATAAAAGGGAATAAACCGGGCATAAAATATCCGGAGTGCGCGCGATATAATGTTGCTTCCGGCTGTGGTTATTACATTCATAAAAAGGATATAGCTTCACCCGAAATAATTGAATTATGTGCCGATCTGGAGTTTATTAATGTTAAACAGGGTATGTCGAGATGCAGCACTCTTCTTTTCGGAGAAAAATATTTCCTGACCTCCGATAGGAAGATTGACCGGGAATTATCCGGCAGAGGCTTATGGGGAGTTTTTGTTGAGCCGGGACAGATAGTTTTACCATATAAAAATTATGGTCTGATAGGAGGGTGCTGCGGCATTGAAGGAACTAATATTTATTTTATCGGAAGTCTTGAATATCTGCGGGAAAAGGAGGAAATAAAGAATATAATTGCGGAGGGGGGATTTACATACAGAGAACTTTACCAGGGCCCAATGTTTGACGGGGGAAGCATCTTGTTTTTTGAATAACTAATCCCGGAGATAAATTCAACTGTCCTGAACATTATTTATTCTTCAGGAGTATCATACCTTTTCCCTTCACCCAGTTTTATTAATAACTCATTCACCTCTCTTTTTAATTCTATCATTCGTGATTCCCGTCCAATCATAAACTGATTGAATCTTTCAACCTCCTCCATCCTTTTTTTCAGTTCCTGTTCCGTTGTTTTTAATTTTGTAATGTCGATGAAGGTTGCCAGAACAGGATAGGGCGCATGTTCTTCATCGTAAGAAATTGGTTCGGTATTAATTTGCAGCCATATCATATTTTCTTTTGAACCCGCATAAAGACCCCTTATCTGGTCCCTTGTCGCTTTGCCTGTTCTTTGAGTAATCATCGCGGGATGTTCTGTTCCGGGGCAGTCTGAACCATCTTCATAAACCATCTGCCATTCGGAGTCGTGAGAGGTTTTACCTTCAATTTCTGTTGCCGTTTTTTTTAGAATTTGTTCCGCCATCTGGTTAACATATTCTATAGCGCCATCTTTACGGTGCAGGACAATCCCAGCCTGAACTGATTGGTGAATCTTTCTTAAATTTTCTTCACTTTTCCTTTTTTGTTCCGATGTGTTTTTCAATTTTGTAATATCGATGGAGGTTCCGTTTATTTCCTCCTCGCCATTCTCATTTTGTACGAGCGCTATATTTTCCAGCAGCCAGACTTCTTTCCCATCCCTGCGTTTTAATTTACATTCATAATTCCTGAGAAGTTTTTTTTCTCTTATTTCGTCGAGGAATTTTTTTCTGTCGGCGTTATTGTAATAAAGTTCTTTGGCTTCAAACTCAAGCAATTCCTTCTTGGATTCGAAACCAAGTATTCTTACAAAACTATCATTGCAGTCGATGATTTTCCCGGTCGGTGTTGTCCGGTAAATCGCGGCGAGAGTGTTGTCATATAAAAGGTGGTATCTTTTTTTTGATTCATTAAGCTGCTCTTCGGTTGTTTTTATATCGGTAAGATCATAACCTATAACAACAAGGTCTCTCACGATACCCCCTTCAAAAAGGGGCTCATAATTTACTCTTATCCATCTTTTATGGCCATTAATATTAAAAATATTTTCATATTCCGATTTTTCTCCCTCTCTGGCAATATTGATGAACTTTTCAGCGTAGCTGAAGTTTTCTTCCCCTATTATATCGGGGATAGATTTACCGATGATTTCTTCGGTTTTAAGGTTAAATCCGGTAGTGAACATATTATTGGCATACTGATAGCGGAGATCTGAAGCGCTGACAAGCGCTATATATACCGGGGCGTTCCATGTCATTGCTCTCAATCTGTTTTCACTTTTCTCAAGGTTATACCGGACTTCAGACATATCTGTGACATCTTCAATAATTCCCTCGGTTTTTTCAAGTTTCCCCTTTTCATCGAGTATGCAGTAGGAACAGTCTCTCATCCACCTGGTTTCCCCATTCCGGTTTATTATTCTGTATTGTATATCAAGTCCTTTTTTCCTCAGTCGCTGTTCCTGGATTTTTTTCCAGACATCAATTCTGTCCTCTTTATGAATTATATCGTTCCAGAGCTGCTTATCATTTTCAAAATCCTCCCGCTCATAACCGGTGATATTTTTTATTCCTCCCATCAGTTTTATATCTATAGAGTGTTCATCAGGAAAAGAATAATAAAACATCATTGGAATGCCGGATATAAATTTGAAAAACTCAGCGGGGTTGCTGGTATGAAATTGATCATTATCTATCTGGTTTGCCATATGATTTTTTTTATTTGTTATTTGTTATTTCGAATTCAGCCGGATAAGAAGAGGAGTCACTCAAAGAACACACAGTTATTTAATACAGGATAAAGTACATTCAGCTAAAACAGCTTTTTGAATTATTTTATGTTGAACCGAAGCCAAAAACAAAAACTTTACGAAACAAAAATTTAAATCATTTTTCTATATCCCGATTACTCCGGGAGCCGGTTTTCATTCTCCATTCTTTTAACAATCACCATTGTCATATCATCATTCTGCGGAAAATCAGCGGTGAATTTATGTACTTCTTTCAGGATTGTTTCAATCATTTCACCAGGATGAAGGCGCCTGAATTCTTTAATGATTTTCATCAGGTGAGCTTCACCAAATTCTTCACGTTTTTTATTCATCGCTTCGGTAAAACCATCGGTATATAAAACAATTACATCCCCGGTATCAATATTTATTGTCACCTCGGAAAGTGTTTTATCAAATATTGCTCCTTCCTCAAGACCGAGGGCAATTCCGCTGCTCATCAGAAGTTTGGTTTCATCTGATTTGCCTGAGCAAAAAATCCCCGGATTATGACCAGCGCGGGAATAAGTAAGAGAGTGATTTTTTGTATCCAGAATAGCATAGAACATGCTGACAAATGTGTTTTTTTCAATTGTTTTATATAACAGCCTGTTGACTTTTCCCAAAACCGTTGACGGGCTGGCATTCTCTTCGGCGTGCGCCTGAAGTATGCCTTTTGTAAGAGTCATATATATTGCCGCGCCCACACCTTTTCCGGAAACATCACCAATAGCTACGCCAGTCTTTTCTTTATGTAATTTTACAAAGTCATAATAATCACCTCCTGCTTCCTTTGCCGGAATAGAAATGCCTGCAATCTGATAACCGGGAATCAATGGATATTCCTTCGGCAGAAGGCTGAGCTGAACTTTCGCTGCGATCTCCAGCTCTTTTTTCATCCTCTCTCTTTCAGTAATCCTTTTTATATGAGAAGGCATCCCAATTTTTTCGGTATGGAATTCCTCATTTCTGATCAGGCTTATTATGTAAATTCCGGGTGTTATCAGAATAGCCGCGAAAACTATATGAAAATTCATATTAAACCAGGAATCACCACCGGGAATCAGAGCCAGAATTTTATAGCCGGCATAAAGATGCAGGTGAAGACTGATAAGAGTTAAAAGGTCGTATTTAATATATATATACGCGAAAAAGCAGCCGGCCGCGAAACTTATTAATAGATCAGCATACAGAATGTTTATATCGGGGGGTGTCTGAACAATCACGCTGCATAACAAAGTGGCTATACCGGAGAGAAGAATGGACAGCCATCTTTTCTTCCATCTCTGGTATGTGATGTTGATAACGAAAAAGGTAATTACAATACTACTGAGAACCGAGGAGAGGAAACCTTCAGTGAGAATATATAATCCCGGTATATTATGTTTATATATATCCAGTACCGGCAGTGGACTTATGAAAGCATTTCCGTTGCCTTTATTCAGAATGATTGAAAAAGTCAGGTAAACACTCAGAACTGCCGCTGCTATCGCAAAGCCTTTAAAAAGTGATTTGCCAAAACTTACAGTTAATATCTTGCCTTTCAAAAACGCGTCGAGTCCGATAATTTTGTCCGGATCGTTTTCTCTTACATAGGATTCACCCACCGACCAGGTGGAAAAAACAAGTATGCTCAAAACTACATGAACAATCAATCCGGTGATAATGAATACAACCACCTTTGTCGTAAACAAATCGGCGCCGAAATTTACCTCTCTGCCAAGTTCCGGCCAATAATTAATCAGACTAATAAGTGAGACAGCAAAATAGAGAAGGAATAAATTACGGCCCATTGTTATCCAGACTTCACCTTCATGATATTTCCGGAGAAATATGAATATGGCAAACTGCGTAAGAAAAAATATTACGATAAAACTAATTGTTCCGAATAACGCGAGCGATGAATTCAGCGACGGTATTATTTCGGGAGTTTCAAAGTTATATATAAAACTTCCGGCTCTTTCTCCCTGGACAGAGGCATTTATTACCAGTTTTCCTTCAAGTTTTTCATACTCTTTTTCCCACCTGAAATAATAATCTGTGCGCCCCGACAGTGTTTCTTCTTTTGTATTAACCAGTTCAAATTCAGAAATATTAAATATGCTGTTTGCCTCGATGAAATCTGTAATGATTTCTTCAGCTTCGACTTTACTGACATAACCTGCTTCCAGGCTATCAGGAATTTCACGGGAATATCCGATAACCCTACCAAGATGATTCAGGAATACAATATATCGGGTTCTTTTTTCTCCCGGGGGAACGTTCTGATGAAAGATTATTCTCCATCCAAACGAGGGCCATTCCTCAGAATGCATTATTTCCTGAAATGTTTCATTACCAAATTTTCTCAATATATGATTGTTGACAAGATCATTGTCTCTCAAATATCCTTCGATACTGAATCCTTCTATATCAAATCCTTCGGTATTTAAAAAGCGCGCGGCTATTTCTTTCGCTTCCCCTCGTGTCGTTTCAAGCTTAATCCCTTTATATGGAGTATAGGGATAAAGGAGAAAGATAAGAATAACTGCCGTCGCGGCCATCGTTATCCAGACTTTCTGATCGTGCAGCGGGTTTAATGACATCTGTTCACCATATATTAAGACTTTTTTTATACTAAGACGATTTCAAGTATTAAAGGTTTGACGCGCTTGCCTTATTTCTAAGCAGGCAGAGCCAGAGTCGGGCTACGTAGATATTCCAGATTTTACACTAATAACTCATTCTCCGCCCCCCTCTACGATAGCCTCGAAAAAAGAGGGGGTGTCTTAAAATTCCTCTCACCCGCTTCAGGCGGGCGCTTTCAGCTTCCCAAGACTTCGTGCGCCGTGGCGTAGAGGGATTTTCCCATTGGGATGCCTATGGCAAGGGTGAGTTTGTGGTATTTCTCGAAACATAAAAAAAACTTACCATTTTGCGTAGAATTTAACTCCTTACAGAGTAATCGTCATCCTTTTTTCGAGTACAAGTACCGCTTCGCTCCCAGAGGGATGTTCCATGAATACGAGTACGACTCGTTTTTATAACCTGGCAAATTCAATATTCTGTCATATAAAGCAGGAATATTATTATTAAGTTGCCTAAGCTGAAAATGAATATTGCAAATAAATTTTACTAATGCAAATGAAAAAACAGAAGAAAACCAAATAATTATCGCGGGCAATTCTCAATATTAACAGCTCCTTTTATTTTTTCCCGGACAAATTTTAATTGTATTTACCCTGGAGATATTTACATGAACAATTTATTCCCTTTTTTCCTAATCTGAAAATTTGTAAATTTTAAATATAAACTGATAATAGTTCCTATTCTTTTCCAAGCTCAAATAATAACAATTGTCAAATAATTTTCTGAAAGAAAATCAGAATGTTCCTGAAATTAAACATTTTGTCGGAATGACAAAAACAATGAATATAATGATTCTTATAGGCGGGTTGTATGCTCTCTATCTGGCGTTATTTCTTGTTACCAAAAAGAAAAAAAGCGTGCCTGATTACATCCTCGCGTTCCTGTTTATTGTCGGGGGGATCACTTATATTATTGTCTATATCGGATTCGAATATGATGACCAGGAGATACTTTATTATATCTTAAATGTTGAGCTTCTTTTCGCGCCCTTGTTATATATTTATGTAAGGGTCAGCACTGAAGCTGAAAATAAATTTCGGAAAGGGCTTCTTGTACATTTTCTTCCCTACGTAATAACCGGCATCTATTACCTTTATTTTATTAATGCTATTCCCGATATTGGCGACTGTTTTTTCTATTCTGATGTTTCTATGGATGATAAACCTTATCATTTTGTGATCATTTCAATTCTTGAGTATATATATATTCCCTTCTATATAATTTATGCCCTTATTTTGTTAAGAAAACACAGGGCAAATATTGAACAAAGCTTTTCATGGTCAGAAGGTATCGATTTTAATTGGCTCAATATTTTATTGATTTTCATTCTTACAGGATGGGGGATTATTGTTTTTGTTGATATTTTCGGAAGTAAAAGTTTCGCGTTTCAAACAGCTGAGCAGAACCTGAGACACGCTTTCGCTATATCCAGTATCCTTGCTCTCTTTCTCGGATATTTTGGATTCAAGCAGACAGATATATTTGTTGAAAGAAAGGTTGTGATTGAAAATGATGATCACAAAAAAGAAACTAATAAGGAGAAGTATAAAAAATCGGGACTTGAAGAAGAACAGAGTATCAAGATTCTAAGTGATGTAAAAACCTGGATGTGTGAAGAAAAAGCCTATTTAAATCCTAAACTTACCATCTCCGAATTATCGCAGGCAACAGGCCATTCTACTCATAATATTTCCCAGGCATTAAATGAAAAGGCAGGGATGAGCTTTCATGATTATATAAATGAATACCGGATTAAGGAATTTATGGAAAAAATTGAAAATGGTGATCATGAAAGAGAGACTCTTCTTTCGCTGGCTATTGGCTGCGGGTATAATTCCAAATCCTCATTCAACCGAGTATTTAAAAAACTCACCGGGCAAACACCCTCCGAATGTATAAAGAAGAAAGAAAGTTTTCAGATCAATAAATAAATCAGAACGGCTCTTGGGAAATCTCTTTTATGTGGGTGATAGTTATTACTGTTACTGAAGAGGTCTTGCAGCGAAATTTTTTACCTGGATTTCATACAAACATCGCCGCTTTGATGTCTGAGGATTTCCCGTGAGAATAATGAATTATTCGCTAATTTATTCAAGATACATTTTTTATTTAAATAAATTACTATTTTGAATCAATTTTCTGGTCTTATCCGATAGGATGCGACGCTAATTAAACGTTTACTGTATAATTTACCATCGTTCTTCAAAGGTGATTGGATTTATTTTTTAATTGTACAAGTAAGACCGGCGAAATAAGTAATAGATCAGCAGTGTATCAGTATTTCAATGGCTGTAAAAAAAAGTTTATAAATTTTAATTAGGCAGACAAGCATCGGAAAACAGATCAGAACCAGATCACGCACCTCCTTTTAGAAGCCGATCAGAGGGCACCACCCGTTTTATGTTTTCCGTATGCCCTGCCTAATTAGTTAAAACCTCCCTTTTCCTTGATTCATTCCATTTAATCAATTATTTTCTTTTTCTTTGATGAATTAACATTTGGAGAATGGAATGCAAAAAATCTTTCTCATTATAATTTTATCATTTTCCACCCTGTTGTGTCAGCAGTCAATAATGCCCGTCAGTACATATTCAATTGTTGCCCGGGATAGTCTGACAGGTGAAATGGGAGTGGCAGTGCAGTCTCACTGGTTTTCAGTCGGCAGTGTGGTTACCTGGGCCGAGGCGGGAGTGGGAGTTGTCGCGACCCAGTCATTTGTTGAGGTTTCGTATGGTCCTCTCGGGCTTGAACTTATAAGAGGGGGAAAAACCGCTAATCAGGCGCTGGAAGCATTATTACAGATAGATGAAAATAGGGATGTGCGTCAGGTCGCGATGATAGATATTAATGGAAATGTTGCCACTCATACAGGGGAAAACTGTATCAGAGAGGCGGGACATTATAGAGGAGCGCAATTTTCAGCCCAGGCCAACATGATGGAGAAGGGAACGGTATGGAAAGCGATGGCCGACGCTTATGGCAAAACAAATGGGGACCTTCTTGAGAAACTTATGCGTGCTCTTGAAGCTGCCCAGAATGAGGGAGGTGACATAAGAGGACGTCAGTCGGCGGCAATTTTAATTGTGCCCGGTGAAAAGAGCGGGCAGTCATGGAAAGATAAAATTGTAGATCTAAGGATAGAAGATCATCCGGAGCCGATAAAAGAGATGAGAAGACTGGTGAAAATTCACCGCGCTTACGCGAATATGAATTCAGGCGATGAAGCTCTCGCGAATAATAAAATAGCAGAGGCATTCAAATATTACAGTAAAGCCGCGGAGCTTTATCCCGAAAGTCTGGAAATTAAATACTGGACCGCGATTACTCTGGCCCAAACCGGCAAAGTTGAGGAAGCGATACCACTATTAAAGGAAATATTTGAAAAAGACCCTAACTGGATTGAACTGACAAAAAGGCTTCCAGAAGCGGGATTGCTACCCGATGACAAAGAACTTCTTGAACAACTGCCGGGTCAGTAAAACCAGGTAAGTGACGATTCCCAATGGATATCTTTTTTCTCCGGAGTCATTAGGACCGGGGGAGCATTGTGAGCTATAGAGAGCTTAATATTATGAAATAATTTGAACTTGATCTTAAATAAAATCGTTCCCTGTTTCGCAATTGTTTCTCCGAATTACTATTAGCAAGAAAAGAATTTTTGTGTCCGGTCCCGAATGGCTCAGTCCGGGGAAGGATCTTTTTCAAGATTCGCTTCATCCGGTTTCGCTTCTTCCAGGAATTTCCTGTAGTGCGGACTCAGGACAGAAACAAGGCATGTGATGAAAGTAAATACTCCGCAAAAGATAAATATCGGGGGAATATTTTTGTTAAGGATATCAGCCGCTACTCCGGCCAGAGCCATTGCCACCGGGGCGAGCCCGATTGATAATGAATTAAGCACACCAAAAACACGTCCTCTCATACCAGGGTTGATTTTAAGCTGAAGAGCTGTTATAATATTTACGGTAAAATATCCGTCGGCCATCCCGGTGATAAACATAATAATAGCGGCTAAATAACCGGAAGTTAAAAATCCGAAGACCGGCATCATGGCCCCAACAAACAATATGGAAAGCTGAACGCTGACTACCTTAAATTTTCCCTTTGGATTTATTACTCCCGAAACAAGGTAACCGATTATTGAACCAAGCCCGAAAGCTCCGAAAAGATAACCATACCAGTCGGGGGAAAGGCCGAGAGTATCTTCAACATAAAAGGGGAGAAGAACGATAAAGGGCATTATAAAGAAAGTCATTACCGAAAAGGAGAGGAAAATGAAACGAATTCCTTTTTCATTCCAGACATATTTTAAACCATCAAGCGTTTCTTTTCTATAATGAAGAAAAGTAGCTTTCAGCGATTCGTGCTTAATGATTTTCCGCTTGGGGAGATTGATAAATGATTCACTGAACGCGGAAAAAAGATATGTAATTCCGTCAAAAAGAAAAAGCAGGGGCGCCCCGAACAGCATATACAAAATTCCCCCCGCGGCCTGTCCGATAAAAAGAGAGAGCTGATGAATCGATTCCTGCATTGAATTAGCCGCCTGCAATTTTTCTTTTGGAACAAGATCGGGGATTGACGCTGTAATAGCCGGATTAAAAACCGAAAAAAGCAGTCCGCTGATAGTTGCCATAATAAAGATCATTATTATCGTTAGCTCTACGGAGAGAAGTGAATAATATACCACTGCCGAAAGCATAATAACATTAATACCATTTATTACATCGGAAATAATTATCAGCCTTTTTCTTGGAAGATTGTCAACAATCGCTCCGCTTACAGGGCCGAGAATTGCCGCCGGCAGCATCGATACCATCATAACCATTCCCATTAATGTAGCTGAGCCGGTTTCATGTTTTATCCAGAACATCAGGGCAATCGAAAAAATCTGGGAGCCTATCTGACTGATAGTCTGACCCTGCCAGAGCAGGAAAAAATCTTTATTGAATAATTTGTTTCGTTCCATAAAACCTTGTTGTAAGAAATATTTTAACCAAATATATTGCTCTAAGAGACTGCTTACATCCGGAAAATCGGTGGATAAAAGAATATTACCGGTAAATGGAGAAAATTCAGGATTGTTAATATTCGAGGCATTCAGCATAGCAGCTCATATATGCCATATCAAGCAGCCGGGGCTATTTATATTCGAACTCCATCAAGAGTCAGTTATTCCGTCAGCAACCAAACAGGTGAACTATTTCCGGTTTGGCGGGCACCGGAATGTGAAATCAAAGGTGAATATTATTCTTTTTTATTTTGTGAGCCATGTTTTATAAAGAATGAGGGAGTAACACCGGTATAGTCGGTAAATGCTCTTATAAAAGAGGACCGGCTGTTGAATCCGCAATGGGTAGCGATACCCTCAATGGTATAGTCATCAAAAAAACCGGAGGATATTTTAGAAATAGCTTCCTGAATCCGTAAACGGTTAGTATATCCTGTAAAACTAATCTTCAAAATATTATTTACCGCCCTGGAGAGGTATGTTCTGTTGGTGCCGAGTAGTTCCGCCACTTTCAGGATTGTTAAATCTTTCTGCAAATAAAGTTTCTCGCCCTTCATTTTTTCTTCGAGCGCTTCGACTAATTGATTTAACTGTGAAAATTCCTCATTATCTGGTTCTTTTGCTGGATTATTTTCAATGATGATTTGTTTATCTTTTCTTTTTTTTGCTGATTCGGCTTCAATATTCTTTGAAACCAAATATAAATTTGTGCGCCTTAACCTTAGAAAAAGAACCAGAATAATTGTTAAGACAAACACCAGAAAAATAAATCCGAATATTAAATTCCGGTTCAGGCTTTTTTCCATAAATAATTTTCTGTTCAACGCGTCATATTCATATTCGGCGAGCAGCCGAAGGTATTTCCAGTTGTTTTGTTTTTGCACCAGTGAATCTTTTAATACTGATGATTTTTTAAAATAGAGCAATTGATTTTTATCATCGCGAAGTTTTTCATAAATTTTTGCGATAAAAGAAGTTATTTCGGTATTAAAGGAGAGGGAATTAAATTTCTTTTGTGATAATGATTCACTTAATTTAGCGTAGTGGAGAGCTGAATCCAATTGTTCTGAATAATAAAAGATTTTGCTTCTTGTTAAATATAAATTAGCCGCGAATTCATATTGGTCACATTTGAGCGCGGTTTTTATTCCCGGAATGTAGCTTTTAAATGCGTTTTCATAATCGTTCATCAGGAAATAAATGTCGGATAACCGGCTGTAAATATAGGCGATAGCTACTGAATCGATAATTGCGGAATTACGTTGACTAACCTCCGTTAGCGAGATGTTAAACAGTTCCCTGGCTTTCTTATAATTACCTCTTTTAATCTCGATCAAACCCAGGTTGTTTCGGATTGTGCGTTTTCGCCAGCGTTCCCATTGATCAGGGGCGCCTTTCATTTGTTGAATCCTGCGATATATCTTTTCCGCTTCATTATATTCACCGGCGGCATAATAAAGATCGCCGATGTTATGCATAACGGTTACAAGATCTTCGGTAATTCCACCCTCTTCATAAAGATCGCGCGCGCGCAGAATAGATATCATCGATGAATCATATTTTTCATGGGCTTTATAATATTCGCTTTTTGCTTCGTAAGTCCATCCCATTATTCTTAACAGGTTTTCCTCTTTAGCCAGATAATATATGCTGTCGAGCATCCTGATTTTATCGGAGTCATTGTATGTAACGGAAAATGCAAGCGCGGTAAGGTAGGCTTCCGGATTTATTCTCTCCGTTCTGGAAAGCAAATATTCAACATAACCAATCGATGCGTCAGGTTCTCTCAAATATATATACCAGCAAATTTTTCGGATTGAATCAGGTAATACAGTTTCATCCAGATATTCAAGACTATCAATCCTATTGTAGATTGATTGTGCCGGGGTTGCAGAAGGTTTAACCGCAAACAAAATGATTATGGCAAGAAAAAAAACCGAATTGATATTATAGTTCATATCAGTAATAAATTCCCGGAAAAGTATTTTTAAGTAATGGAACGCAAACATATTGTATTAATTGGTAAATCGCTACAATAATCGATGGTAAAATAATAAATATTTCTCCTGTTTTTCCGATAATTTGATTATGTATTTCAAATTTTTTAAAAATATTTTATCTGGATTTTGTATGAAAAGGGTAACTCTGCTGTTTCTTATTTTAAGTGCGTTTTCAATCATAAACGCTCAAAACTATTGTTTGAATTTTTCCGGAGGCGATGATTACGCGGCAATCAATTCTACTTTCGGCCTTGGAACGACAAACGTTACTGTAGAATGTTGGGTATTTATACCGGGCACAAGCGAATCAGGGACCTTTGCCAGAGTCGGATCACATGACTCAGGATATGGAATTGGTGTTGGCAATACCAGTTTTGATGATTCCGGAAACAAATTATTTGTCCTTATTGATTTGAACCGATGGATCAGCACCGGGCAGGATATCGGCACAGGCTGGCATCATGTAGCTTTTTCAATTGGTTCCAATAACCAGGTAAATATTTATCTGGATGGAAAAAATGTGTATACCGAGGTCAGTAGTGTTATTTCCGCAAGCTCACCATCATCGCCTTCCTATATCGGAGCCGGTAATTCGGGCAACAGAATTTTATCGAATGGAAAAGTTGATGAGGTAAGGTACTGGGGTGATGTACGAAGTGAATCGGAAATAAAAACATATATGTATAAAGAGCTTGCCGGCAATGAGTCAAACCTTGTCGCCTATTACAAAATGAGCGACGGCAGCGGCACAACCTTAACCGATAATCTTTCATTCGGGGGGACAAACGGAACTATTACTAACGCAACCTGGCAGACATCAGGCGCGTTTGCCGGTCCAAAAAGAACGCTCGATTTTGATGGAGGCAATAATTATGCGCACGCTTCAGGTGTGGACCTTTCCGGGTCGGCGATAACAGTTGAAGCCTGGATATATCCCCGCTCTTTTAACGGAGCTTCCGACGCCAATATATCGGATTTGATTAAAGACTCGGCTGAAAATGTTGTTTTCCGGATTGGTGACGGGGGAATTGAAAATAACCGGCTTCAATTTGTACTGGATTTTGGAAGCGGGCAGGTTAAATTACAGGCAAATACACTGCTGAGCACAAATCAGTGGTATCATGTTGCCGGAGTTTATGATGGTTCTTCGATGCAGCTATATATTAATGGAGTTCTTGATAATTCATCTAACCAGACAGGTACAATCACAAGTGGAAATGGAACTTTACTATTAAGCGGAAATGGTAACGAAAGACTTTTTGATGGCAATATTGAAGAGGCCCGCATCTGGTCGGACGCGAGAACAGCGGCGGAGATCAGGGAAAATATGACACAGACTCTGACCGGAAGCGAGAGTGGTTTATTTACCTATTACCGCTTCGATGAGGCTGATGGCACAACTCTTTATGACCGGACATCCAACGGACATAACGCAACATTAGCAAATATGGATGGATCATCCGACTGGGTGAGTTCTTCGGCGTTTAATACCTGGATCGGCGCCGAAAGCACAACATGGAGCGCTGGTGCCAACTGGTCATATAATTCAGCCCCCGGTTCATCCTCCAATATTGGTATTTACAGTTATACCGGCGGAAATAATGTTACGGTATCAGGTTCTCCGACTGTCAATAACTTTGTCTTTGGTTCATCCTCAAGCCTTACTCTTTCATCCGGTATTACAGTAAACGGATATCTTTTTGTCGAAAGCGATCTGGACCTGAACGGGCAGACAGTAACACTTGGCTCATCAGCATTGCTCGTTGAAGAAACCGGCAGGGTTTACGGCACATCCGGGACTATTACCACTACAAGAACTTTGAGCAACATTTCATCTGAAGATGTTGGCGGTATGGGCGCCGAGATTACAACTTCAGCCAATATGGGAAGCACAGTTATCACCCGCGGCCACGCTGAACCGACAATTTCAGATGGGACCGCAATCTTAAGATATTATGATATTACCCCGACTAACAACACCAGTCTCGACGCAACCCTGGTATTTAATTATAATGATAATGAACTTAATTCCATTACAGAAGCTGATCTTCAGTTCTTAAAATCAACAAATAGCGGCACAGAATGGACTGAAGAAGGCGGCAGCCTTAATACCTCGGATAATACCCTTACATTATCAGGTCTTGACGGTTTTTCCAGATGGACAGCCGGATATACGAGCGCTCCTTCGGGCAGCGGAACTTCGGAAGACCCTTATAAAATCTCAACTCTTGATGAACTTGTGTGGATATCGGCTGACGCTTCAAGGTGGAATAAATATTATATACAAACCGCGAATATCGATGCTTCCGAAACATCCTCCTTAAACGACGGCGCCGGATGGTCGCCAATTGGAAATTCGTCAACCTATTTCACAGGCACCTATGACGGACAATATTACGCTATTACAGATTTATATATAAACAGGAGTTCAGATTTCCAGGCGCTAATAGGGTATTCCAGCGGAACTCTTAAAAATCTTGCTATTGTTGATGCAAGTATTTACGCTGGCGGTTATGACTACTCTATAGCTACATCCGTTGGTATGCTGAGAGGAGGCGGGATAATTCAGAATTGTTTTTCTACTGGTTCTTGTAGCGGTGGAAATAATTGCGGCGGTGTTGTTGGATACGTATTTGAAAGCGCTACTGTTTCTAATTGCTACACAACTGCTTCAGTTTACGGAGGCGGTTCGAGAGTTGGAGGTTTGATCGGGGCATTTAACGCCGGCAGTTTTTCAAATTCCTACAGTACCGGGAGTGTTGTTTGTAGCGGAACTACAGGAGGTCTTGTCGGGATTCGATATTCGGGCTCAGCCACATCATCATACTGGGATACAGAGACTTCGGGTCAAGGCAGCAGCCCTCTGGGTACAGGTTATACTACTGCTCAAATGAAAGTGCAGGGTAATTTTTCAGGCTGGGATTTTACAAATACCTGGGCCATTTCATCAGATATCAATGATGGTTATCCATATTTGAAAGGTTTTACTGATAATATCACCGAACCAACTACACAGGTATCCAATCTTGTGATTTCAAATGTTGGCGCGATTTCAGCCGATTTAAGCTGGACTAACGGCAATGGTGAATCAAGAATGGTTTTCGCCAGGGAAGGGAACAGTGGTTCTGCCTCTCCGGTTGATTTTAATTCCTATCACGCTTCTATCGGTTTTGGGCAGGGAACTCAAATAGGAAGCACAGGATGGTACTGTGTATATTCAGGGAACAGTAGTTCAGTAACTGTGAAAAATCTGAATCCTGAAACCGAATATATATTTCAGGTTTTTGAGTGTAACGGATTTTCCGGGTTTTATGATATACTCACCTCTACATCCCCGGGCAATTCAGGCATATCAACAACTTCAAGCACAAGTTCCAACCTGGCGCTTAATTTTGACGGATTGGATGATTATGCCCTGGTAAATTCAAATATGGGCTTGGGTACAGCGCCTGTAACCGTAGAATTCCTGGTTTATCTTCCTACGGCAAGTGAAAAAGGAGCTTTTGTAACTGTGGGAAACGGAAATAACGGCTATGCCATAGGAGTCGGGAATGGAACACTTGACAGTGAAGGAAATGAACTGGTAGGTCTCTACAACCAGGTCAGATGGATCTCAACAGGAACAGATATCGGCACAGGCTGGTACCATATCGCCTTTACACTCGATGAGTCAAGTGTCCCCTCATTTTACATAAATGGCAATCTTGTTGATAGTTATTCCGGTACAAATTTTAACGCCCCGGACGCGACAACTTATATCGGCTGTAATTATGCGAGCGGTTCATCTGTTTCGCGCCCTTTTAATAATGGCAAGCTGGATGAAGTAAGGTTCTGGAATGTGGAAAGAACCCAGCAGCAAATATCCGATAATATGCACACAGAATTAAATGGGAATGAATCGGGTCTGGTTGCATATTACCAATTTAACACTATTGATAAAGCTGTGCTGGAGGATAACGCGACCGCAGGTTCATACGACGGCACATTATTCAATGGAGCATTTTTTACAGAGGAGGGAGCAGTATCTGCTCTGCCGGTTGAATTGACTTCATTTACGGCGGCCCTTTCCGAAACCGGAGTTTTGTTAGAATGGCAAACGGTTACGGAAGTGGATAACTACGGCTTCGAAATTGAACGATCAATAACCGGAACTCTTAGCGGAACCTGCCCCTCTTCTGTCGTTGAGGAAGGATGGAAGACTCTTGATTTCATCCCCGGCGCAGGCAACAGCAACTCGCCTAAATCATATAGTTTTACCGATACAGAAACTTTGAGCGGTGTAATTCAATACAGACTTAAACAGATCGATGTTGACGGCTCCTTCGAATTTTCAGAAGTTGTGGAAGTGGAAATAGATGTACCGGAAAAATTTGAACTCGCGCAAAATTACCCCAATCCATTCAATCCCGAAACAACTATCTCCTTCGGCATTCCGGAAAAGGGAATAGTAAATCTTTCAGTATACGATATTCTTGGCCGCAAAGTTTGCGAACTGGTAAATAAAGAACTGCCCGCCGGAAGCTACGACTACAAGTTTAATGCCGCGGGGCTCGCGACCGAGGTATATTTCTACAGGATCACAGTTAACGACTTCACAGCGGTTAAAAAGCTCATTCTTATGAAATAAGGAAATGATTCAGGCAGAATATGTATAAAACGGTTGGCATTTCGATTTCCTGAATCGGATTGCCAACCGTAATAAAATGTTGATGGCGAAAATATCCTGAGGGTGAATCGGGACAGCAAATTCACAAAGAAAATAAAACCAGCGAAAAATTTATATTTTACCGTTGTTTTATCTCATGCTAAGGCGCAAAGACGCAAGTAAGAACTTTAAAAATTAGCCGGTTCCGCGAGTGTTTGTAATATGCGCAAATGGCTGTTAAATTTTAAGAATCATTAATTCTTCATTTCCGCAATTAAACCTGCGTATAATTATGTCAACAATCTGTTGTTTTTGCCTGATTATTTAAGAAAAGTAAAATGTTTTTGGCAATATTCGTATTTTTGCAGCTAAAATGGAAAATATTCTTTAAAAATAAAGGAGCAATTATGAAATTTTTTATTGATACCGCAAATATTGATGAGATCAAAGAAGCCGCGGCGATGGGAATTCTTGATGGCGTTACCACAAATCCTTCCCTCGTATCGAAAGAAGGAAAAGATTTTAAAACACTTCTTGACGAAATCCTCGAAGTTGTTGACGGACCTGTAAGCGCCGAGGTTATTTCCACCGATTATGAAGGGATGATGAAAGAAGCCCGTGAACTGGCCGCTATTCACAAAAATATTGTGGTTAAAATTCCTCTGATCAAAGATGGTATCAAAGCGGTAAAATCACTTTCTGCCGAAAATATTCAGACAAATGTCACACTATGTTTTTCACCTTCCCAGGCGTTGCTTGCCGCTAAAGCGGGCGCAACATATATCAGTCCCTTTGTTGGCAGGCTGGATGATATAAGCCATGACGGGATGGCGCTGATTGAACAGATTGTTACTATATACGAAAATTACGGTTATCATACCGAAGTTTTGGTGGCGAGTATCCGTAATCCACTGCATCTTGTTGACGCCGCCATGATGGGCGCGGATGTGGCTACTATACCATTCAAGGTTATTACTCAGCTCTTCAAACACCCCCTTACCGATATAGGCATTGAGAAATTTTTGAGCGACTGGAAAAAGCTGCAGAGCTGATTTTTGTTAGTAACAAACCTATTATTTTTGGCATTTATTTGCAGAATATTAAATTGAGTACATCGAAATAAGTAATCGTAAACACTGACTATCTGAACCAGAAAAAGTTAGCTGACCACTCCAGGTTGAGTCCTCCCCCGTCCCCGACGAAAGACACATCGGGGCCACCCCCTCCAAAGGGGGATAAAGAACACAATATCCCCCTTTGGAGGGGGTGGATCACAGCGTTTTTTGCTGTGAGACGGGGAAGGACAAAACGGTATATGACAGGATTCTCCCAAATAATTAGGAAACAAATAGATTGAGAACGAAAAATTTTGCCACTTTGCGTAGAATTTCACTCTTTAAGGAATACTCAGCGAAGCGGTACTCGTAATTCGTACTGGAAATATATTACAATAGACGAACAATACCGGGGACGAGAATTATTTTTTTTCTGAGTTTCCGTTCGGCGTCGGATTTGCCGGCTTAAGCGATAGATATTATTTTGTCCCCGGGTAAATTATCCAGGGGAATGTAATTCCTCATAGTTTCCCCGGGGCAATTTTATCAATAAAAACAGGCTTTGATTCATGGATATAAACAGGCAGGATTTTTACACATCTGAAAAACGAAGCAGCACATCATTATATACCCTGAAAAATGATAATGGCATGGAGGTGGAGATCATTGAATTTGGCGCCACTGTTAAGTCAATAAAGCTGCCGGATGGTAAAGGGGGGTAAACATGAGGTGATTCTGGGGTATGAAAACCTGAATGGTTATTTAAACGGCACAAAATGTTTCGGCAGCACAATAGGAAGATATGCCAACAGGATAGGTGGTGGAGAATTTATTCTTGACGGCAAAGAGTATCAGCTGCCACTTAATGACGGAAAAAACTGCCTTCACGGAGGTGAGGGATTTCATAAAAAATTCTGGGGGGACGCTTTCGTGGAAGTCGGCGATAAAGTCATATTATTATTGAGTTACGACAGCGATGATGGAGATAATGGTTTCCCCGGTGATCTGTCAGTAAAAGTGGAGTTTTCACTCGATAATAATAACTCCTTCGGGATTAAATATTACGCGATCTCAGATCAGAAAACAATCGTTAATTTTACCAACCATTGTTATTTTAATCTGAAGAATGGCGGGGAAACCGAAATACTCGATCACAACCTGCAGATTTTTGCCGATACAATTACCCCGGTAAACGAGAACCTGGTGCCAACCGGTGAATTTATGAATGTTGAAAATACCCCTTTTGATTTCCGTAATTCAAAAAGAATAGGGGATGATATTGATATTAAAGATAAGCAGCTTATTCTGGCCGGGGGCTATGACCATAATTTTGTGCTGAGCGATGAAAGAGCCGGATTAAAAAAAGCCGCCCGGCTTGATGAACCTGGTACCGGAAGAGCGATGGAAGTATTCACCACCGAACCGGGAATGCAGTTATATACAGGCAACTTTCTCGACGGTAAAAAAGTCGCGGGCAGCGAACGGGAGTACCAGCGGCGCTCGGGACTTTGTCTTGAAACCCAGCATTTCCCCGATTCACCGAATCATGAACATTTTCCATCCGTGGTTCTAAACGCCGATGAACAATTTTTCTCGGAAACCGTTTACAGGTTTTATTTTTGATTTGGGGATAGGGGATGCAATTTTCTTTTGAATCCAATTCGATTGAAAATAAGGATTTTATTAAACCATCACAATTTTTACCGTAGAGACAAGGCATGCCTTGTCTCTACACGCGCATTTTTTCCTTAACATGTACCATTCGCTTTTTTATATCATGAACGAACATTTATTCATTACGAGGAAAAAATGAAAACGATTGACAAAACAAAACCGGTAATGGTAACAGGCGCCACAGGATATGTGGCGGGATGGATAGTTGAAAAACTGCTCGAAGAGGGATATACGGTTCATGCCCCTGTGAGGGATCCCAAAAACATGGAAAAATTGAAATATCTGAATCAGATAGCGAAAAAAGCTACCGGAAAAATAGTTTATTTTGAGGCTGATCTGCTCGCGCCCGACTCATACGAAAAATCGATGCGGGGATGCGAACTGGTTTTTCACACCGCTTCACCATTCATAAATAAAGTTGACGATCCGCAAAAAGATCTGATTGATCCGGCGCTTGAAGGGACAAAGAATGTATTGGAATCAGTAAATAAAACAGATTCTGTTAAAAGAGTTGTTCTGACCAGTAGTGTCGCGGCAATTCTTGGCGATTCAAAAGATATTCAAAGTTATCCGGAAAAAATAGCCACTGAAGAGCAGTGGAATACTTCTTCATCTAAAGATCACCAGCCATATTCCTATTCCAAGGTTCTTGCTGAAAAAGCGGCATGGGAAATAGCCGGTGAACAAAAGAGGTGGGACCTTGTTGTCATTAATCCGGCGCTGGTAATTGGTCCCGGTATTAATCCCCGCGGAACATCCGAAAGTTTTAATATCATGAAAATGCTGGGTGACGGAACAATGAAAATGGGCGCCGCGGCTTTTGAGTTCGGACTCGTTGATGTCCGCGACCTGGCAATCGCCCATTATAATGCCGCTTTTTTCCCTGAAGCAAAAGGAAGGCATATAATAGCCAGCGAGAGGAAATCATTCCTCGAGATGGCAAATATTCTCAGGGATGAATTTGGTGATAAATACCAGTTTCCTAAAAAGGAAGTCCCGAAGTTCCTTGTATGGCTGACAGCCCCGATGCTGGGAGTAAAGAGAAAAATGATTACCAATAATGTAGGTTACCCCTGGATTTTCGACAACTCGAAGGGTAAAAAGGAACTGAAAATGGAGTACCGAAGCGCAAAAGAGTCACTGATAGATTTTTTCAGGCAGATGGTGGAAGCAGGTACTTTTAATAAAGGATAAATTTTCTAATGTGCCTCAGGTGCAATCCCTCTTTGATTGTATTAATATCCCTGCTTCGGCCGGGAGTATTTTTAACTAAAGCAATTTCAACCATTTTCCCAATGTCGGCATAATGATATGAAATATTCTATACTAATCTTTAGGGTTAGCTTTTTATTTATTTAGAAGCTTCCCAATCCATTCATCAAAATGAGAACATTTTTCTCTAAGTTTTTCCAAGCCAATTTCTTTTGCTATTGTTATTCCGTTGACGGTTTTTTTGAAATCCGGATAAAGCGAAAATAATCTTTTAGACGGGGCGGTTTGGGGAGAATCATTAATCAGTTCGGGATTGTCGCCAAACTCTCTCAAAATTCTGTTTAATTGTTGCTGCTTGTCTTCGCCAATAATATTTTTATCAATCATTTCCGGGTCAGAAAACAAAAGAGCTTCGAATTCATGAAATTGCAGGTAGGGAATAAACTTAGGGCTGTTTATATCATTCGCTAAGGCTGTCTCCAGCTCTGCGAGTTTTTCCTGAGGAGTGATGTTTTTTGATTTTGCCGAATAGCCGGGAAAATTTTGTGGAAGGCCGTAATAATCCAGCATGGTCGTAATAGTTTCAGCGGAACTGTCATTAAGGAGTCTTAAAATATCCGGGCGAATCTGACTTGAATAGGAAGTTAATCCCCCTTTGAAATCTTGCGCGCCGGCAGTCTTTTTTGTTTTCACCAATATGGGATTCAGATGAATGCTTTTTGGGGAGAAATATGGCCATAATATTTCTTTTACAAATTTTTCTTCAGTTGGTCCCTCAAGAAGAATGTGGATTTTTTTCATCAGGGCCTTCCCCCGAGAATATTTTTCATCCAGAGTTCGCCAAGTGAGTATTCCTCCAGCCATTCCTGCAATTCTTTACTTTTTAATCTTCTGAATTCTGAGGCATTATTTATTCGGTCAACGACAATAGTATCTTCCGGGGTGAATTCATTTACCAGCTCAACCGACTGGGTAGAAATAATTAGTTGTGTTTTTTTTTGCTGTCGATCTGATCAATTCGCCAAGCAGATTTATTGCCGATGGGTGGAGCCCCAATTCCGGTTCATCTATTATAATTGTATCGGGCGGGTTTGGCTGCATCAAAAGAGTTATCAGGCAGATCATTCTTAGTGTTCCATCCGATAAGTGTGAGGCGTTAAAATATTTATCCGAGCCTTCATGATGCCATTCAAGTTTGATATTCTCTTCTTTTAAAGCGGAAGGCTCAAGATTAAACCTGCCGAAAAAGGGCGCTATTAACTTTATTGAATTTTCAATTTGTTTAAAATGATCTTCATGTTTTTGACTGACCAGATATAAAAATGCCGCCAGGTTTGAAGCGTCCGGCCTGAAAAATTTATTATCGTTAATGTTATTTGTTTTTTTTTATCTGGGAGGTACTGCTGGTATCATGAAAATGATAGACACGCCATGATTTAATTGCTTCGGCAACATGCCATGCAGCCTTTTTTTCTAGATCTATTTTTATCCTTTCATAGAGTTTAGTCTCCCGGTTTCCAAATCCTATATCATAGGTATAACTTTTATTAAACTTATTCTTCCATTCAACTTTTTCTTCCTCAAAAAATAGATTATCATTTTCATCAGGAGCTAAAGTTCCAAAGTATCTGTTCTCTCCGAAATCGAGGTTAAAATAAATACTTTTGGATACCTTAGAACCGAAATGCAATAAACTTTCTGCGCCACCTGAAGATGCTACATAATTCTGTAAGTTCTTTTCAATTATGTTATTTAACATCCGGAAAAATTGAATGAAGTTCGTTTTACCTACTCCATTCGGGCCTATCAGGACATTGATGCCTTTATTCAGATCAATCTGCGCTTCTTTAATTGATTTAAAATTTTGTATTGTAATACTGTCTATTTTCATTTTTCCCGCCGGAGAATCAACACCAAATTTTATAAAACATAAAAGATAAGTCATATCTATATAAAAATAAAACCGTTAGATTGCAATCAAAATCTATTCCCCGTTTCTATACGATAAATAGAACCAATGTATATCTGCAATGAATAGAATAATAGAAGCAATTTCAAGCAGTTATCAAATAATCCCCTTAATCTTCTCCACTACAGCGCCTTTTGAAACAATTCCAAAGAGGCTGGCTTTTATTTTTCCTTTGTCAAAAAAGAGGAGGGCCGGTATTTTATTTATGTCATATTGGTCAGCGATTTTTTTTTCTTTTTCCACATCCACCGTGTAAACTGATAGTCTCTCTGAATATTCTTCCGCGATATGTTCCAGTTGCGATATTACTATCTGGCATGATCCCGACCATCCGGAATAAAAAGAGATAATAACCGGTATTTCCGATTGAATGACTTTTTGGCAGAAATTTTCTTTATTTACTGATGTTATTCTCATGTTATACTGTATCCATTTCGACTGCCTGCCACCGGTAAAAACCTTTGAGGCATAATTTCTTTACAAGTTTCTGGGCGAATGAATTCCCATACCCCATGGCATTTTCCCTTGAGTCAAATATATACTGACCGGCATATACCCCGGTGGTTTCATCAACCAGCCATAACTTCGAGATAAAACCGGGCATTCCAATAAAGAAGGGGATTGTTGGCGCAAAATATTCAGGAACCCATTTTTTGAATTTGAATTCAACCTCGAAAAAACATTTTCCCCTTTCTGTTTCGCCGTTCAGCTCCGTGCATTTAAATACTTTATACCTGTGCCTGTTTGAATGCAGTGAAATAGTTTTATTATTTCCGGGCTTTGGATTTTTATATTTCCCTGATAGTATCTTTTTGATTCCCCTTATAAAAACCGGGATTATATTTCTTTCCATAATAGTTGCCTTTCATTATTGTTTTTTAATCGGCTCAGTGTTCATATCTTTTACCGGGGCATAACGATGCCAACTTTTCTGAGTATAAATTTTGATCTTATGCCGACCATTATTTTTGCCAGAAAACTCTTCAGGAGGGAATAATTTTTTTCATTATAAAAAGGTTTATTCAGCCAGCCTTTCTTCTGCCAGAAATTGTAGTCGGAGGGTAACTGGTTTTTGTGCAGGGTCACTTTCATTTTAAGCAGATTAAAGAAGATATATTTTTTGAATCCCTGGTCAACCATGCCTACCGTAACATCCTTATGAAAATTAAAAGCTGCCTCCTCTATTCTTTTTATACATTTTTCTTCATAAGCCTTATTTTCCTTAAATGAAGGGAATGCAATGCCGAAACTATCGGCTATCTTAAATCCCCAGGCATTTACAGGGAACTTCATATATTCCAGGGTTTCATCAATACCGCTGAGTTCGGTTGTAACGATAAGCATCGCGGTTTTTCCGATAAAATGGGGGTTGGTGACAGAAATAAGCGAACCTGTCGAAAAAGTTCTTCATAATCGCGTTCACGGTATGAACATATACCGGGGATGTAAATATCACTCCCTCCGCGGCGAGCAGTTTATCGCGCAGGTTGAGCGCTTCATCTTTGCAGGGGCAGAAAGATTCTCCTTTCCGCATGCAGGCCAGGCAGCCTTTGCAGTATTGTAAATCTGTTTTGGCGAGGTTGATATATTCAAAGTTGTATTCGCCTGACTTATTTAGTTTTTCTTCGAAGATTCGGGTTGTTTTATGCGTGTTTCCCTTAGCCCGCGGGCTTCCCGAAATGACTAATATCTTTTTCATTTTTTTCCTTCCTTTTTAATAGTTCCCCTGTGATTCACAGATTTCGTTTTAACAGTTTTTTTATTGACAGCTGAGTTTCCTGAATGATTGCTGAAAATTACATACGCTGCGGATAACAGTACCATTTTTTTCTCCCGTAAATAATCTGATATTATAATTTTATTGAACCGGCACAAAAAGAAACGTGACAGGATAACCGGGGTAGTTGCCATCTGTGCATCCATATTTTTTATAGTTACTGTGGAAACGTTCATCATAAAGCATGAAAGGGGCGCTGTTTCCATGTTTCAGGTTTTTTAATTCAATCCAGATTTTTCTCAGGTAAACCGCGATAAGACTGACAGCGGTGTGATTTCGTTTCAATAATTCAACTCTTATATAATTGCCTGCCGGCAGGGTGATTGTAGAGCCGTCTGCCTCCGCGATCCCTTCTTTTTTCTCAACCGCTACATAATAATCGAATTCTGTTTTATTTTCGTAAAAATCGTAGATACAGAACATATCCTGATTTTCGCCCGAACGAAACTTACTGAGTTTATCATGGTCATAAATCTCATGATAAAACGGGGGAATATCTTTTTTCTTTTTATTTCCTTCAAGGGTGGTGGTGATTTTATACCCGATACATTTTCTGCCTTCAAAGTGAACAACCTCCGGCGGGGTGACGATATTTTTTTTAATCTTGTTCCATAATAAAGTTTGCATGATTTTTAACATAAAACGTTTCATTTTCTTTCTCCGGTTAAATTTAATTTAAAATTTTTGCTATTATTTTATCTGTTATAAATGTCGGCATTTTTTCAAGGATAACATCCGGGATGAATTTTCTGCCCGGCTGATACCTTGCCTTTCTTTTACTGCTGTTCATTATTTTATTTATAAGTTCACCGAGGATTTTTGGTGAGAGTCCCCGTTCACTTTTTTTCTTAATGGGAAGTCCAAGCATTTTTACAACTTTTGATGTAAATTCACTGGAATTCATCTGTTCATATTTGTCCAGGGCTTCTTTCTGACTTTTGAGCATATTTGATTTGAAAGCGCCCGGCACAATCCCCACAACACTGATACCTTCGGGCATCAATTCTCTTCTGAGGCTGCCGGTAAATGCTTTGATAGCGTGTTTACTCATCATATATGGCGACCAGAAGGGAAGAGTGTAGTTTTCACCCTGCGAGCTGATGTTAAATATTACAGGAGCTTTATTTGACTTTTTAAGAAGGGGGATAACATCCCTTGACCATCAAAACTGCTCCCCAGAGGTTTACATCAAAAACAGATTTATAATATTCGAGGTTACGATCAATTACCGCGCCCCAGCCCATTACTCCGGCATTATTGATCAGGCAGTCCAGTTGCCCCTGTTCTCTTTTTATCTGCCCGACAACTTCTTTTATCTGATCGGGAATTGTGACATCGAGGATTACTCCCCTGACATTCGGGATATTGTTAAGCGCTTTAATATCATCATATTTCCGCGCGCCGGCATAGACAATATTCCCCTGCGAGGCAAGGTATTCGGCGACAGCTTTGCCAATGCCCGAACTGGCTCCTGAAATAAGTATCACTCGTTTCATTTTGTTTTCCTGTAATAGATTCGTAAAATCATTTTGTTTTTCTACGATTATCATTACAAGTGGAATGCCAGAAGATATAAAGTAATGTTATTAAAGGAGTTATGTTGAAGGAGGAGAAATTTACGAGGAAAGAGATTTATGATATTTCATAAAATTATGAAATATCATAAAAATTATGACCTGGAAATTCCAAGTTTTTTCATTCGTGAAACGAGAGTCTGCGAATTTATTTTCAGGATATTTGCCGCTCCCTCCGCGCCGCTTACCCGCCAGTTTGTTTTTTCGAGAGCTTCAGTAATATGTTTCCGTTCCATTTCTTCCAGCGAAAGAAATTCATCGTTATCCGGTTTATTATTTTCAGGCAGCAGCCAGTCTCCGATTATAAGCTTGTGATCGGTTGAGATGATCATTGAGCGCTCAATAATGTTTTCAAGTTCCCTGATATTGCCGGGCCAGTTGTATTTGGTCAGGCGGTCAACGGTTTTTTTGAGGAACATTATTAATTTCTCTGCCCAGTTTAGCGCTGAACTTATTAATGAAATACTTAACCAGGATAGGTATATCCTCTTTTCGCTCACGAAGAGGGGGGAGGTTAATGGGAAATACATTCAGCCTGAAATAGAGGTCTTCACGGAAATTTCCCTTCTCCACTTCTTTTCTCAGGTTTCTGTTTGTCGCCGCTATAACACGGACATCCACCTTTATTGTATTGGGATTGCCCAGTCTTTCGAATTCACCTTCCTGCAATACCCTTAAAAGTTTTACCTGGAGATCGAGAGGCAGCTCGCCTATTTCATCCAGAAAAATTGTGCCGCCGTTTGCCAGTTCAAATCTTCCTATCTTTTTTTCAAAAGCTCCGGTGAAAGCTCCTTTTTCATGCCCGAATAATTCGCTTTCAATCAGCTCCGAATGCAAAGCGGCGCAATTTACCTTAACAAGGGGCCTTTCGCTTCGGCTGCTAACCCCGTGAATCGCGCGGGATATCAGCTCCTTGCCGGTGCCTGTCTCTCCGAGGATCAGTACAGTCGCGTTTGTCGAGGCGACCTGTTCAACCTGCATCAGCGCTTTTTTTAAACTTTTTGCTCTGTGTAATTATTTCATCAAAGTTATGGGAAAGTTTAATTTCCTGCTGCAAATAAACATTTTCATCTTTTAATTGATTTTTTAATTTTTCAACCTCATTAAGAGCGTCTTTTATCTCTTTCTCATATTTTTTCCGTTCTGTAATATCCTGTGCGACCCCTATAATTCTGAAAACCTTTCCTGTATCATTTGGCAATGGAATCAGCCGGGTGAAAAAGAATTTCTTTTTCTCTCCAATAAATACTTTCTCCTCATAAGCGAATGTTTCCCCCAATTTAACGCATTGATCGTAGTTGGCGACAATCTTATTAATAACTTCTTCCGGGAAAACTTCCTCAATATATTTACCCCTTACATCTTCCGATTTAATTCCGAGAACTTTTTCCTCGGCCGGATTCAAACCCGCGAATTTATATCTCCCTTCGGGCGTTACATCCAGGATAAAAACCAGGTCGGAAATATTATCATGAAGACTTCGGTAATATGCTTCGCTTTCGCGCAATTTCCTCTCTGAATTCTTTCGGGCGGTTATATCCCGCAGAATACTGCATGAAAATTCAACCCCTTCGAAGACAATAAAATTTATCGATGCCTCAACAGGAATAAATCCTTTGTTTTTGGATTGCTGCTGTTTTTCAAATGTTACATGTTTTTTTTCTTTGAGCAGGCGCCAGTTGTTCTGGAAGAACGCGAAATCTTCCGCAGGATTGAGATCATATGCTTTTCTCCCGATAACCTCCTCAGGCCTGAACCCGAGCAGATCATAAACGGCATTGTTCACATAGTGGATTGTGCCTTCCGAATCGATCCACAAAATTACATCCTTTGTGCTTTCGACTGTATAAAAGGATAATTTTTGAATTTTTTCAGTACTGTATTTTAAGAGGCGCATTTTTTGATCCGGTAGTCATCAAAGATAAACAAACGAAGGTAAATTTAATAACAATTATAATTTTATCAAAACATAGCCGCCGTTCTCTTTAGCTCCGCCCGGGAAATGGGCGGCCCCATTTTAGTTTTTCTTTACAAGTGACTATTTTGGAAGAGAGAGAAAAGCAACTGGCTTTAAAATTCAGTTCCTGAATTAGTTGTAAACTTAAAACTCCTTACCTCTCACAAAATGAAATCGCGGAATTTTTGAAAAATAATACAATGTCAATGTATTTGTTCTAAACATTATTCGATCAGGTAAAGAAAGACCTGCCAAGTTGTTTTCTTGTCAGATTTTCTACGTTTTTATTTTGCGAATGAAATTCTGTAAGTTATTGTTTTTTTATTATCGGGATCAGGATATCTTATACTTCCGTTTTATAGCAGAAGATGAAAGCTTTTAACAAACGTAAGCCGTTGGTTGAGTGTGACTGCTCAGGATGGCGGAGCCGAAACCAATTGCGGAAGAAAAGCCGTCAAATCAATAAAGCACAAAATCCCACTAAAAAGCTAACAACAGG
>CAXXGF010000013.1:0-23208 GCA_963677445.2 Melioribacteraceae bacterium | reverse complement strand
CGAGGCGACGGCGATCACTTCGATAAGTAAAGAACATACTAATATTCTGGGTGTAGAATATACCGAGATTGCCCGCGAAAAAGCAGGTATAGTAAAAGCGGGGAAACCTCTCTTTACCGGATTTATGCCTGAAGAAGCTTTAGAGGAGATAAAGAGAGTTTCGAATGAGAAACAGATTTCGGATTTAATAAATCTTTCGGATCATTTTAGGAAATCAGATTCTTCTTTAAAAATAGCTTCCGGTGAATTTGATTTAATAAAACTTCCGCTGGAGGGGAAATATCAACGCTGGAACGCGGCGCTCTCGTTATTAATCGCTGAGAAGGTTTTTGGGATAAATGATATTACTATTCTAAGGAGCGGCCTGGATAATGTTTTGAGCAATACAGGCTTCCAGGGGAGGTATGAATATTATCACCGGCGGCCTGATATTATTTTTGACGCAGCGCACAACGAAGAGGGAATTGAGATGCTGCTGGACCTTTTTGAAGAAAAAAAGAACAATTATAAAGAAAAATCGGTTATATTTGGCGCTATGAAGGATAAAAACTTGCATTCAATGTTTTATCTTCTTGCTTCATGTTTTGATAATTTTTATGTTACAGATATAAATTATGAACGCTCTGCAACAATTGATGATTTACTCAATCTGGCCAATAAAACAGGGATAAAAGTCATTCCACTTAATAATCCAGCAAAATTTATCCGCGAATTTAAGAATTCAAATAATGCCAGTTGCCTGCTTATTACAGGAAGTATCTATTTAATAGGACAAATAAAACAAAAATTATGAAATAAACTTGACATTTACATTGAATAAAATTATGTTGTAATTATACGGCTGAACCCTAACAATATAGAAAAATCTTTACTCAATTAACCCTCAAATACATTTCTTGATTTTACCAATTAGTTAATTATTCACTCACTATTTCAGGAACAAAAAGATCGATGGATATTTCATTACTTCAATCCAAGAAAATTGTTGATTTATATAAAATTGCACGCGAATATGATATATCAGGATACAGTGAGCTTAGAAAACAAGAGCTTATATTCAAAATTCTTGAAGCGCAGACCAAAAAAGACGGACTTACTTTCTCGAAAGGTGTCCTGGAAGCATTAGTTGACGGTTATGGTTTTTTACGTTCATCCGATTACAATTATCTTCCTTCTCCCGATGATATCTATGTTTCACCATCACAGATTAAAAGATTTAACCTGCGCACAGGTGATTTCGTGAGCGGTCAGGTAAGGCCTCCGAAGGATGGAGAGCGGTTCTTTGCCCTGCTGAGGGTTGAAGCAGTGAATGGAAAAAATCCCGATAAAATCCGTGGAAGGACTCTTTTTGACAACCTTACTCCGTTATATCCCACAAAAAGAATAAAACTGGAATCCGCGCCTGGTGAATATTCCATGAGAATTATGGATATGCTTTCACCTATCGGCAAGGGACAGAGGGGATTGATTGTGTCACCTCCGAAGAGTGGTAAAACAATCCTTCTGCAGAAAATTGCCAATTCCATCACACGTAACCATCCTGAAATAAAACTTATAATGCTCCTTATCGATGAAAGACCTGAAGAGGTTACCGATATGCAGCGTTCGGTCCAGGCCGAGGTAATCAGCTCCACATTTGATGAACCAGCCGATCGTCATGTACAGGTAGCTAATATGGTGATTGAAAAAGCAAAAAGAATGGTCGAATCAGGGGATGATGTAGTTGTTCTTCTCGATAGTATCACACGTCTGGCCAGGGCGCATAACACTGTTATTCCACATTCAGGCCGAATTCTTTCGGGTGGTGTTGATTCAAACGCGCTGCATAAACCAAAACGCTTTTTCGGAGCCGCGAGGAATACAGAAGATGGCGGTAGTCTTACTATCATCGCGACAGCCCTGATTGATACCGGTTCAAGAATGGATGAGGTTATCTTTGAAGAATTTAAAGGCACCGGTAATATGGAGCTTGTTCTCGACAGAAATCTTGCCGACAGAAGAATATTTCCTGCCATTGATGTTAACAAATCGGGAACGAGGAAAGAAGAATTGTTGCTCAGCGATGATATTCTCAATAAAGTGTGGATATTGCGTAAGATACTCAGTGATTTTGATTCGATCGAGGCAATGGAATTTCTGCTTGATAAAATGCGCGGAACAAAGAACAACAAAGAATTTGTAACAAGCATGAATAGTTGATTTGTTGTTCCATAAACTGAAAGCGAAAATTTGAAATTACAATCCTTTATTCTGATCTGTCTGTTTATTGCGACGACAGCATACTCACAGCAACCGGGAGGCACAATTTATTATGAAACAAATATTGTGCCTCTTGAAACGGGCGCCAAATGTTATATTTCCTGGCGAATTCCTAATGACTGGCTGGTTTTTGTAAAATCAGAGAGTTCATTCAAGGCGGGATTCGAATTTTCCATTGAGGTCGAAAAAGAAAAGGAAATTATCAATCGTGAAACTGACAGCAGGGAGGTTATTGCCTCAGATTATGAGGGAACTGAAAATCCCGCTGTTTATTCCGAGGGAGTAATTAATTTCGACCTCCCTTATGGGAAGTTTATACTCAAACCATTTCTTAATATCAGCAATTCCTCCGCCTCTGTTACACTTGATGAGTTTGAAATTGAAATCACCCCTGGTATAACGCTTACCCCCTTTATTGTTAAAAAACAAAATGGTGGTGATAAGATATTCAGAATGGTGAACGCTGATAATTCACTCCCATTCAGTAACGGTGAATATCAACTGGTTTTATCCCTCCGGAACTACGAGGGAAACGAAATCAGCGCAACTGTTATTCAGGAAAAGAGAACGCTTTTTGAGAAAAAACTGAAAAAACATGTATCAGGTGTGCCGGTTCTTAAATCGGAAGAAAACCATGTTTTTTTAGACATCGAAGATCGCGATAAAAATTTTGCCATCTTTATTCTCGACAGTTTTTCCAGGAAGCTGGAGGAAGGCGATTTCGTTTTGTATCTGAATGGAGAATCATATGAAGATACTATTAAGCTTAAGACTGAATGGATTGATAAACCTTTTACTCTGACTGATCTGGACTTTGCGGCTAAACTGATGAAGGGGACATTTGGCTCGGAGGCGACAGAAAATATCTTCTCTGCCGATGACGCCTATCTGGCGATAAAGGAATTCTGGAAGCCAAAAGATCCTGTTGATGAAACTGTTTTCAATGAAATAATGAATGAGTTTTTTAACCGGGCTGATGAAGCATATTTACGTTTCAGGTCTGTGAACAACAAAAATGGCGCTAATACCGACAGGGGAATGATTTTTATCAAATATGGACCACCAAAAAAGATCAAAAGATCATATAACGATAAAAACCACGCTGTTGAAATCTGGCAATATGGAAAAAAGAGATTTGTTTTTGTGGATAAAAGTGGCCTGGGTAATTTCGCGCTGATGTAGGAGTCAATGTATACATTTTTTTCCTGCGGTGATATTAACGGGATTGGTCCCGAAATTGCGGTTAAAACTTTCAATCAGCTTTTTGCTGAAAGAAAACGGGATATTATTTTTGTCTGTCCGGCAAATGTCTTTGAAGAACTTTCAGCAAGCCATACCTTAAATTTCAGTTATCAGATAATAAAACCTGGTTCAGAAAATAAACTGAAACCGGGAATGGTGAATATTGTCTCTTTCGGAGAATTTGATATTTCGCCCGGAGTTCCAACAGTTTCATCAGGAAAGGCGGCCTATCTTTCTCTAAAGCAAACACTTGAAATGGCTGATAAAAAAATAGGCAGCTGCCTGATAACCGCTCCTCTCTCAAAAGAAGCGATCGGACTCGCGGGTGTGAATTTCGCGGGGCACACCGAATTGCTCGCCGACTGGCATGGTACAAAAGATTATATGATGATATTTCTTTCAGATGATTTTATAGCCGCGCTGATGACAATACATATTTCACTCAGGAGTGTTTCATCTTCTATTTCCGCAGAAAATATAAAACGTTCTCTGAAACTTCTTCACTCAACGCTTATAAATGATTTTGATATTGCCGAACCTCAGATAGCCTTGCTGGGACTTAATCCTCACGCGGGTGAGAATGGAAGAATAGGGAATGAAGAAAAGGATATAATTATTCCCGCTGCCGCCGAAAGCAATATTCCCGGAATCAGGGGACCGTTTGTTCCCGACGCGTTTTTTGCCAACAGGTTGTATAAAACATTTGACGCTGTACTTGGTATGTATCATGACCAGGTTCTTATTCCATTCAAGATGCTGCATTTTAATGACGGGGTGAATTTTACTGCCGGTCTGCCAATTGTCAGAACTTCACCTGACCATGGAACCGCCTTCGATATAGCCTGGAAAAACCGGGCCGATCATTCAAGTATGATCTCTTCTTATCACTGGGCCGAAAGGATTAGCGGATGCCGGAAAAAAAAATACACTTTAAGGAAGGAATATACAATCCTCGCAGAGATCTACGAACATCTGATGCAGGAAATAGAATATAATGAATGGGCGGATTATATCGCGGATATCGCGGATGAATATCTCGAAAGGATTCCGGGAAGAAGACTGGAAATTGCCGCCGGAAATGGAAAGCTGACATCATTTCTCGATTGGAAAAGCGGGATTTATATCGCTTCCGATATGAGTCCGCAACTGCTCCGGCGTTCATTGCCGGGATATGGTTATCGTGTTTGCTGTGATATGCGTAAACTGCCTTTCCGTTCCGAATTTGATTTTATCTACTCAACTTTCGACAGTATAAATTATCTTAATACTGAGGAAGACCTTATCCTGTTATTTACCGAAACTTCTTCAATGCTGGCAAAAGATGGCATACTTACTTTTGACGCGAGCCTTGAAGCTAATAGTTATAATAATTGTTCCGATCTGAACAGGAAGGGTAATTATAACGGTTATTCCTATACTCAAAGGTCAATATATGATCCGGAGAAAAGGGTACATACAAATATTTTTTCGATTGAAGACAGGGATGGTAATTATTTTGAAGAAATCCATAACCAGAAAATATTTGAACTGGAATCCTACTTTTTTGCCGCTGAAGCCGGCGGTCTCTTTGTTGTCGATTGTCTTGATTCATTTTCCTTCGAGGATATAACTTCTGAAAGTGAAAGGGCGCAATTTATAATGAGAAAGGTATAATATGTTAATTATTGAAAATGTTGATTTCGGGTACCGTAACCAGGATGTATTTAATAACCTTAATTTTTCCATGAGCGAAGGGGAATTTGTTTTCCTTACAGGTAAAAGCGGCGCGGGTAAATCAACATTTTTGCAATTAATTTATATGAACCTGCGTCCTGATTCGGGAGAGGTAAGATTTTTGGATTTTTCTTCCAGGAAAATTAAAACAAGAAAGATACCAAAATTGAGAAGACAAATGGGCTTTGTCTTCCAGGATTTCAAACTTCTTGATGACAGGACAGTATTTGAAAATCTTTCATTTGTTTTAAGTGTGACAGGTTGTCCATACAGACAAATAAAAAAGAAGGTTTTTGAATCGCTGGCCCTTGTTGACCTGAGTCATAAATCGCGAAATATGCCCGGTGAATTGTCAGGCGGTGAAAAACAGAGAGTCGCTATAGCGAGAGCCATACTAAATGACCCGGCTCTTTTACTTGCCGATGAACCAACCGGAAATCTTGATCCGCAAACTTCTTCCGAAATATTACAATTACTGAAAAAGATTAACTCCCGTGGCACCTCGGTTCTTATCGCTACCCATGACTATTCACTCATAAGGGACACCTCCAGCCCGGTTTTTAAAATCGGGGATGGCAAAATTACCAAAGTATCTGTGAAGTTGAAGAACAGCTAATTCCGGAATCGTTATGTTTCTTTCCTCTGTGGCAAGAAATTGGCAATTAGTCCGATAGTATTTAAATTCCACGCAAAATGGCAATAATTTATGTGCGCAATTTGCATGAATAACTTGCGGTTGTAAGTCTCAGAAATCCTTACCTCTCAAAAAATGAAATCGCGGAAGTTTATCGCGAATTATCATATCCCAAGCTCTCAATATAAACAGTATTTCTCATTCATCGGGGCAAACGATAAAAAAGATGTTCCATTTTAGAGGATGAAAAGTTATCTCTGTCGTCCCTGACGGGACTTTTTGTGATTAAATGTTACCCGTTTACCCCACAATGAATTGCGGGGCTATTTTCTGCTGTCCCTGGCGGGACTCTGTTCCAGACTTCTATTCCGCTTTTTATGAAAAAACTGCTCCAGCAGATTTCTGCTTTCATTAGAATAAATTCCGGAGTAAATTTTTACCGGATGATTATAGCAGTTGTTTTCAATAATATTCATCCGTGAGCCACATGCTCCGAATTTTGGTTCAAACGCCGCGAAGTATATTTTATTTATCCTGGCCAGCAACAGGGCGCCGCTGCACATGATACATGGTTCGAGGGTTACATAAAGATCACATTCTGACAAAAATTTTTCCCCGAGATGATTTGACGCTGCTGTAAGAGCTATCATTTCGGCGTGCGCTGTGGGATCATTTAATCTGTTATTCTGGTTGTGGCCCCGTCCGATAATTCTATTTTTTTTTACTATCACCGCGCCGACCGGCACTTCATCTGTTTCAAAAGCTTTTTCAGCTTCCCTGAGGGCTTCATACATAAACCGGTAATTATCTTCACTGAAGAGCATCTTTATTCCTGAGTAAAATGAATGTGAAGACAAAATATAAATGAATTGATCAGCGCAGTCAAATTCCACACAAAATGATAAGGTTTTATAATTCTAAGTCATTGTCTGAGCGGAGTCGAAGCCCAGCGACGTCAGACCCCTTTTAACCGGGGCTGGATTTCGGCCTGCTGCCTCTGAAAGGTCATTTTGAAAAGGAGGCAGAAACCGGAATGACAATCAATCCTGGTATGTATTTGGGGAAAAACAAAAAGTCTCATTTGTCCCATAAGTCCCCTTGTTACATCACTTTTGGATTTGCCGGTTTATGATTATGATGATTTCTTTAAATATTTCTTTTGGTTTCGGCTCGGCGGATTATATTAAATGAAAGAAATTATCTGTCATTTTTGAAAACAGACAAACAAAAAGGATGATAGAAACAATAGGCTCAGATATTCAATTCCTCACTGAATTTCACAAAAGACCAATTGAAAATTAGTCTTCTGCAATTTAACGCGGGATAATGGTTTGCAGATATTGGTGATATTGTATTATTGTGTCTGATAATCTTTTTTTTTGTAAAAGCAAAATATGTTGATTTTTATAAAATAAATGATTAAACTTTCGCTGATTAGATGTGTTATATTTTGGAATAGTATTCTGTATTATTAATCAAGTTTTCCGGAAAGTTAATAAAATATTTATTGGGATTTTTTTGAAACGGGCGGTAGAAATTTCAGAAGCCGGAGAATGACAGTTACATAAAAAATAACTAATATGAAAGCTTTTACTGGCTTCTTCAAATTTTTCATACTATGGCAGATATCCTTTACCAGTCTGATTTTTTCTCAGGTTAGTGAGAATGAATTAAAATCTGTTTTCCTTGAAAGATTCACCCGGTTTATTGACTGGCCGGATGATATTCTTTCGGAGGAAGATGAGAAATTCAGAATTGGTATATGGGGAGAAGTTGAATTTTACGATGAGTTATTGGAAGTTTCTACTTTAAGAAAAATAAGGGGAAAGGAGATTGAACTGACAGATTATCAGAAAAATCCCGATTCAATAAATTGTCATATGCTTTTAATTGGAGATTGTTCTAAAACTCAGTTGAAGGAACTTCTGGGAAAAATAAGGCGCTTGCCTATACTGACTGTTTCTGATAGCGATGGTTTCGCGGAAGCGGGTGTGCAGATAAATTTTTTTACCGAAGAGAACAGGCTGAAATTTGAAGTTAATCCTGCATCGATTGAGGCTGCGGGATTAAAAGTTAATTTCAGACTGCTGCAGTTTGCGAAAGTTATCCAGGGGAGCGGATAATGGATTTTGTACAACGATTATCCATCAGGTGGAAACTTGTCGGGATGATTTTTTTCGGTTCCGCAGCGGCGCTGATAATTGGATATTTTGTGATACTTTCTGATCAATTCAAACATTTTCAGGAGGAGGTAGAAAGACTTAGCGCCCTCCGGGCTGTGTTAGTAGCCAAATATTGTGTCGCGCCAATGACTTTTGAAGATTATAACGCTCTTGAAGAAACACTTAAAGGATTGGCAACTTTTCCCGATTTTATGGCAACCGCGGTTTATGATAATAATGGGAGATTGTTAAAGAGCATAAGTTCACCTGTTCCGGGTGATTTTTTTATAGGAAAAAGTGATTCCTCTCTCAATTCCGGTTTTGGAACTGGTTATTATCTTACAAAAAGTGAGATAACTTTTAACGGTATTAAATATGGAAAATTATATTTATGGGTTTCGACCGACAAATTTTCAAGTGATATCACCAATTCACTAATTAATATAACAATATTAATTATCGGGCTTCTGCTGTTTTCTTTATTCCTGGCCAATTTTTTGCAAAGATTTGTATCAAAACCTCTTATAGAACTTTCTGAATTTACAAGGCATGTTTCTGAAAGCGGTATTTATTCTTCCCGTATAAGTATTGAAGGTTCGGATGAAATCGCGATGCTTGGTAAAGATTTGAACGGGTTGCTGGACAAGATAGAAGATTATAGAAACAAGAAAGAACAAATAGAAAAAGAGCTGGAAAATATCGCTTTCAGAGAAAGGGAGAAAGCCGCTGAACTCGAGATTACTCTGCAGGAGCTTAAGGAGAGTCAGAACGCTTCAATAAACCTGTTAGAGGATTTATCTAATGAAATTGAAATGAGAAAAGAAACAGAAAAAAGTTTGGCGTTAAAAATAAAGCAGCTTGAAAGATTCAACCATCTTACCACAGGAAGAGAAATAAGAATGATAGGACTTAAACGTGAAGTGAATGAATTGCTTGAAAGAACCGGTAAAAGTAAAAAATACGATGTGCCTCCTAAACGACGCGAAATGTAGAATGAATTACAGTTAGAAAATGAAATGCTGAAACGAATTATAAGGCAAAATATCATCCTTTTCGCTATCGTGATCATACTTCTGATTATTTCGGAATTTTATCTCCATGATCATGAAGATTCTTTCTCGGAAAAACAGGCAGTTTCGATAGTGGAAAAAATAAGTAATATATATAATAAAAGCGGCCTTGAAGGATTGCTCGCTATTGAAGCTGATTTATTATCCGATCAGATTGAGTCAATGAGCATATCGGATAACCAGGGGAATATCATTTGGGAATATAAAGGGGAAAATGCAGGCAGACCGGATGAAAAGAATTTATCATACATAACCAGTCACGTTCCCGGGAATGATTCACTTTTCATAAAAGTTTCATTGCGTAACCCGGAAACGGCTAAGTCGGAGACCGGAAATTTTATATTGAAGATGTTTATTTTTCTGATAATGGGAACCGGCATAATATTAATAAATATTATGTTATTGAGAAAAAATATTTCACCTTATCTTTCAGTTCTGGAAAACCATTTTGGGCGCCAGATTTCAGATGGAAATTATGGAATTCTGGATAAAAGTATAAGCGAACTTAAGCACAACCTTCATCAGGAAAAGGAGAGGATGGCGGAATTTTCAGAATCCCTTGAAAAAGAAATTCAAAAAAGAACGAGGGATTTTGAAGAGGCCAACAGGCTCTTAAAAGAAGAGATAAGGGAAAGAAAAAAAGCGGAAAATGCCAATGCCGATATTGCCAGCATGGAGCGTGTCAAATCGGCTGAATTAAAAAAGGCCTATATTGAACTTGAAATGAGCCGAAACGCGGCTCTTAACTTAACAGAAGATTTGTCAGTTGAGATTAAAGAAAGGGAAAAGACGGCAAAAGAACTTGAAGAGAGTGAAGAGAAACACCGGCTTCTATTTGAAAATGCGGGAGTTGGTATATGTTATTTAAACCCTGAAGGAAAGATTATTTTATTAAATCATGCCGCCGCAAAAATTTTCGGTGTGGAATTACTTGATATAATAAATACTTCCCTGACAAAAATTCTTCCATTCCAACAGGGAGAAAGAGCTGGTGATATTATTGACAAAACAATTAAAAACAGACGCAGGCATACAGTGGAGGAAAGTCTGTTCGTCGGGAAAAATAAAAAAAATCTGCTTTCAATTTATAATCCTGTGATCGATTCGGAAGGTGAGGTAATAGGAACGCAGGTTATTTACCAGGATATTACAGAACTCAAAAGGGCCGAAGAAAAAATAAAAAAGCTGAATGAATCCCTCGAAGAAAGAGTAAGAGATAGAACAGCGCAGCTTGAATCAGCCAACAGGGAACTGGAATCCTTTTCATATTCGGTTTCACATGATCTGCGCGCTCCATTAAGACACATTAATGGATTTATTGAAATATTACAGGAAAAACATATCTCCCAGCTTGATGAGAAAGGAATCAGATATTTGAAGATCATTTCCGATTCAGCCACAAAAATGGGAGTACTGATAGATGAGTTGCTCGATTTTTCCAGGACCGGCAGAAAGGAACTGAAAAAGAAGGCGTTTGATCCGAACAAAATAATTGATACTGTCAGAAATGAACTTTCCGGTGAAATTGAGAGGCGGGATATCACCTGGAAAATAGATGATTTACCCGAAATTTACGCAGATCCGAATATGCTGAAGCTGGTTTTCCAAAATTTAATTCATAATTCTCTGAAGTATACGAGAAAAAAAGATAGGGCGATAATACAAATCGGATATCACAAGAGTCATAAAAATGAGATTGAAATATTTATTAAAGACAATGGCGTTGGTTTTGATATGCAATACGCTGATAAATTGTTCGGAATTTTTCAACGTTTACATCGGGCAGATGAATTCGAGGGGACAGGAATAGGGCTGGCAAATACAAAAAGAATAATCAGCCGGCATAACGGCAGGATTTGGGGAGAAGCTGAACTGAATAAAGGAGCAACATTTTATTTTACACTGCCTAAAATAATGGTCGGGGATAATGAGCCGGAAGATTAAAATATTGCATCTTGAAGATGACCCGTGTGACGCGGAATTGATAAATGAAGAGTTAATATCGAACGGACTTAATTTTGAACTGCTGCGGGCTGAATCAAAAGATATGTTCGAGGTTTATTTTACTTCGAGTGAGTGGGATGTGATATTATCTGATTTTGTCATTCCCGGTTATGGCGGATTTGAGGCGTTGCAATTTATCAGATCGAAAGATTCAGTTCTTCCCTTCATTTTTGTATCTGGAAAGATTGGTGAAGATATAGCTATTTCCAGCCTGCACCGCGGGGCGGATGATTATGTCCTGAAGGATAAACTGACCCGGCTGAAACCGGCTATCGAAAGAAGTATCAGTCAACACAGAGAGCACCTGGAACACATGGAGTCTGAAAGGCTGAGAAAAGAAAGTGAGAGGAAACTTTCAACCCTGGTCAATAATCTGCCGGGAGTTGCCTACCGGTGCCTGAACAACGAAAAATTTACCATGTTATTTATGAGCGAGGGAATGTACTCTCTTTCAGGTTACAGACCTGAGGAAGTAGTTGAAGAAGGAATAAAAGATTACATTGACCTTATTTACCCGGACGATATAAAAATGGTGAGGGAAAAAGTTAACAAAGGGGTTGATGATGAGACTCAATTTACAATCGAATATCGTATTGTTCATAAATCGGGGGAAATAAAATGGGTGTGGGAAAAAGGTCTTGAAATAATTGACAGTCTCTCCGGCAATAAATATCTGGAGGGGATTATTATGGATATTACCGAAAGAAAACTATCTGAAACAAAATATAAACTTAGCGAGAAACGACTCAGCACTGTATTAAATTCCGCTGAAGATGTGGTTTTTATTAAAAACTCCAATTTTATTTACACTTATGTCAACCCAGCGCTTGAAAAGTTATATCAGCTTGACGCCGAAGATATACTGGGGAAACGAGATTCGGATATTTTCCCTGAATCTGTGGCCCCGGAATACCTGAACGCGGATAAAAAAGTATTAAACGGGAAAATTATTTCACGGGAATTTACCGATTCTTTTCATGGGGTTAAGAAAACTTTTCATGTTATCAAATATCCGCTGACCGGTTCGGAAGGTGATATCGAAATTTGTGGCATTGCCAGAGATATATCGCAAAGGAAAGATGCTGAAGAGAAACTTGTGGAATCAAGCAGGATGCTGGAAACAATCTTTGATTCGATGGCCGACGGTCTGTGTCTTCTGGACAAAAATCTTTATATTCTGCAAAACAACAAATCTGCCGAAGAATTGCTCGGAGGCGAGCTTTCCGGTAAAAATCTGACGGCTTTTATAAAAACCTCTGACTACAAATATCTGACTGAGAACCTTCAAAGGATTGTCAAAGAAGGGTATAAAGGGGAGATTGAGCTGTCATTGAAAAAGCCGGGGGATATATTATTTCCCGCGGAAGTCAGCATATCAGCTCTTGAAAGTAACGAGGGAACCACAACAGGATTTGTCACCCTGATAAAAAATATAACTGAGAGAAAAAACGCGGAAAATCTGCTCAGGATAAATGAGGAAAGACTTAAACTGGCTCTGGAAAGCGCCGGAGAGGGGATTTGGGAGGCGGATATTAAAAAAAATATTCTCTATTTTGATAATCTGGCTCTGAATATCATGGGTATAGAGAAAGATGATTTCGATAGTAATTTTGATAATTTTATTACACACATTTATAAAGATGACAGGGACAAAATATCGGTCAGATTTAGTAAATTTATCAGGGAGGGAAAAGGTAAATATATTGAGGAATATAGAATAGATGGAGGAAAGGGGGGGATTAAATGGATCAAAACCTCAGGTACTGTTATCAGTAGTGATTCAGAGGGAAGGCCGGAAACTATTTCAGGAATCATAAAGGATATCACCTCTGAAAAAGAAAGGGAGGAAAGAATAAAAAAAAGTGAATCAGGCCTTGCTGAAGCTCAGAGCATTGCTCAGCTTGGCAATTTTATATATGATCCGGAAAGGGGATTCCTGGAATGTTCCCGCGAACTTTATGTTATTCTTGGTTTTAATCCGGCGGCAGGATTACCGGATAATCATATCTTCCTGTCTTCTGTCCAACCGGAAGACAGGCTATTATTAATTAAAGAAATAGAGTTTTCAGTTTCAGGAAAGGGAACGGCTGTATTTACCTTCAGATATATTCATCCCGGTGGAAAACTCAAATACCTCCATTTTCGGGCGATACCTGTTGAGGGAAATAGATATCTAAGGGGAACAATTCAGGATATTACCGAGATAAGAACGGTTGAGGAGGCATTGCAGGAGAGTGAACAAAAATTCAGAATATTATTTGAAAAAGCTCCCGCCGGAATCGCCCTTCTTGACCTGGATGATAAAATAATCAGCGCTAATTCATCTTACCTTAGTTTTCATAATCTTTCTGAAGAGGGATATACTTTATCGTCACCTCATGATTTGTTATCTCCTGATGAAAAAGAATTACACAATGAAGGTTACCGGAAGCTGAAGGAAGGCAGACTTTCCAATTTTTATTTTGAAAAAAAGATAAATTCGGGCGAAGAGGTCAGGCTGGGTTATTCCATTTCATCGATAATTCGTTCAGAGTTTAATTCCGCGTTATATATCATTGAACAGGTTCAGGATATAACAGAAATCTATAATGCCCGTAAACAACTTTCGGAAAGTGAAGAAAAATACCGGCTTCTTGCCAATAACTCTCACGACCTTATCTGGACTGTCAGCAATGATCTGGAAATAAATTTCGTCAGTCCGGCTATCGGGCGTCTTTATGGGTATTCAGCCACAGAATTCAAGGCATTATATTCAGAAAAGATAAAGCAGTGGGAATCTTTCACCCGCCTCATTAAAGAACATGATTATATGGGGTTTAAACGGTTTGAGATCATTCAGGAGAAAAAAGATGCCGGCACATTCTGGGCAGAAATTACGCTGAGCAATATGTTCGGCGATAATTCGGAAAGGATAGGTATTTTAGCCATAACCAGGGATATTACACAGAAAAAGACTATTGAGATTGCTCTGAAGATAAGCGAAAGGGAAAAATCGGCAATACTAAATAGTATGACAGATATAGTAGCCTTTTACAATACTTCCGATCTGAATATCATGTGGACAAACAGAGCCGCTCTGAAAGAAAAGGAATTTACCGATAAAGAGCTGGCCGATAAAAAATGTTATGAGTTATGGCACAAACTGGAAGGAGAATGTGAAGACTGTCCTGTACGAAAAGCTATTAACTCAGGGAAAAGTGAGTTTATGGAGATAAAATCGGGCGAAGATAAAATATGGCGGGTTAACGCGCTGCCTGTTTTTGATGATGAAGGTCAGATAGAAGGTGTTGTGGAAGTGAGTACGGATATTACACAAATAAAGGAAGCTGAAAATTCATTAAGGGAGTCCCGGGAAGTGTTGCGGAATCTGGCAAAATATAACCAGGAAGTAAGGGAAGAGGAGCGAACCAGAATATCGAGGGAAATACATGATGATCTTGGACAGGCCCTTACGGCATTCAAAATAGATGTAGACTGGATTGAGAGAAATATCAGAAACATTCCTGAAGAAGCGAAAAAAAGAATCATCGGGATGAAAAGTCTTGCCACGGCGACAATAAAAACTGTCCAGAAAATATCCTCTGATTTACGGCCGGAAGTTCTTGACGAACTGGGGCTTCTGCCCGCTCTCGAATGGGAAGCCCAGGAATTTGCCAAAAGAACCGGTATTGAAGCAGCCATAAGTTTGAATGAAGAGATTGAAATTGAAAATGAAGCATTCAGAGTGGATATATTCCGAATATTTCAGGAGTCATTAACGAACGTCGCGAGACATTCAAATGCTCGTAATGTCGTAATTTATTTTGATATTTCTGATAAGAATTATATTTTAAAAATTATTGATGATGGTATTGGCATTGACAAAGAAAAAATACATTCACATAAATCTTTAGGGCTTACCGGGATAAGAGAAAGGCTCCGAACCTGGAGTGGAGAGGTAGTTTTTCATAAGAGAAAAGAGGGAGGAACAGAGGTGAGAGTTACTATCCCGGTGATTACTAAGGATGAGGGATAAATGAAATTGTACAAAATAAGGCAAAACCTATATGAAAGTACTGATTGCTGATGATTCGCAGCTTTTGAGAGAGAGACTGAGGCTCGAACTTGAAAAACTAAACAATGTAGAGCAGATTCTTGAAGCAAAAAATTCTCTTGAGGCAAAAAATTATATATTCGAAGATAATCCTGATTTGGTAATACTTGATATAAGAATGCCCGGGGGAAACGGGCTCGATCTACTGGAGAATGTCAGGGAGGAAAAAAAAGAGATTAAGTTCATTATTCTATCAAATTATTCTTACACACAATTCAAGAAGAAGAGTCTGAAATCGGGGGCAGATTATTTTTTCAGCAAATCGGAAGAATTCGAAATGTTGATCGATACGGTGAGAAATATTCAGGCTTAGAGAAATTGCCTATATATAATCAGCTATTTCTACTATTTATTAAAATATTATCATTTTTATGGTTTTTTTATGAATGATAATAATTATATACTGAAATTTCGCTGAAATTTTTTTTATGCCGGTCGATAATGTATATATACATCTTTTATGGTTTTTTCAGTAGTTCCATGGGAAGAACACTTATGACAATGACCAAAAAGCAAATTCAGGTATACATCACAGGGGAGGAAGCTCAAAATTCAAACCTTTATCAGATATTAAAAAATAATAATGTTAATATCGACATTTTAAACCCTGGAGGGTTGGATAATTTAAGTGAAGTCGGAGGGAGTATATGTTTTTTTAATATATCAATGATTGGCATAATTACAGAAAAGCACCTTGGTATGTTTGGTTTGAATATACTGACAGGCCAAACCGCTGAAATTGCCAATGAAAAAAAAATTGATCTCTTTGATGATTATTATTTATGCGATGAACCGGAAAGTATTCAGGAGCAAAGGATAAATTTAATTCTTGTCAAAATGAAATCGGCTGAAAAGAAGCGAAAAGAAAAGGAGGAGAAAGAAAAACTTGAGGAAAGGATAAAGTTGCTCATTCAGTCAGCGAAAATTGTTCTTGAGGAGAGCAGCTTCGAAAAAACAGCAAAACAAATTTTCGATTTTTGCAGAAACTTAACCGGCGCTAAATCAGGATATGTGGCGTTGCTCAATTCTGATGGTTCAGAAAATGAAGTGCTCTTCCTGGAAGCAGGAGGCATGCCATGTACTGTAGACCCTGAGTTGCCAATGCCGATCAGGGGGCTTAGATCGGTTGCGTATGAAACAGGCAAAGCCACTTATCATAATGATTTTATGAATAGCGAGTGGGTCGATTTTATGCTGGCCGGGCATGTGAATATGAAAAATGTGATGTTTGCGCCCTTAAATATAGATATAAAAACTGTTGGTATAGTGGGACTTGCCAATAAAGATGGAGATTTTACTGAAGAAGAGGCGGAAATAGTTTCCATTTTTGCCGAATATATTTCCATTGCTTTAAAAAACAGTCAGTCGCGATCCGCTTTAGAAGAAAGGGAAAAAATGCTTGACCTTATTTTCGATAATAGTCCCGGAATTATATTTGTCAAGGATAGAAAAGGAAGGTATCTAAAAGTAAATAAAATATTCCATAAAAAATTCGGTACGACTGAAACCGGAGTTATTGACCAAAGCAATATCGATATTTTTGCTTTTGAGGAAGCAGAACTACTTGATGCTAATGACAGACGAGCATTCGAGATGGCGGGGCGGCACAGATCGGAGGAGGATATTTACTGCGGCGGGATAAAAAGAACTTTCCTGTCCATGAGAGAAATGATGGATACAGATTTTAATCCTGAAAAATTACTGATCGGTATTATGACAGATATAACTGACCAGAAAAATAATGAAATGGATTTAAAGAAAATAATCACAGAAAAGGAATTTTTACTCAGAGAAGTTAATCACCGTGTGAAAAATAATTTTCAGATTGTTTCGAGTCTGCTGGCCATAGAGTCAGGAAATTCATCTAATAAGGAAGCCGCTGAAATCCTTAGAACAAGCAGGAACAGAATTCAAAGAATGGCCAATATACATGAAATTCTTTATAAATCTGAAGATTTTGAAAATATCAATTTTGCTCAACATCTCCGTAAGTTAACCAGTGATATTTGCCGTTCTTACTCAGAAGAGGGCAAAAGAATTGAGGTGAATATTGATTCGAAAAAATTTGTACTTGATATTCGCAGGGGAGTTACATGTTCTCTTATAATAAATGAGCTGATGACAAATTCTATTAAGCATGCCTTTACCGGAAGGAATGAGGGCAGAATAGATATTAGTCTGAAAATGGATAATAACCAATATAAGATGATATTTTCGGATGATGGCAAGGGTTATAAAGGAGATATATTTTCTGACAATAAAGAATCGCTTGGATTAAAATTATTAAGGATAATGGTTGAAGATCAACTTTCGGGAATATTAAAAATATCCGGCAGCCAGGGAATGCGGTTCGATATAATATTTAGCAGGTAAAAATTGGAAAGAAGAATTCAAATAGTTGAAGATGAAAGAATAACTGCGGAAGATATAAAATACAGCCTGGAAAAAAACGGATATTCAGTAACCTCAATTTCCGCCACAGGTGAGCAGGCAGTTAAAAACGCGAGATCAGAATCTCCGGATTTAATACTAATGGATATAATGCTCAGGGGGGAGATGTCCGGTATCCAGGCCGCGGAATTAATAATGCCATTGGGCATTCCGGTAATATATTTGACAGCTTATTCCGATAATGAAATTTTGAAAAAAGTTGAAAATACATCTCCATGGGGATATCTTGTAAAACCTTTTGAAGAAAAAGAGCTTGTTTCAAATATTGAAATCGCGTTGTTAAAGCATGAATCAGAGCAAAAAATTAGTTATATAAATTCGCTGCTGAATTCATTGCGAAGAATAAACCAGTTGATTACGAAAGAGAAAGATGGGAAAGAGCTTACTGATAAGATATGTGAAAATCTGACAATAAATTCTGACTATATAGCGGTATGGAGCGCTGTGTTTGATGATAAATCGGGTGAAATATTTTTTTCGGAAGCCGGGTGCAGGGATAATCTGCCCGAAATATATGCTAAGATAAAAGATAAAAACATTCCGGAATTTGTAAGAAATTTTCTCGCTTCAGATAAGACTATATTAACTCTGATTCCTGAAAATAATAAATCAGCGCCGGCGGATGAACAATCACTTCCTTACCTGTATCTGAAATTATTATATGAAGGAAGATTGTATGGATTTATCGCAATTTATTTTAATCCTTCTCACCGGCTTCAGGAGGAAGAAATAAATCTTCTTGAAGAAATTTCGGGCGATATCGCTTTCGCGCTTAATAAAATTTCTCTCTCGATTGAAAGGGAAGAAATAGATCAGCAGCTTAACAGACAAAACGTTTTCTTAAAGAGTATTCTTGATTCTCTCGCTTTTCCGCTATTGGTAATCAATCCTTCCAATTATGAGATAATAATCTCCAACAAGGCTGTTAAAAAATCACATGGCGAGAGTATGAGCAAATGTTACAGCTATATGTACGGATTTGATAAACCCTGCTATAATTACAATTTACCCTGTCCTTTAGAGAAGATAAAAGAAACCGGAAAAGCAGAATATTTTGAGCACCTTTACAAAACACAAAGGGGATGTGAATTTTATTATGAGGTTCAGGCGTTCCCGGTTTACGGCAATAAAAATGAGGTGATGTATATAATAGAGTATTTTAAGGATATCACTGATAAAAGGGCATTCCAGGAAAGAATTAAATATCAGGCCGGATTGCTTAATAATGTTAATGACGCGATTATCGCCACCGATGAAAAATATATTATCACCTCCTGGAACAGAGCCGCTGAACATCTCTACGGATATTCGGAAATGGAGGTAACAGGCAAACCGCTCGGTGAAATCTTTGGTGAAAATATCTTCATGGAAGAAAGTATTAAAATACTCAGGGAAAAAGGAATCTGGAAAGGTGACCTGGTTCAGTTCGACCGGGATCGTAAAAAGTTATTTATTCGAATTTCAGTTTCGGCCATTAAAAATAATTCCGGTGAGATAACAGGAACAATAGCAATTTGCAGTGATGTTTCGGGTGAGAAATTATCTGAGATCAGGTTCAACAATCTGATTGAAAAGTCAAATGATGCTATCTACATTCTTTACGACGGATCATTCGATCTGGTGAATAAAAAATTTGAATCACTTTTTGGTTATAAAGCCGAAGAATTAAGAACTCCGGGCTTCAGTTTTATGAATCTTGTTCATCCTCAAAGCCGAAGAATTATTGAGGAAAGGGCGCTAAGAATAAATAATGGAGAGACGATACCGGATATTTATGAGTTTACAGCCATTTCAAAAAACGGAAGAGCGATAGATTGTGAAGTCAGCATTTCTTATGTGGAATACAAGGGATCCAAGGCGTCACAGGGGATAATAAGAGATATAACGGAACGAAATCTTATTCAAAAAGAGCTTAAATTAAATGAGGAAAGATACAGAAGTATATTTGAAACCGCGGCTAATCTTATAACATCAATCGATCGGAAAGGTATTGTTCATGATTGCAACCGCCGGCTCAAAACTATATTGAGGTATGAAAGGGAGGAGATAATCGGGCAGCCAATCTCCAGGCTGATAGATCCGGGATATGTTACTGCGGTTGAAAAGTTCTTATATGAAACTCTGTCCAAAGGTCAATCCTGCAGCATAGATTCCAGAATGGTGAGGAAAGATGGAAAGGTAATAGATGTAAATATACATTCTTCAGCTATAAGTGAAGGGAATGGTCATTTTACAAAAATAATATGTATAATTGATGATGTTACTGAAAGGAATGAGGCTGTAGCCGCGCTGAGAGAAAGTGAGGAAAGGTTCCGCAGTCTCTATGAAAATGCGCCCATAGGGATTTACAGAACCAACAGTGACGGTGATATCCTGATGGCAAATCCGGCGTTTCTTGAAATGCTTGGTTACGCTTCACTTCGTGAAATAACTGTACAGGACAAAAATAAAAGAGGTTTTGCCGAACCTGATAAAAGAAAAGAGTTTAAAAGGATTATTGCGGATGAGGGAATCATATACGGCTATGAGGATACCTGGCTTACCCGGTCCGGAGAGCAGGTTCTGATTGAGGAGAGCGGAAGAGTAATATTTAATTCAGCCGGCAGTATAATATATTATGAAGGAGTTGTTGAGGATATTACATTACGGAAAACCGCCGAAAAAGCGCTTATTGTCGCAAAAGAATCGGCTGAGCAGTCGGACAGATTAAAAAGTGAATTTCTCGCCCAGATGTCGCATGAAATAAGAACTCCGTTAAACGCCATGTTATCATTCACCGGCTTGTTGAAAGCTGAAATGGATTTAACAGAAAACAAAGATCAGCAGGATATGTTTCTGGCAATTGATGACGCGGGAAAAAGAATTATACGTACTATTGATCTTATACTCAATATGTCTGAGGTGCAGACAGGCAATTATGATTTTAGTCCGGCCAGATATGAAATTTATACTGATATAATTAATGTTTTATATCCCGAATTCAGGAATATTTCAGAATCGAAAGGCATTGAGTTCAATATTACAAGAGATATAAAAAATGCCTATGTTTATATTGATGAATACAGCATGATTCAGGTGTTCAGACATCTGATCGACAATGCTTTCAAATTTACAAATGAAGGAATTGTTGAGGTGAGAATTTACAGGGATGAAAAAAACAGGGTCGCGGTGGAAGTAAAAGATACGGGTATTGGTATTTCGGATGATTTTCTTAAAAATATCTTTAAACCTTTTACCCAGGAAGAACAGGGCTATTCAAGAAAATATGAAGGAAATGGTCTTGGTCTTTCACTGGTAAAAAAATACTGTGAAATAAATAATACCGAGCTAAATGTGAAGAGTCAAAAGTTCGCTGGTTCCATATTTACAGTAATATTCAATATTTAATAATATGTAAGAACTATATTTGTGTGTGAATTAAGGACCTTATGCCTAAATATTTTGATATTTAATTCGAAAATATTATATATTAAGTCTTGCGGAGTTCGTTTTTACTAAAGCTCCGCAATTTGTGGAATAAATTCTTCGGCAGCCAACAGAAAAAGACATATTATTTATTCGCTTATATTTTTATAAAGCCAGTTTTTTACGATTCAGAATGAGGAAATATGCCGGGTGAAGTGATATTTACAGGGAATAGCGGATTAGACAAGCTTAATCTATACGTTCCCGTAATAAAAAAGATTGCTGAAAAATTCAGGATTTCAGAACTTCAGCCTCTCGCAAAGAACGTTGCCGAAGAAGGAGCCGGACAGGATAGTATTTTGCTGTTTTATTACTCGGAGACAGCCGCTTTAAGTAGCGATGAAGCGGAATCGATAAATAAACTCGCGAAAATATATCCACTGCTGGCAATTGTGCGGAATACCAGTCAGTTTTATAACCTCAGGAAATATGCGCCTGACTTTTCCCATTATTTGAGAAGAGATGAGTTAACTCCGGAATTGCTGGAACTTGCCATTTCTGACGCAAAAGGGGATTATTCACGAAACCGCTTCAGGGATGAACCCGCGACGGTTGATATATATAGCCGGATAATGTCGAAATATATTACTCATTCGGAAAATAAATTTTTCCCCGGTATTTTAGAGATTGTAACTGAGGAGTTAGAAAGTAAGTATGGTCTTTTCGGTTATGTGGAAGGAGAGAAACTGATCTGTCCTTCACTGACTCCCGGTGTCTGGTCCAAGTGTTCGCTTCCTGACAAGGAGCTGGTTTTCAGTGTAAATGACTGGGGAGGCATATGGGGAAGAGCTTTACTTTCGGGTGAATCATATTATAAAAACGGGAATATTAATGTCCCCGATGGTCACATAGGACTTAATAATGCTCTAACAGTTCCAATTAAATATAATAGTCAGATAATAGGGCTGATCGTTGTTGCCGATAGAACAGGGGGGATATGATGATGAGGATAAAAGGCTGCTGGAATGGATCGCGAAATTAATAGCGCCGGTTTTATACCTGAAAATTGAGCGGGATAAAGAAACTTTTAACCGAAAACGTACAGAAAAGTTTTTAAATGAAAGTGAAAAAAGATTTAAACTCCTTTCGGAAGCGACATTTGAGGGCATAATAATTTACCGTGATGGCAAAGTTTGTAATATCAATAAATCTTTGCAGGATATGTTCTTACTGCAAAGAAATGACGCGTTAGACAGGAATCTGCTAAAAGAAATTATCCGGGGGGATATCTGGCGGCTTTTTGAGGGGAAAGAGTTGAAAGAGATTCAACCCGCGGAATATACCGGAATAAAAAAAGACGGGACAAGTTTCCCTGTCGAATTGGAAGCCAGGCCATTTATTCATGAGGATAAAAGATATTATATTGTAGCGGTCAGGGATATTGGTGAAAGAAAAAATACCCAGATAGAATTAAGAAAATCGGAGAAAAAGCTCAGGCTCTTAACTGAAAATTCACATGATATATTATTGATACTTTCAACCAAAGGGAAAATACTTTTTGAAAGCGGAGCTACCGAAAGAATTCTTGGTTACAAAGCCGGCAACAGAGTCGGGATGTCGGTTTCAACATTTCTTCATCCTGATGATATAAGTCAGAATAAAAATGTTTTTAGTTCAATTCTTGACGAAAAGGATGGAGTAAGAGTTACCGAATGCAGGTATCGGCATGAGAATGGAACTTATAAATTTCTTGAAATAATCGGCAGGAATAATGTCTCGGAAGAGTCAATCAGGGGTATAACAATTAATGCCTGGGATGTGACTGAAAGAAAACTGACCGAGGAATCGGTAAGGGAAACCGCCCGGCAGTTCCGTTCAATATGGGAGAAGAGCAACGATGGAATGAGGCTTACAAATAAGGATGGAGTTGTATTATTGGTTAATGACGCATTTCTTGAGATGTTCAGCCTGCGCCGGAATGAAATTGAAGGACGGTATTTCCTGGAAATTTATAATGAGTCTGATATTGATAGTTCCATTGAACACTATCGTAACAGATTTGAATCAAGGAACATCGGCAAGTATATTGAATCAGAGGTTCGTTTAAAAGATAATTCGGTCAGGACCCTTGCCATTTCAAGTTCTTTTATCAAATTCAGAGGTGACGAAGAGGTT
>CAXXGF010000012.1:0-92849 GCA_963677445.2 Melioribacteraceae bacterium | reverse complement strand
TCCGGCAGATATTGCACTTTTTAAGCACATATCCCTTGGGGGTGATATAATTGCTGAGTTTTCTGCAGGCTTCCTGATCAACCGATACACCGTCCAGCGCCCAGTTAGGACAGCTTGATATACATAACTCACATCCCGGTTTGCATATCTCCTGTTCCATAAGAGGATCCCCCTCCAGCTCCAGATCGGTAAGAATAGCTCCAATCTGAATCATATTGCCATATTCAGGGGTGACAACAAGAGTATTTTTCCCTATCCGCCCAAGGCCTGCTTTTTCAGCCGCGTGCCTGAGAGAAAGAATAGCCCTGCCGTAATGACGTTCCTCAATCCAGTATTCATAAGGGTCGTCACTCGGTATGGGGACAGCTATTATATCCATGTCCTCAAAGACAAGACACAAATCCATTGTGAGTTTATCCACCTGCTTTGTGATAATATCATTAACATGGGTATATGGAACGGGGGACACTGCTAAAACGGATGAGCCGGGAACACGCTTCGCGAATACAATAACAGATTTGCACCCGGTAAAAATATCTTCCGGATGAAAACCTTCCGGGGCTTCGCTGAATCTTTCAACTGGAGCTATCCCGCAAAGATCGGCTCCTGAATTTAATACAATTTTTTTAATTTCCTGTGCAGTCACTCAACTTCCGGTTCATTCCCAAAGTTCTAAGATACAAAAAAAGAGACAATTCTAAAATTGCAAATAATAATTTAATATCAACCAGAAAATGCCGGGGACCGGGATGAAAATATACAGCGGGTAAATTCACATGATAATAATATGCCCCGGAATATATTTTCGCAGGAATTTACTCATAACTTTATGAGATGGATTTTGTGAGAGGAAGGGAAATTATTCTTTGAAAGAAAATGTATGCCTGGGGAAATCATATAAAAACCTTCTTGCGAAAGTTTTTTTATTTTGTCAAATTTTCAATATTTAAAGCAGCGATTCGATTAAATTCTTTTTCATTATTTGTTTCGGGAAATTCCTGTCAGAATTCTTCTCTTTTTACATCCAGGGAAAATGCCCCCTGCTCAGGCCGGATAAATGAATCGTCATTTATGGACCCGAATAGCAAGAAAAAATCTGATGACCACTGATCAGAAACCGACTCTTTAATACACGCTTTACATACTCTTGAATATTTATTTTCTCAGCTATTGCGGCAAATAAAAGTTTCTGAAAAGTTTTCTCATCAATCTCAATTTTCAAATGGGGCATTATAACCTCCAGATGGTTTGATTATTCTACAACCTCGCGTGCTTATCAGCGTGATAACTGCTTCTTACAAGAGGGGCAGATTCCACTGCCAGAAATCCTTTTTCCAGTCCTGTTTGCTCATAAAAATTAAATTCATCAGGTTCCACATACCGGTCCACAGGGAGATGTCCCGGGGTGGGCTGAAGATACTGGCCAATTGTCATTATGTCGCATCCGGCTGAAAGAAGATCATCCATAAGGTTTATAACCTCTTCTTTCTCCTCACCAATTCCCACCATAATGCCGCTTTTAGTCCTCAAGCCGCGATCTTTGAACCATCTGATAAGTTCCAGGCTGCGTCTGTAATCAGCCTGGGGACGGACCGCGTGATAAAGCCTGCTTACTGTTTCGAGATTGTGATTTAGAATATCGGGAGGATTTTTCATTATTATTTTAAATGCCTCTTCCACTCCCCGGAAATCAGGGATAAGTATCTCGACGGTGCAGAGAGGCAGTTTTTCCCTGATAAGTCTGACTGTTTCAGCGAAAAGGGCAGCCCCGCCATCCTCAAGCTCATCACGGTTAACAGAGGTAATCACAGCATGCCTTAACTGCAGTTCCTCTGCTGATTCGGCAACTCTTCGAGGTTCATCAAAGTCAAGCGCGCCAGGTTTGCCCGTTTTTTACATTACAGAAACCACAGCTCCTCGTGCATGTTTCACCAAGGATCATGTATGTTGCTGTTCTCGCGTTCCAGCATTCCCCTATGTTAGGGCATTTGGCTTCTTCGCAAACAGTGTTGAGTTTTGATTTTCTCATCAGTTTATGCACATCGCTGAAGTTTTGCCCGCCGGGTAGCCTGGTTTTCAGCCATTCAGGTTTTCTGCCAACAGGCCCCCGTTTCTTCTCGGCTTCTTCCTTATATTTCTGCTGATGCCGGTTTATCAATTTTATACTCCTATTCTAAACAAGATTTGTATCAAATGACTCAAGTGAGTCTTTGATGTATTTCAGAAATTTGCCGCCGAGCATTCCATCTACAAGACGATGATCATGGCTAAGACTGAGATACATCATCGGTTTAATCGCGATTGACTCAAGGCCGTCATTTTCAACGACGACAGGTTTTCTTGTTACGGCTCCCACACCAAGAATTCCCACCTCAGGCTGATTTATTATCGGAGTGCCGAAAAGAGAGCCAAACACTCCGTAATTGGTTATGGTAAATGTTCCATCCATAATATCATCCGGCATAAGGCCTTTTGAACGGGATTTAATACTCAGGTTGTTGATAGCCTTCGCCAGTCCCCTGATATTTTTCCCGTCTGCTTCCTTGATATTAGGAACAATCAGTCCGTTAGGTTCTATCGCAACCGCAATACCCAAATTTATGAATTTTTTTACAATTATATTATTATCATCTATAGAAGCATTTAAAAAAGGATATTCTTTCAGCGCGCGGATAACAGCGTGAGAAATAAATGGCATATATGTCAGTTTAACATTTTCCTGTTTAAGGAACGTTTCCCTGTGTTTTTGGATATAATCGTATATCCTGCTCATATCGACTTCCGCTACCGCGGTTACATGAACAGAAGTATCCCTGCTGTTCACCATGTGGTACATTATCCGCTGACGGATATTGTCCATGGGGATAATTTCAGTATCGCCGGTTGACTGTGCCTGGGGCGCCGGTTCCCGTTCGGCTTTCTGTGCCGGTCGTGAAGCAGGTTTCGGAGCCGGAGGAACGGATTGATTTCCCCGGTTTTTCAGATAATCAAGAACATCTTTTTTGGTTAATCTGCCCGACGCGCCGCTTCCCGGGATAGTCTCAAGCTCATCAAAGCTGATATTTTCTTTTCTCGCGATATTCATCACAAGAGGTGAATAGAATCTGTCACCGGAAGGTTGTTCCGGTTTTGCGATATCAGCCGCAGGTCGGGGAGCCTGTTCAATCTGGGTTTCATCCTTCTCAGGTTCTGATTTCGGGGGCGCGGATGTAGTTTTAACCAATCCTCCGCTGGTTGAAATACGGGCTACGACAGTTCCGACTTCAACTGTTTCATTTTCTCCGGTAACAATATCATTAAGAACACCTTCCACCGGCGAAGGCACTTCGGTATCAACCTTGTCGGTGCTGATCTCAAACAATATTTCATCTTTCTCTATTTTATCACCGACAGCTTTATGCCATTTGATAATCGTGCCCTCCATTATCGATTCACCCATTTTGGGCATTGTCACATCAATCAGCTCGCCACCAACCTGTGTGGTAGAAGGAGTCTCTTTTTTAACAGGTTCCTCTGCCATTGAAGCGGCGGCTTCGCTTTCGGTTTCGAGAACTGCCACAAGGGCGCCCACTTCAACTGTCTCCTGTTCAAATACCTTTATCTCGGAAAGCACACCTTCCTCGGGACTGGGAATTTCAGTATCAACCTTATCAGTGCTTATTTCAAAAATTATTTCATCTTTGCTTACTTTTTCACCAACTTTCTTATACCATTTAATCAGGGTACCTTCTGTAATGCTTTCGCCCATTTTGGGCATCACTATATCGACTTTCATTTATTTTCCTCCGTTAATAAGCCAGAAGGCTTCTAAGTTCATTTTCTATTTTTATACGGTTTGGCAGCACATAATTTTCCATCTCGGGATGATAGGGAATCGGGGTGTCAAGCCCGGCAAATCTCTTTACAGGTCCGTCAAGATATTCGAAACAGTTTTCTGAAATACCCGCGGCAATTTCCGCTCCAAATCCTGCCGTAAGTGTATCTTCATGAATGACTATCACTTTTCCCGTTTTTTTAACAGAATTATAAATTGTTTCGGTATCGAGAGGAGCTATCGTTCTGATATCAATTAGCTCAATGGAATATCCTTCCGCTTCAAGTTTTTAACCGCGAATCCGGATTCATGCACCATTGCTCCGTATGTAATTATTGACAGGTCGGAACCTTCTTTTACAACTTTGGCTTTACCGAATGGAACAAGATAATCGGCATTAGGTTCGGGAGTTGTGGCGTAACTCTGGCGGTAAAGACCTTTATGTTCCAGAAACATAACCGGATCGTTCAAACGCAGCGCAGTTTTGAGCAGGCCTTTCGCGTCAGCGGCATTGGAAGGATAAGCGATCAGCAGCCCCGGCATATGAGCAAAAAATCCCTCAATATTCTGGCTGTGATAATGTCCTCCGTGGATATAACCACCGATAGCCGTTCGGATAACAACGGGTGTCTCGAAAAGATTATTTGATCTGTATCGGTACATAACCAGTTCATCCCTGATCTGCATAAAAGCGGGCCAGATATAATCGCCGAACTGAATTTCAACGCATGGTTTCAATCCGGTCAGCGCCATCCCGATTGCTGTCCCGACAATGCTTGCTTCAGCAAGAGGTGAATTAAAAACTCTTTCGTTGCCAAACTGTGTTGAAAGTCCCTTAGTGGCTGTAAACACTCCCCCTTTTCCATCCGCGATATCCTGTCCATATAGGTAAATCTTTTCATTTCTTTCCATCTCTTCCCTTAGCGCGTGATTTATCGCGTCAACCATTACAACAGGTTTTCCTTCAGGAACGGAAGATTCATAATTCAGTGATTCACGTTTTCCACTTTCATCCAGAACGTGCCGTGTTGCGCTTTCACCTGTTGGCTGTGAATGGCCCGCGGCGGAATCGGCAGCTTCATTAACATGATTTATTATCTCTTTCTTAAATTCATCATACGCGAGTTCAGTAAGAACACCTTTTTTAATCAGCTTGTTTTTGAAAAGTTCGACAGGATCTTTTTTCAGGTCTTCCTCAAGCGATTCTTTTGAACGGTATTTTTTCTGGTCATCTGAGGATGAATGTGAAAAAAGCCTTACCACATGCGCTTCGATAAGAACAGGTCCTTTTCCCTGGCGGGCATATTTATAGGCAGATTTCGCGGCGGCGTGCATTGCCAGAAAATCGGTGCCATCTTCCTGCAGCCTGAGCAGGTTGTCATATCCTTTCATCATTTCCGAAACTGAATTTCCTTTCCCGCCCGACTGATTCCCCACAGGTACGGAAATGGCCCATTTGTTGTTCTGAATAACAAATATTACAGGCAGTTTTTCGCGCGAAGCCCAGTTGACCGCCTCATGAAATTCACCTTCGCTTGTGGTTCCGTCACCGCTGCTGACATAAACAACCGCGTCAACTCCCTTTTTTCTGGCAGCCAGCGCCGCTCCTACAGCCTGGAGAAACTGAGTGCCTGTGGGACTTGATTGTGTGGGAACATTAAATTCTTTTGAGGCCCAGTGACTCGGCATCTGTCTGGCGCCTGTCATGGGGTCATCTTCGCGGGCGAGCATATGAAGAAAAATCTCCTCAGGTTTTACACCCAGTCCCAGCATATAGGCCATGTCGCGGTAATAAGGAAATCCCCAGTCTTTCTTTTTTTGTGAGGCGAGGGCAAAGGCGATCTGTGTCGCTTCATGACCCGCGCCGGCAATGTGGAAAAAACTTTTGCCCTGCTTAAGCAATTTCATTAATTTATTATCCATCTCACGTGAAGTCAGCATAAGACGGAGCGCGTTCATTAATTCATCTTTTGTAAGGCCCCCAAAGGAATCAATTTTTCCCGTGGGGGCTTTAATTTCCGGTTGTTTAACTTCAGTTGCCATTTTCTTCCTGTTATTCTTTGTAAACTACTTCTCAAAACAAATCGATAAGAATAATTGTTCCTTGCTTAATTTAGGGTCTACTGAATTTATGCAAAGCTAAATTTGCCTGTAATAGCAGTGTGGTTCATTATTTGTCTGATATTTTCTAATATTGTTCTCATAAATAGTGATTTCATAATTCTTATAATGTATTTTAGTAACGACAAAAATAAATTGTCCATTATTTTCACATAACGGACAATGTTCATCAAAAAAAAGATTGCTCCTATCCAACTTTCAGATGTATCCTGTCTCCTCACCCCTATTTCACCCAGCCCGTATCCGTTCCTTCCCTGTCCGAACTTTCCTTCTATTTGGGAGCGTTTGGCATTATCCTTTTTCCTTCTTTGCTTTTCTTCCTCCATCTCTTTCTCCTTTGGCCTGCCCAATGGCTTGCCTTTGGTTCTTATTCCTTTTTCTGATAAATATTTTCTATTCGTATTTGTTAAATATTTTAGGTCCGTTATTACTACTTCCGGATAATAGCCGTAAAACTGATAATACTTCTCGACCTGACCTATCATATCGATAGAGGATTCGAAAACAATATTTTATAATAAACCGATTCAGCTCGAACATCCTTCATCCAATAGATCGCTGAAAAACATGGTTAATATGATTCGTAAATGCCGGTTTTCTCCTCCCGGGGTGGCTGAGTTTGATGAGACCTCAAGCTATATTTACACGACACAAAATGACAAAATATTTTTAAGAGGGTGGTCAGGATTTCACAAGCAGTACAGGGAATTCCCGGAAGACACCACACTGGTTGAAAAAATAACCCTGGCGCCGCTGCCACATTTTGAAGGGAATAAATCTTCGGCTGTGTTTGGCGGATGGTGTCTGATGATCTCGAAATTTTCGAAACGAAAGAAGAAAGCTCTCAAGTTTATCAGATTTATGTTTGAACCGGAAAATCAGGAAATTCTTTATAATACAGGAGGATATCTCCCATAAATACGCAGGTGAACAAAGATTCGGTTTTTATAAAAAATCACCCGGAAATGGAAAGACTCGAGAAGATACCGGAATGGGAAAAGCACAAGCCCTTTCTTCAAAATTATCCAAGAATAAGTGAGATAATGTCAAAATCATTCCATAAGGCATTAAAGAACGAAATCACGGTTGAATAAGCTTTAAGCGAGGCTTAATTATTCCCTCATCATTTCTGTTCTTTCCATTTTAACCGGAATTTATGACCTTACGGTATATTATTTCGAGAGATAAAATCATCCATTCATTTTTTCGTATATTTACCTGATTATTTTAGCGAGTATTTGAGGTCAGAATGAAGTATCTGTTATCTGTAATTATTACATTTTTCACCTTTTCAGCCTTTCAGGCCCAGTCACCCTCTTTAATGCCAATTCCGGAAAAATATGAATTGTCCGGCATTAAATTCCGAATGAATGAGAAATTCACAATATCTCTGGAAAATCCGGTTTCTGAAAGAGTTCAAAAGGGAACTACACGTTTTCTGCGAAGACTTTCTGAAAGAACAACACTTTTTTTTCAGCAGGATTATATTACTGAAAAATCGAAATCAGATTCCGCGTATATGGTTATAAGGTGCAGCAGGAAAGGAAACCTGGAACCAAATGAAGATGAATCCTACAGTCTTCTGATTACAAAAAAAATTATTCTGCTTGAAGCTGAAACCGATATTGGAATCCTGAGAGGACTCGAAACTGTCCTGCAGCTTATTGATACAGATAAAGATGGATATTTCCTTTATGGAGTTGAGATACATGACACGCCGCGATTTACCTGGAGGGGACTGCTGATTGATGTATGCCGCCATTTTATGCCGGTTGAGGTTATCAAAAGAAATCTGGATGGTATGGCTGCTGTTAAAATGAATGTGCTTCACCTTCATCTGAGTGAAGACCAGGGATTCCGTGTAGAAAGTAAAATATATCCTGAGCTTCACCGGTCAGGATCAGATGGCAAATTCTTCACGCAATGCCAGGTAAAAGATATTATTCAATATGCTGATGACAGGGGAATAAGAATTATACCGGAATTTGATATACCCGGCCACGCGACAAGTTGGTTTGTTTCACACCCCGAACTTGCGAGCGCTCCCGGACCTTATACAATTGAACGCCGATGGGGCATTAAAGATCCTGTATTTAATCCCGCCATCGATACGACTTACAGGTTTCTGGATCGCTTCCTTGGTGAAATGGCGGCTCTTTTCCCCGATGAATATCTCCACATCGGGGGTGATGAAAATAACGGGAAACACTGGGACGCGAATGAACAGATTCAGCAATTCATGAATGACAATGATATCAAAAACAACCATGAGCTACAGACCTATTTTAATAATAAAATTCTGGAAATTCTTACAAGACATGGTAAAAAGATGGTCGGATGGGATGAAATACTTCAACCCGGAATGCCTGCAAATATTGTGATACAGTCCTGGAGAGGAACCGAATCATTGATCGAATCTGCCCGCAAAGGTTATATGGGTATCTTATCCAATGGATATTATATTGATTTGATGCATCCCGCCTCATTTCATTACTCCAACGACCCGCTTCCTCAAAATTCCGAACTCTCGCCTGAGGAGAAAAAACTTATCCTCGGAGGAGAGGCAACGATGTGGGCTGAGCTGGTAACACCCGAGACAGTGGATTCGAGAATATGGCCCCGTACAGCCGCGATCGCGGAACGTTTATGGTCCCCCTCTGATATCCGTGATATTGATGATATGTACAGAAGGCTTGAAACAGTTAGTTTCCGGCTGGAGGAACTTGGGCTGACACATATAAAAAACCGTAATATGATGCTGCGCAGACTTACAAACAATTCTGACTATTCCCCGCTGGAAGTTCTACTCGATGTCGCTGAACCGGTAAAAGTATACCAGCGTCATTTTCAGGGAGTAGCCTACACTTCTTACAGCCCATACACAAGATTTGTCGATATAACCACAGCCGACGCAAAATATCGTCGGAAACTGGGGAATCTTGTGGAATCATTCATTTCATCCGAAGATCCTGAAATTCTGAATATACTGCGTTTAATGTTAACCAAATGGAAAAATAACCACCAGGAAATCACCGCTCTCGCTGAACAAGCCCCGGCAATAGCGGAAATCATTCCCCTTTCTGAAAACCTGATGAAACTGGCAGAGTACACTCTGAATCAGATTGAAATTTATTCGGGACGTGGTGAACTGGTGAATAAAAAGGGAAATGATTCTCAACAGATTTTTGAAGAGGCGAAAAAACCCTTCGGCCAGGCTGAGTTAGTGATAGTTGATGATATAAAAAAGTTTACTGATTTTCTGAGAGATAAAAAGTAATATGATTTCAAAAAACCAGGTCAAATATTTAGCCTCTCTGAAGCAGAAAAAATACCGGCTGCAGGAAAATAAATTTATCGTCGAAGGTAAAAAACTGGTTGATGAAGCCCTTCAATCAGATTACAAAATTGAACAACTTATCTGCTCTCATCCTTTCAGCGTCAAAGAACCTGATTATATAAACAGGCTCAATGAAACATTAAATGTTGAGATATTAAATACACGCGACTTTGAAAGGATCTGCGAAACAACGTCACCACAGGGAATTGCCGCGGTTGTGCATATTCCCCGCTCTAAAAAAGCGCCCGCAAAAGAAAACAGTTATATCTGCCTTGAAAATATTTCCGATCCCGGGAACCTGGGAACCATTATCCGCACCTGCGACTGGTTTGGGTTTGAGAATATTTGGCTGAGCCCCGGCTGCGCCGAAGTGTATAATCCTAAAACTATTCGGGCGGCGATGGGTTCCGTTTTTCATCTTAATATCATAACTCCCCCCGATTTTTATAAATTTCTTTCGGAAGAAGAAAAAACAGGCAGGAAAATATTCATCTCCGACCTGACCGGTGAAAGTATTTACAAAACAAACTTCACAGGGTTATTCGCGGTTGTTTTATGCAATGAAGCTGCAGGCCCTTCTCCGCAGCTGCTCAGGATAGCAAATCATAGCATTACAATACCGAGATATGGAAACGCCGAAAGTCTTAATGTCGCCGGAGCCGCTGCGATTATAATATCTTCTATCAGGCAGAAGATATAGTGATTTTTAATTGGGAGCGATGAAGTTAATCATTTAAGCTCCCCGCCAATGAATTTCTTTCTTCAAATGCTAAAATTCACTTCTTAGTCATAGACCGGCTTAGCCAGAAGTAAAATAACAATGAGACTCATGAGACAAATGCGACTTTTGGTTTTTCCTCAATTACGTGCGTGATTGATTGTCATTCCGGTTTGGCATCCGTTCTTTGGTTGTCAAGATCGTGTGCCGCGGCAGACAGGCCGGAATCTAGTCCTGTATCAGCAGAATACTTAACAAAATATCTTATATTGAACTAATTTTAATTTAGTTTTTCTTCTTTGGTTCCGGTTTTGCAAGATTAGGGGATGTCAAAAACAATTTCACCTGGAAACTTTACGAGGAAGTTCACCCTTTGAACACAACATTTATTTAACAATAATTTTAGTTGACAAATCAACCTTTTCTTATTATGTTTGGTTGACTAATCAACTATTTTATTTACAAGAGAAATCATGCAGAAAAAACCGGTACTTGACGACAGCAACATAAAAAAATTATTTATAAAACTTTCACTTCCTGCCACAATAGGCATGGTAGTTATGTCACTCTATAATATAACCGACGCGATATTTATAGGACAGGGAGTGGGAACAGACGGACTGGCGGGAGTGGCGATCTCCTTCCCGATACAGATGATCGTAGGGGCGATCGGACAGATGCTCGGCATAGGCGGCTCTTCCCTGATATCCCGAAGTCTGGGCGCAAAAGATAAAGAAACAGCAAATAAAACAATCGGCAATGTAATCTTCACCGTCTCAGCGCTTGCTATCCCCATCAGTATTTTCGGCTATATATATATCGATCCGCTGCTTATTCTTTTTGGAGCGACCCCCGGAATATTGCCTTTCGCGCGCGAATACCTGATTATTATAATGTCGGGTATTTTCTTTCACAGTCTTGCCATGGCGCTTAATAATCTTATCAGGGCCGAAGGCCAGGCAAAGGTGGCTATGTTTACCATGGTAATATCGGCAGTGTTAAATGTTATTCTCGACGCGATACTTATTTTCGGATATGATATGGGACTTACCGGAGCCGCGATTGCCACCGTTATAGCATACTTTTCCGGCGTTCTATTCCAGGGACTTTTTTACCTGTTCGGTAAATCTGAAATTAAGGTGAAATTTTTCAATATCAAATTTGAATGGGCAATACAAAAAGAAATAATCTCAATAGGAATTTCAGCTTTTGTACGGCAGAGCGCCATGAGTCTGCTTGTAATCATACTTAATAATTCACTCGCCCGTTACGGAGGGGACCTTTATATCGCGATATATGGTGTGGTAATGAGACTGATAATGTTATTTTTCACACCACTCATCGGATTTGGTCAGGGTTTGCAGCCAATCCTCGGCTATAATTACGGAGCGAAACGTTTTGACAAGGCAAAAGAATCTGTCAGGATCGCGCTTATTGCCGCCACCGCCACATCTACTATCGGAGCGGCTATCATGATACTATTTCCCGAAACATTGCTGAGTATTTTTTCAGATGATCCGAACCTGGTAATTCATGGAAAAAGGGCTCTCAGAATGATTGTGCTCGCTTTCCCCCTGATCGGTTTTCAAATCATGGGTTCAATAATCTTTCAGGCAATCGGAAAAGCAGTGCAAACCTTTATCATTACGTTATCCCGGCAGTTTTTGATTCTTATTCCGCTGGTTTATATCCTTCCCTCTTATCTTGGGCTTGACGGGATATTTCTCGCGTTCCCGAGCGCTGATATACTCTCAGTGCTACTCACATTTTTTATGCTTCTGCCCCTCTACCGACAATTCGCGGGTAAAACCGGGCATGAACCGGAGGAAGTCTATGAAACATGATGAATCTATCGGCAGAGTTCTGGGGTGTATCCACCGGCAGGCAGGAAAATATTTTCACCGTAAATTCGGCAAACTGGGCCTGGGAAGAGGAGCGCATCTTTTTCTTATTACATTATTCCATGAAGACGCCCTCTCACAAAATGAGCTTAGCCGCCGGCTGCACATGGATAAGGCGCATACAACAAGAATGATCAGACAGCTAATAGAACAGGGACTGATACAAAAAGAAAATGATCCGGAAGACAACCGAGCCTACAAAATTCATATCACTGAAAAAGCGAGGCAAATGAAACCGGAGATAATAAAGATTCTTAAATCATGGACAGAGATTATTACCGACGGATTCAGCGATGATGAAAAACAGGCCGCTCTTAAACTGACCAAACAAATGTCGGAAAACGCGCTCCGGTTTGTGAATCACCAAAACTCTGATGAAGAGTAATATCAACATTTATTGCAAGAGACCAAATTCAATAAGCTTTATAAAAATTCAAATAATCTGTCCATGATTTTATCCTTACTATCCGGTAAGTTTTTTAGAAATGAGCTGAAATAATCTTATTGCCCGGGGAATCAGTTCATCAGGGAAATCATAATCTGAATCGTGCAGGGGAGGATGATTTTCGCCCGCTCCGATTCCAAATAAAACGCCCGGTATTTTTTCGGTAAACCAACCGAAATCTTCCGACCACCTGAATGGCTTATCCAAGTCAACAGTATTAAATCCTGCATCAGCCGCGCACTCTTTCACGATGCCAATTTTTTCGGGATCATTAAATGCTGCCGGAAAAATCTCCCGGTAATTTATCGATATTTCAAGTTTTTTATCCGCCGCGGATTTTCCCGCGGCAGCTTCACTCTCATTTATCAGTTTTTCCATATCTTTATTATCCCCCGCTCTGAGAGTGCTCATGACAATGGCCTCGCCGGGCGAAGTGCCGAACGCTATTTCACCAAGTTTTGCGTGTATTACAGTTGTCAGCAAATAACTTTTAACAGGATTCAATTTATTTGGAAGGCCGCTGATTTTTTCTATTATTTCACACATAGCGCCTGCGGGTGAAATTCCCTTTTCAGGTTCAGCCGCGTGAGAAGTCCTGCCCCTGAGATTAATTATCTGTCCCCGCGAAGCCGAAGCGAATGTACCTTTCCTTAGAATGACTTCCCCTTTCGCGAAACCGGGCAGGTTATGATACGCGAATATATAATCAGGATATATTTCCTGAAATTTGGGATCGCTGATAACTCTTTCCGCTCCTTCGCCCGTTTCTTCCGCCGGCTGAAAAAGAAGAACAACTTTTCCTTTTTCCGGCCTGTTTTCCGAAAGCCACATCGCGAATCCGGCTAATGTTGCCATATGCCCGTCATGACCACATTTATGTGAGATTCCCTCTTTAATCGATCTATACTCAAGTTTTGTATTTTCAATTATTGGAAGCGCGTCAAGCTCCGATCTGAACATAATCACAGGGCCGGGATTTTCACCTGAAAAAACTGCCGCGATTCCCGCTCCGCCCAAACCTGTAATTATATTATCGGGATTAAATTCAGTTATAAAATTTTTTATTCTTTTTGCCGTGTCATATTCCTGTGAGGATAGCTCGGGATTCTGATGAATCTCTTTCCTCAGCTCTACAATTTTTTCATAATCCATAAAATTCCTTAGTTTTGTGCGAAAAATATAAAATTCTGACTGTCATCACAACAAAAGAAGAACCGACTTATTAAATTTTGATTTCCTCAGGACATTTAATGACTAATTATTAAATTATTTAAAACATTTTCACGTTTAATTCATTAAACCATTTTGTACTTTCTTTATCAAAAAGTATTGATACAGGGAAAAAATATGAATAAAGAATCTTAAAATGAGAAAAATTATCGTAATATCGCTTCCCAAAGGGGGTGTCGGCAAAACCACTACAGCGGTAAACCTGGCCGCAAGTCTCGCGGTTTTTGAAAAGAAAACCCTTTTGATTGATACTGATCCTGCCGGCGCGTCGGCTATTCTGCTTGGTCTTGATGAAAACCTGCCTGAACATTATGAAAACATTTTTAATATTGGTAAATCTCTTGAGAGAATAATTCAGAAAACAGAACTGGAATTTCTCGATTTTATTCCGGTGGGCGCTATTGATCCTGATCAGTTTGAAAAGTCTGGCTCATTCGATAAAAAGGCCTATCTGAAAAAACTTCTGAATAATGCTCAGTTACATTATGACTACATTATTGTCGACTCCCCGCCCCACCTTTCAAAACTACTGAGATATTTTTACGAATATTCCACAAGAATAATTTTCCCCGTAAAGAGTGATAAATTTTCGATCAGCTCTCTCGAAAAAGCGATAAAACACACCGGCAGCAATAACATTTCGAATGACTGGGAAAGCGGAATCCTTTTTACAATGTATGAAGAAAATACTATCGCGGCGTCACTGACCCGTGAAAAAATCCATGAAAAATATGGACGCCTGGTTTTTAATACAGTTATTCCAAAAAATACTCATATATCAGAATCTACTTTTTATAAAAAGCCTGTAGTTCTTTTTAACGCTAAAAGCAACGGAGCCAGGGCATATTTAAATTTGGCGCGTGAGATTCTTACCAGGGACAGTATATGTCCCCTGATTGAGCAGGTAAGTTCAACCGCTCTTGAAAAATTATCCGATAAAGCGAACGTTACTTCGGTTGAACAGAATGAACCAAATCCATTCGCCTCGACAACAAAAATAAAATTTTCACTGCATGAAAAAACGGACGTTCGGATAACCATCAATGATATTTATAAAAATGAAATTGATGTTCTGGTGAACGACACCCTCAACAAAGGGAGATACCAGGTCTCATGGACCCCTGCTGATTCACAACGGGGGGTATATTTTTGTATATTTTCAGACGGTGATGTGCAAAAACAAAAAAAACTGATCTATTTCCCCACCTAATCATAATCATAATCTTAATCGTAATCATAATCTGGCTGAGCCAGAATTTCAATATTGTTCTAATTACTCCCCTTTTGTGACACTACCACGTTATATCCTCCCCCGTCAATGAAGAAAGGCGCTTCATTGCCACCCCCTCCAGAGCAATGCTGTCAACTTAAGCCCAAAATCCTTTTTTTTGTTCCCGGGAATATGGGGGATTGTATATTTTTTCTATCCGTCCCCACGGGGAATTCCCCGTGGCTATTCGGCTTTGCCCCCTATCGGGGACATTCTTGAGTAAATATTCACTAAGTTGACAGCATTGCCTTTGGAGGGGGTGGCCTCCGGTCGTCTTTTACCGGAGGTCGGGGAAGGACTCACCTCGAGTAACTACAAAACTTATACTTGCCAATAAAACCTTCCGTTTGTTGATAAATTTCTTACCATTTTGTGTAGAATTTGACTCCTTATGGAATAATCATAAACTGGCAGAGCCAGAAATAATGAGGAATTACGAATTGGCTTTCCAGGGAATATATTTTTTAAATCGAATCTGCTTTGGAGAAGCAGCATTATTGTAGTAAAGAACAAAAAAATATAGTAATATCCCTGTAGGGGATCAACAGAGCTAAGCTAAGGAAAAACTACAATCCGAATTGTTGCCAAAAATTTTGCCATTTTGCGCAGAATTTAACTCCTTATGGAGTAATCATAACCTGGCAGTGCCTGAAAAAAATTGAATCCGAAAAATGAATCGTTCTCGTAATCGTGCTTCGTACTCGTCTTTTCAAAACTCCAAGGTCATTCGAGAACGAGTACGATTACGAGTACCGCTTCGCCCCCAGTGGGATGTTCCATGAGTACGAAAGATTTTTGAGATCACGGAATATTTATCAATTGTCTTTTAAATTGTTCATTGTACATTAATAATTGTGAATTGAAAAACAGGCAGGTAAGATAAAACATGAAGCTAAAGAGCAATTCCCCCTAATCTTCCAGCATTTTTAGCTGCCAGACATGTTTCTGATCGGGTGAAATAATCGGGGATATGGCGAGCAGACCGGTTTTCCCTATATTTTTTTTGAGAAATTCCACCTCTTTAAGTTTATCAATTAAGGAAGGATCCTTTTTAACCGGCAGGCCGCTTTCTTTTAGCAGCATCATCCCCTTAGCCCTTATAGAAAGTTCGAGAAAATTTCTGATATAACAAACCATATCAAATACTACTTCATTATCAAAACGGTGCTTAATTGAGTTAAGATACTTACCGGCATGTGTTTCCTGAAATGTGCCGCTGTTCATAGCCTGCAATAAATCAGATTCATTATCAAATTCATCCTCCATCCATTCCCTTACGTGGGCTTCATTCCTCTGAAACAGAATCATTATTGTAAGAGGGAACGCCAGAAGCATTATCAGGACAGAAACTATTGGTGAAGACATAAAACTATTAAACAGTCCATGCACAAAGGCAGCCATAACCAACCCGGAGAACATCTTTTTCCAGATATTTTCATCTTTTATAATCTGGCTCATTGAAAATATCGCTACAATTGCTGTCGCGCCGCCATGCATGATAGCAGTGCCGAAACCGCGGACAGTCCATAAAAGCATACTTCCCTGCTTAACCGAATAAAGATAATAAACATTTTCCAGCACACCGAAGCCGGCTCCGATAGCGAACCCCAGTATTGCGCCGTCAATCATAAAACCGACACGTTTGGTTTTCATTAATAATATCAGAAATGAAGCCTTTACGACCTCTTCTACAACAGGTGAAACATAAGCGCTGTATTGTCCAATCTTCATCCCCGATAAAATAATAAGTTCGGTATTAACAAAATAGCAGATAGCGCAGGATGCTATTCCCCAGTATATCGCTGATAAAACAGTTCTAATTTTCACCAGTTTAAAACTATCAAGATATATAAGAAAGAGAAGGAAAAAGAGGACCGGAGCGAGCGCAATAACAATTTTCATTTCACATATCGAATCAATTATAAAAAATTAAACTGTCAAAACTTAATGGTTTCGTATCGTTTTCAATGAATATTGGGGAAAAAATATTAAATTTATTGTCAGAATATACCGAAATAATATGAGTCAATAATGAAAAAACAGATTATTATACTCTTTTTTTTAGTTCTTTGCCAGCCGTTTAACATTTTTTCGCAGGAACAGAATAAAAACTGGATTGCCTTAGACTATGAAGGAGCGGATAAAATTTTTATCAACAGCGCTGATATTAAGCGCCAGGGAGATGATATTTATATATGGGTTAAAGCCGACCACTCCATTCCTCTTGTAATAGAATCTGTAAAAGAAGAGATTCACAGCACAAAAACATATTACCTGATTAACAAAAAAATCATGAAATATTCTATCCTCGAAATTGTCTATTTTGACGCCGAAGGAAATGTGCTGGAAAATTTTTCTTATAAAAGAAGCGATGATATAGAAAAGGTTAAATACAACTACCCGGTTTTTAAAGGCTCTGATCTTTCAGCTGTGTTATATAAATGTAATGAGATGGCGGAAAAAAAAGAAAAATAGGAAAGCTGTTATTCTGATTCTTTGTGCCCGGTTTCCAGATCACGGGTAAAAGCTTTGATCTCTATTTTTCTGGCGATGTCTTTATATTTTTCAACAACGTAATCAAAAGTTTTTTTCTCGAGATAGTAGAGATCGCAATAAGTAATGGCTTTTATCGAAGCTGTTCTCGGTTTATTCATAAACAGGGCAATCTCACCAAAGAAATCACCATCCTTCAGAGTGGATAAAACCTTTTTACCGGTTTTATCCAGCACCTGAAGCTCACCTTTTACAACAAAATACATCTCTTCCCCCTGCTCGCCATAGTGAAAAACAAAATCACCCGGAACAAGAACAACCGGCTGGAGATGCATTGCCACTTCCCTGATAAATTCAGGACTGGCGCCTTTAAATAATTCTATTGACTCAATAACTTCCTGTTTAAGATAAATTGAAATTTCAGTCTGAAGGCTGTCAGGCAGGCCTTTTAAAAAGGAGGATTCATCATAGCCAAGTTTTTGCCTCCACATATAAGTATAATAATCCCTGACTCTTTCCTGAAGATCGTAGGGAATTTTCCTTAGCTGCACCAACGCGCTCAACTTTTCAAGATTTGAAAGATACTTGGCCTTCGCGGGATTTTTTTTGGTCAGAATGCTGGCAATATTACCAATAAGATATCCATAAAAACCAACCCCCATCAACTGAACAAACATTGTATAAATTATCTGCGAGTTTGTATCAGGAGTAATATCCCCATAACCTACTGTAGTAAGAGTTGTTGTACACCAGTAAAGTGAATGGATATAGTTTGTGGTATAGTCAAGGGCGGGGTTGATTCCTCTTAAGCTCAGCCAGCCGAGACTTATCCAGTGAGCGGTCACCGAAATCCAGTAAACAAAAAAGAAAAGAGTAAAAAAACTGGCAAATTGAATTTCCCTTCTTCTGAGTCTGAACATAAAGAGACCAACTTTGGAAAGTTTAACCATCAGCAAAAGCTGAATGACCGAACCGGGAAATAACAGTTCAAAAGGAATGGCGGCAATCAGATCGACGATGAACCAGCTTTTCAGATAAATTTTTATTCCGGCTTCATCCGAAAGCATTTCGTTGTAGTTGTATCGATAATCTGAAATTTGAACAACGATATCGAATATAAAAATAAGAGCGATAAGCCAGTCGACAAAAATTGTAATACTGTCAGAAGAAAAATTAAATATAAGTCCGGCAGGCAAAAATATTGCCAGAAAGGTGGCGCTCACCGCGATGATGAGATTCCAAATATAATAAAAAGATTTACTGTTTCTTTTCAAGTATCTCTGCCTTGCCGGTTTAATGGAAAATGAAATCAGATTTTTATTGACATGCCGTCAAAGGCAGTGTCAATTTCAAGCTGTGAGTCAGGATCATGAATAAGCCTGTATTTCCTGGTGGCCTTTAAAAAATCCTCAAGTTGTGTATCATCGAATGTATGTTCGCTGTGAAACAGGATAAGTTTTTTTACATTGGCCCTTACAGCCAGCTCAACCGCGGTAAGGTTGCTCGAGTGTCCCCAGTTCAACTTTGTATCTATCGCGTCTCTCAGACTGTACTGGGCGTCAAAAACAAGAATATCGGCATTTTTAATAAACTGTATATATGGATATTCTTCAACTTCGGAATCGGCATAATGTTCGGAATCTGTTGAATAAACGAACTTTTTTTCTCCCGATTCAAATTTAAAGCCGTAAGAATCGCCAGGATGGTTTTGTTTAATAGCTTCAACCGATAATCCGTCAATATTTAATTGCTGCCCCGGTTCAATCTGATGAAAGGTTATATCTGATTTCAGTTCCCTGAAACTCACAGGGAAAAAAGGAGGTTCCTGCTGTTGAACAAATGCTTTTTCAACCTCCTTATGGCAGGAATATATATTTATTTTTATGCCGGGAATATATATAGGGACAAAAAAGGGAAATCCCTGGAGATGATCCCAGTGAAGATGGGACATAAAAATGTGAAAAGTTTTTGACGCCTCATTCCTGGCAATTTTTCCGGAACGCATATAATAATTGCCAAAATCCCTTATCCCGCTCCCGGCATCGCAAATGATATTTTCGTTACCATTCCTTATTTCCACACATGAGGTATTCGATCCATATGTACTTCTAACCGAAAAAGGAAGTTTATTATGTATAAACTTATGTATTTCAGTATCACTTTCGAGGCTGAATTTTTGGGCCTCTTTTATAGCTGTGAATATTTTCTCCTCAATTTTATCGGTTGTCAGGGAAAAAGGAAGCGAACCCCTTGATCCCCAGAAAATAATATTCATTTCTCACTCCTGATCTTGTTCAGCAATTCAATCATTTTACCATACCTGCTTTATCGTTTATTTTCTCATCTGGATTTCACATCAACACTTATCGAGGTGGAAGCTTCGGAACAGCCGGTACCTTTTCCGTCGGATACAGTAAGAGTAATCAGGTATTTGCCCGGTTTGGTGAAATAATGCAGCAGTTTTTTTCCATATTTCTCCGATCCATCATCAATTGTCCATTTGTAGGTTAAAGCGTCCCCATCCGGATCAGAGGATTTTGAAGCGTCAAGAACAATCGCGTCATGGGCGCCTCCGGTAAATATTTCTTCCGGCAGATATCCCATTATAGCTAAAGGAACCGAATTGATTATCACCTCCACATCCTGACCTGAGGAAGAACATCCTGTCCCGAAATTATCATCAACTGTAACTTTAACATTATATTTTCCTGGTGAAGCCCAGCTGTGCTCAACGTTGCTTCCGTTTCCGGTTGAACCATCTCCAAAATCCCAGAAAAATGTGAGATCATCACCATCCGGATCGGAACCTGCGGCTTTTAATGTTATCAACTCACCCGGACAGCCATAAATTTTTGACGCCGTCTTGATCTCAGGCTGACTGTTGATACGGATAAGAGTCTGGGTTATTCCTTTGTCATTTCCCGTACCGGAACTGTCTGTCACCGTAAGTTTTACATTATATGTGCCTTCCATAACAAAACTGTGTTCCGCTTCGGCTCCTTCGGCTGTCATTCCGTCACCGAAATCCCAGTAATATTGTGTTATCGCGCCATCATTATCATATGAATTACTTCCGTTGAAACTTATCAGTTCACCGGCGCACCCGTTTTCTGTTGTTTTAATAACAGCGTGAGGAGCTTCATTAACATTCACATAAATGTTATCTGTCGCGAACCTGTTTTCCAGACCTGAATTATCCACTACCGTTAAAGTCACAGGATATCTTCCGGGCTGCTGAAACTTCCATAATGTCCTTACACCGCTGAGTGTGTCGGCGCCTCCAATATTCCAGTAATATTTGGTAACAGAACCATCCTTATCATAGGAAGCTGACGCGTCAAGCACAAATTCCAGTCCCGCGCCTGTATAAATATCTTCTCCCGCGTCTGCCACAGGAGCAGCGTTAATAACAACAAGTTTCTGTTCAATAGCGCTGTTGCATTCAGTTTCCGAATCGCTTTGTATAATCAGGGAAACAAGATATCTGCCCGGTTCCTGGTACGTATGGGTTACGTTTATTCCATCAGCGTTTGCGCCATCGCCAAAATCCCATTTATAAGATATCAGCTCAGCTCCTCCTCCCGAAGAATTTGACGCGTCAAAATTTAAGGGGGAGTTTACCGGGTAAGCGCACGCGCATTCGAAGGATGCTTTGGGCGCGTCGATAACTGTTACTGTAATTTCATCTGTATCGGTGTTGTCACAACCTTCTGATTCATCCCCGGTTATAGTCAGGGTTACCGCGTAAATACCGGCATTTTTATAAATATGAACAGGACTCACACCGCCGCCTGTTTCACCATCGCCGAAATTCCATTCATAACCATTTACGACACCATCAAAATCGCTCGATTTACTTCCGTCAAACTTTACTTCGGTATTCGCGCAGACTACCATATCTGAACCCGCGTCCGCCACCGGTGATTCAACAACCTTGACCACCATCTGGTCAGTATCGAAATTACAAGGCAGACCTGAATCATCCTCAACTCTCAGACTAACTTTATATACTCCCCCGGTATTATAAACTTTTGAGGGATTTAATCCTTCTCCGGTTGTGGAATCGCCGAAATCCCAGTAGAACGCGAGAAGGCCACCTTCAGGATCGAACGATTTGCCGGCATTAAAGAGTGTGACTGTGCCGGCGCAAAGGATAATATCTTCTCCTGCCTCGGCAACAGGAGGCTGGTTGATCCTTACTATCACACTCGTTGTGGAAACCGAGTTTGCCAGATTGTGCGGATCGCTGACTGTCAGACTTACAGGATAATTACCGCCATGATCGTAATTGTGGATAATTTTTATCCCTTCTTTTTTCGCGGCGCCATCTCCCATATCCCAAATATATTTAAGCGCGTCTCCATCCGGGTCGGCAGAAGCGGACGCGTCAAAAGTCAGCATGGTAGAGCAGGTATGAATATCACTTCCCGCGTTAGCGACCGGCGCTGAGTTTATAAATATTTTTAATTCATCATTGTCATAAGAATTTGAGACACCAGCATTATCCCTTACAGTCAGTCTTGCGGTATAGGTCCCCGGTTGCGCTATCGAAAATTCAGCTTTCGGAGTGTCAAACTGTTCGCCTGTCCCCTCAATCTTCCATTCCCATCCGGCGATTGTTCCGTCAATATCATAAGAAGAGGAAGCATCAAGAATTATTTTATCACCGGGAGCAGCTTTTAATGAATTACCGGCGATTGCCGATGGTGAATGATTTATTGTAACTTTTGCCTCGTCATAGGCGATAGCGCCGGGATGGCCGGTATTATCTGAAACTTTCAGGTTAACCATATATATACCCGGTTTTTCATAAGCGTGCCTTACCGAACTTCCGTCACCGGAGGCTCCGTCGCCAAATTCCCATTCAAATTTTTCAATGCTGCCATCCTCATCGAAGGAACCTGAGCCGTCAAAAATGAGCTCTTCCCCCGGAGCGGCAACGATGTCCCTTCCGGCATCAGCGACAGGTTTTTTATTAACTACCAGGGTAAAGTTATCATCACTGTTGTTATTTGAGGTTTTTGTATCATCTATCACTTTCAGGTTGACCGTATATGTGCCGGGAGCGCTGTAATTATGTACAGGTCCCTCTCCCTCACCTTTGCTTCCGTCACCAAAATCCCAGAGATATTTGGTTATTATTCCATCATTATCATAAGATTTAAGCGCGTTAAAAGTAAACAGACTTTGCGTAATGACAGTATCGGGGCCGGCAACAGCGACAGGAGGATCATTGACGATTATTAACCTGGTATCACTTTCGGTGTCATTTTTTGTACCTGAATTATCTTTTACCGTTAGTGTAACTGTATATTTTCCCGGGGCAGAATAGGCATGTTCCACATTCGCTCCATCGGCGGACTTCCCATCACCAAAATCCCACTTATAATTTATAAGTTTGCCATCCGAATCTTTCGATTCCCCGGCGTTATATGGTACAATCTCATCAATTGCCACGACAACGTCAGCTCCCGCTTCAGGCGCCGGAGGATCGTTCACAAACACTTCCATCTGGTCCGAATCGGAGGAATTCGCCACTTCGGCGTCATCATTTACGGTAAGTGTGACTTTGTAATAACCCGGTTTGGCATAAGCGTGAGTTACAATCATTCCTTCACCGCCGCTTCCGTCACCAAAATCCCATGTGTAACCGATTATTTCCCCATCGGTATCATAACTTCTTTCGCCGCTAAAGGCGAGCTGCTCATCAATGGCTCCTTTTATATCATCCCCGGCATTGGCTTTCGGGGAATCATTTACCCATACTTTCAGTCTGTCTGTGGCATTATTACAGGGGCTGTCGGAATCATCGGTAACACGAAGAAGCACCCTGTAATCACCCGGTTTTTTATAAGCGTGTTCAACAATCTGCCCTTCGGCGCCCGCGCCATCTCCAAATTCCCATGAATAGCCTGTCAGGTTTCCGTCAGGATCGATTGAGCCTGCCGAATTAAACTGAAGTTTATCGCCGGGCGCGGCAATTATATCTTCACTTGCCACCGCGACAGGTGGTTTATTAACAGTAATAGTGAACCGCTCAAAAGAACTGTTGGCTACCTGACCCGATCTGTCAGTGACAATAAGCAGTATATTATAATCTTTCATCTCTTCATAAGTGTGAGCGATCCTGCTCCCTTCGGCAGTTTTGCCATCACCGAAATCCCAGTAGAAATCGAGGAAATCCCCATCTTTATCAGTCGATTTCTGGGCGTCAAAAACCAAAGTGTTGCAATCGGAAAGAGTGGTAACAATTTTTGAAATTACCGGACGTGAGTTTTTTCTTCCCGAGAGCGCCGGAAGTATTACTCGAAGCGGATTGCCATCCTGGTCGGTAATTTTAAATGTGGCGTCATTGGGGGATTCACCACCCTGTCCGAATGCCACTTCACAAACCCGGTTTTTATCCAGTTCATCAAGGGTTACTTCATGCTGTTTCCATTCACCCTGGGATGATACATCTGAAATCCCCACTGTTCTGAAAGCGGTATTAAATTTCAGGGAAGCGTTTCTTAAATCGAATTCATTAATGATTACCGAGTTAATGTTTTCATCGGCGAAAAAACGAATACTCGCAAAATCATCCGCCGATGTAAGTCTTATTGTCGGTTTATAACAAAAATACTCAATACCATTAACCGGAAGATTTTTTTCCGGACGGGCGCTGATAAAATAATCATAGACATTCGCGTCATCGCCGCCGGTACCGAGAACACTCAACAGAAAATAATAATATCCATCTTTCAATTCACCTTCGGAAGGGAGAAAACTATGAAATGAGTACCATCCCCGGTTAAAAAAATCATCAACACCGAAATCTTTGCTGAAGAGAGTTTCACCTCCATCCTCAGTCAGACCGGAGGCAACCGCAGCTACTCCGGAATCCCCTTTCAGTGTAAATAATGTTGTTGTATTCCATTCACCATATTTCAGATCGTTGTCACCACCGCAGTCAGGATCGTAGAGCCTGAGATACAGACTGTCTTTGAAATCTGAAGGCACCTTAAAAAATATCACCTGTCTGAAATCATCGTCACCTTCGGCAATTTGCGCTCCCGAACCATAAAGCACCATCTTAATTCGGTTCTGTCCGAGCAGAGGGGCTGAGACAAGAATAAGTATAATCAACAGTCTGAATAAAGTTTTCATCTTGAATCCTCTTAGTTAACGATTCTGTTTTTTTCGATACTGTAAGTTTTTTTATTTCCGAGATAGTCTTCAAGAGTAATAGAGAGATATTCCACTTTACCCGATAATTTTTTGACTATCTTGCCTGTATAAATCAGACCTGAAGCGTCAAGCAGCAGGTTTACGCTATGCGTCCCATTCTCATCTTCTACCGAGGCGACACAAAGTTTTTTCAAACCCGAATTATCCTTCGCGGTAACTGAAAAGGTATAATATTCTGAATCTTTCCCTTTTGAAGAATTAAATGTGATAAGTTCAGGAGGCTGGCTGTCCCTTATTACTCTGCGTTCAATAGTAACATTATTGCCGAAATCATCCGAACCGGTGAAAGAGAGGATATTTTCTCCTTCATTCAGCGCGATATTTCCCGAGAACCGGTTCCCGGCTATCTTCAGCGGACTGCCGTTTAATGATAGTTTGCTGCAGTTTTCAACCGTTCCATTAATATTTATTTCAGCATCGTTAACCGACGCAGGTAAAGCGCCCGGTTTTATCACAGGTTTTCCGGCCGGTTTTCTGAATGTCAGAGTATCCTCTGAAACCACTCCCGATTCAGCGATTATCCTGAGAATAAATTTCTCTTCCGAACCTGAAGTCCTGAGTTTTATATAAAAGCTTCCATCCTTTTTGGAATAACCGCCATAGCGGGTTCCCTGGCCGATTGATGTAAATTCAAGTTTACTATTTGCTTTTGTTGTTCCCCTGAGATTAACAACATTCGATTTTATAAGAAAATCCCCTGCTTCATTTCTGTTAATACTATCGTCAAAATTGATATCTATTCTGTTACTGCTGTCGCGTATAACTTTTCTTTCAATTTCACTTTTGTTACCCGCTTTATCAACCGCGATTATCCTGATCGTATTCGCGCCCTCTTCAAGAGTAACAGCAGCGCTGAAACTGCCGTCTGGTTCCACTTTAACATTTTTATCATTTATGGAAAGAACACTTTCTGTTTCTGTTTTTCCTTTAAGGGTTATTTCTCCCGCGGTAGTATAACTATCTTCCTCAGGTTCAAATATCACCAGGTAAGGGCCTAACTTATCGGGCTGCACCCTGAATGACCTGTAGTTTCCTTTTGGTCCGGGAAGTCCTTCTTTATCGACAGCCGCGATACGCCAGTAATATATTCCATTTCCTTTGTTTCCGAAATTAAAAGTTGTTTTTGTAACGCCTTTATGAAAAATAAAGAGGTCTTCAAATGATTCTTCACGTGAAATTTCCACCCAGTAACTTGAGGCGTCATTAACCGGATTCCAGGAAAGAATAACATCTTCATTAAAAAACAGTTTCCGGTTTTCCGGTCCTGTCAGCTCAGCTTCGGCCAGAAGCGCTTTAGGCTCTTTAAGTTCGCGTCCTTTATCTACCTTCAAGCCCTGGTTCTTCTTGATAACAACTGTTTTTCCTTTAGCCGATACCTCAATCTCTCCATCATAGTTCGCTATTTTAGTACTGTTTTTATCCTTTTTCACCCAGAAGTTATTCGATTTAACATTTGTATTCAGCCCTTTGATATCGACATTAAAATTTTTCTTTGTCCGGCTTCCCTTCAGATAGGCAAAAGCATCACCCTGCTCAAGACTGACATTCGACTGCCTCTTTTTGTTAAGCAGGTCTATCCTCATGGTCTGTATTAAAGCCTGGGCATTTTCATTAAGTCTTATTCTGTTCCCATCCTGAAATGTAATTTCCGCTCCCGAATCTGATTTGGTCCTTACTTTTTCACCCTCTTTAAGTTTGCTGTTAAGTTCAATCGAGTTCCAGTAGGACTGTGCCGGAGGTTTATTTTCAACAGTTCCCTTCTTGGATGTAAGAGTAGCCTCGGCAGAAACATTTCTCTTTTCACCAGCTTCCCTGCGAGCTTTTTCCGCTTCTTTGACCGCCTGTGAAGCAAGTTTAATACACTGATCGAAATCACCTTTCTCACGTTTCCTGACTGCCTGTTTATGCAGATCGATAGCCAGGTTGATGGTTTTTTCGGCAAAGACACGCGCCCCGGCGTCTGTCGCTTCCGATATGGCTTTCAGCGCGGCCTCAACTTCCGAACGGGCTTCTTTAATTGCTTTAACCGGAATAAGTAATTCCATTCCCGCTTTTACATCATTGACAGATTTTATCCCGTTGCTGGCAAGGATGTCTTCCCAAAGATTTGGATCACCCAGGTATTGCTGTGATATCTGCCGAATGCTCTTTCCGGCTTCCACTTTAATTTTCACCAGTTCTTTTCGCTGACCATTTATAAATCCGGTTACAATCAGAAGCAAAAATGCGGTAAGCAGTATTTTTTTTCTCATTTTATTATCCGTTTTAATTCTTATAATGAGAGGGGTATGGAAATTATAAATTCGGTATATTCATTTTCTTTTGTTTCCACCTTCAGTTCCCCTTTATGCATTTTAGTTACTATGTCATAACTCAGTGAAAGGCCGAGGCCAGTGCCTTCACCTGTGGGTTTGGTTGTGAAAAATGGTTCGAATATCTTTTTCAATATTTTTTCAGGAATACCGGTTCCGTTATCCTTAAGTCTCACAACCGCTTTATCCCCGACTTTTTCGGTTTTCAGCCAAAATTCAGGGTTATGTTCACTTTCTTTTTTCTTCCGCTCATTTGCCGCGTAAAAGCCGTTATTAATAATATTAAGAAAAACACGGTTTAACGCCTGGGGATTAATCTTAATTTTACCGATGTCCTGATCAAGCTCGCTATTCATCTTTATATTAAACTCCTGATCCTTCGACCTGATTCCATGGTATGTAAGGTTCATTGATTCTTTCACCATTTCATTCAGATCAGCCATCTGCATTTCGCCGGTATCCGCTCTTGAATGCTGCAGCATACCTTTGACGATACTCTGGGCCCGGCCGCCATGTTCCGAAATTTTTGTCACATTAAGTTTAAGGTCTTCCAGAATTTCTTCAATTATATCAAGAGCTTCATCAGGTATTTCTTCCTTAAAATCTTCCAGTTCCTCATTCAGTTCATCCACAAGACCGGCGGATAATTTACCGAAGTTATTTACAAAGTTAAGAGGATTCTGGATTTCATGAGCAATGCCGGCTGTCAGGGCTCCAAGTGACGCGAGTTTCTCGTGCGATATCAGCTGATCCTGTGTTTCTTTAAGTTTATTCATCGCCAGCTCAAGGTCTTCATTTTTCTGTTTTAATTCTGCCGTTCGCCGGGCAACTTTATCTTCCAGAGTATGGCTGTATTCTTCCAGTTCTTTATTTTGCTTAGTGATGGTGGCAAAACTTTTTTTCAGCGATTGTGCCATTTCCACAAGGGTATCACCAAGAAAACCGATTTCATCCTTTGCGTGATAATCAACCTCAACATCAAAATTTCCTCCCGATATTTCACCCGCCACACCACTCAGTTTAGTTATCGGTTTGCTTATCTGCCGGGAAGAAATAAAGAGCAGAATAAAAGCTATTCCAAGTCCCACGAGGGCCCAGAGTCCGAGAGCTGTCTGCATTTTCCCGACAGCAATGTAGGCTTCCTCTTCATCCCTCTCGGCAATTACAGCCCAGGGCATATTCAGCGGAAAAGAGTAACTGCCTACGATCTCTTTTCCGTCAGGTTTGGTGAAAGTTTCAACTATTTGTCCTCTTCTGCCTGCCTGCAGAATTTCTTTGGCAAGTTTAACCAGTTTAAAATCGGATAGATCGGTCGTATCCTGTGAAAAAAGTTTTCTTCCATCTCTGTCAATAAGGTAAAGGTCTCCATTTTCCTTGAAAGGATGGCCCGCAATTTTATTATAGAGAGAATTCAACGATATTTTCGCCGCGAGATAAGAGGGATAACCGGTGCCGGTTTCAACCGGCACGATGCAGGTGATCACCCATATACCGACATCTTCAACATAAGCCGGTCTGCTGAATCTTTTGCCTGAAGGAATCATTTCATCAAGATCACCGGCGTCGATAGAATAAACTCCCTCCTCATCATAGTCACTTTTTTCTTCAAGAATGGCGGCGTTTCTGGCTTTTAAAGCAAGACCATACACCTCCGGTTCAATTTCAAGAAAAAGATTAAGTGAAAGCACATCAACAGAGTTATCGATCACCGACTGCATATAAACGCCGGCAATATCTATTCCCTGCAGTTCTATGCCGCTTTTTACCAGAAGAAGCGGTGTAAGCCAGTTTTGTGTATAAAGGTTATTTATTTCTTCCGCTACTCCTCCCGCGGTCCTGATCAGGTCGGTATTAACATTACTTTTCACCTCATCACGGGTAATGCCTATCATATTAAAACTTGAGATAGCCAAAGGAAGGATTGCTATTATTGCCACAAATAAATATAACTTAGTTCGCCAGGTAATTTTTGCCATAGAGTAATACACTCCCAGATAGTAAATAATATTATCTTTTTAACCGGTGAGACCTTTCGGCGCTGAATAATCTATAAAAAAGATAAAACAAAATATTTTATATTACAAAAAAAGGAGAACAAAATATTAACAGGTTTTCCTTTTATTCGCGGCAGACAGCAAGAATTGTAATATCATCGGACTGGGGAGCGCCCGCGGTAAATTCCTTTAATGTCTTTTCAGCTTCTTCAACCAATGTTGTGGCATTATCGTGAGGGATTTTTAGTATGTCAAATAACCGGTCATTTCCAAATAACTCCCCTTCAGGATTAAAAGCTTCGTTAACACCGTCTGTATACCCAAATAACATTTCTCCCTTTTCAAGGGTGTATTCCTTTACCCCAAACTCGCTGCCGGGTAAAATTCCCAGCGCGGGTCCGGTTGGCATAAGTTTATCTGTAATATTGCCATCCTTAACTGTAAGAGGAAAATTATGTCCCGCGTTTATATAAGTCATATGACCTGTATCCACATCAATTGTACCAATAAAAAGGGTCACAAACATTCCTGTTTCATCATGATTATTTTCGACATATTCCTGTGTTTTACGAATCACATTCGCGAGAAGATGTTCATCTTTATCAAATGTATTGGAAAAAGCGCGCAGCAGACTTCTGATAAGCGCCATAAATAAAGCGGCGCCAACACCTTTACCGCAAACATCGGCGATGACAAAAACAAGATTCCCCTTTTCATCAACCTTAAAAATATCATAAAAGTCACCTGATACATCCCTTGCCGGATAAAAACGGGCCGAAATATTCCACCCTTCGGCTTTGGGAAGTGAATTGGGTAAAAAGCTTGTCTGGATACGCTGGCCAATCTGCATCTCATTTTCCAGCGAAAGAAGTTTAGTCTGAGATTCCTGAGCCTCTTTAAGTTCTTTAACAGTTTTCAGCGTTTTATTGATAGTTATTTCGAGGTCATCAAAATCGATCGGTTTGGTAACAAAATCAAAAGCCCCGTTATTCATCGCGGTTCTTACATTATCCATATCTCCATAAGCCGAAACTACGCACGCCCTTAACAGGGGATATTTTTCCGTGATATTTCTTATTAATGTAAGTCCGTCCATTTCCGGCATGTTTATGTCGGAAAGCACCATATCAAAATCGCCCCGCTCTTCAAGTTTTTCAAGAGCCTGGTAACCGTTAAACGCGAAGTCAAACTCTATTTCACCCTTTCTGATCTTTCTTCTGAAGTTTTGTCTTACAAGGTGCTGTAAATCCTGCTCATCATCAACAACCAATACTTTTGGCGGCATAATAATTCTCCTTCTCCTGTGTGCTTCCCCGAATATAACTAATTTTTATCAAAATGAAAGATAAAGATAGAATTTATATTTTTCCATGAATTTGCGTAATAAACAGGATAAAAGAAAGATAAAATGATAGTTTCTCCTAAAAAGTATAAATTGACCCGAAAAGATCACTCCGAAACCGGCCATATTTTAGGCAAAATGGCAATAACGCAATTATTATTTACCATGCCGGCAAAGCCGGAAACAATGAGAAATTAAGCGACTTTATAGTTATGAATTTAAAATGAGGAATGGGCTCTCCCCGGAATATTCTAAGTTCCAGTCTGTAAAAAACGATTTCGATTTCAACGGGCTTCTTTACATCCTGTTAAGCTTTTTTTGGCCCTGTAACCCCGTTCTGTGCTTTTTTCCGCGATCATTAGAAAATTCCGATAGATATATCGCATGTCTGGATTAAGTTATTAAGGTTCAATTTTGCCGGGTGATTCCTTCTTCTACAAAAGGTTAACAAATTAAGAATAAGGTTTTCGTGAGATTTTGTGATTTGGTGGCGTTTTTCAACCTGAATCTGCAAAATCAGCGTAATCAGAAAAATCTGCGGTCATCTTTGCTTTTTTATGTGTTAATTATTAATTGCCTTTCTGTTATTTTGCGTAGAATTTAACTGCTTACGGAATAATTCATTCAGGCATCTCCGCAAAGGATTGGAAAGGTTCATTCAAATTTTATAATTCTCCTCTTGCAACAGACATCTGTCTTTACTATATTTCGGTTATGACCGAAATGATAAAAAGCGAAAAATATGAACAGGTTTATTAACTTATTAAAAGCGGTATCCGATTCGAACAGGCTCAAAATATGCGCCATCTTAATGGAGAAGCCGCTCTGCGTCTGTGAAATTACAAATCTGCTTGGGATGGCAAACTCAACAATATCAGAACATTTGTCGGTATTGCGTAAAAACAATCTCGTTGTTTATGAACGGGATGGTAAATGGATAAACTATAAATTCAGATGGCCTGAAAACCAGACTGAAAAAATGATCATCATGCAGATAATTGAATATAGCAAAACTGACAGGGAATTTTCAGAGCTGGTAAAAAAAACCGCTTCAGTCGACAGGGGGATCATTTGCAGCAGATAAAAAAAATTTGCTTTATCATTTCGCCATATACCGAAATAATTTGGATTTTTTATGAACTGGAAGAATGAATACAAAATTTTAATCAGTATAGTTGTTGTTTTTATTGTCTTTTATTTTTTACCGCTCGAAAAAGCTGAGTTCAGGGACGCGGTGTTAAATTCCCTTTCTCTCGCGAAATGGTACGCGCGGGAGCATGTTTTATTGTGCCTTATCCCCGCGTTTTTTATCGCGGGTGTGATCTCGGTTTTTATCAGCCAGAATTCAGTTATTAAATACCTCGGGGCCGGGGCAAAAAAATGGATTTCTTACCTGGTGGCGTCAACTTCAGGTAGTATTTTAGCGGTTTGCTCCTGCACCATCCTTCCGATGTTTTCAGGAATACATAAAAGAGGCGCCGGCCTGGGACCTGCGATCGCCTTTTTATATTCCGGACCGGCTGTCAATATCCTCGCGATAATACTGACAGCGAGAATACTTGGGTTCGAACTGGGAATAGCCCGGATAATCGGCGCAGTTTTATTCAGTATTATTATCGGTTGATTATGAGTTTTATCTACAGAAAAGAGGAAAAAACTCTGGCAGCGTCACAACAATCGATGGATATACCAGGTGAAGAAAGAGAAACCTGGAAAACCGCGTTTCATTTTATTTCTCTTCTTGGAATTCTCATATTCGCCACCTGGGGAAAGCCGGAAGAGAACAGCGGATTTTTTCATTTCGTTTTTATTTATAAGTGGTTTATCACTTCTTTCTTTGCCCTTATGACCGCGATATCCCTCGCCTTTATAATTAAATTAAAAAAGATATATGTTCTATCCGGTTTACTCGTAGTAATCTTATCCGCTATTTTATGGAACGAAAATCCTTTAATTCCCTTTATCACCGGAATAATTGTCCTGACAATCCTTCTTTCATTCGGAAATGATGAAGCGCAGGACTGGCTCGGAGAAACATGGGGATTTACCAGGAAAATAATGCCGCTGCTTTTTGGCGGTGTGCTGATCGCCGGTTTCCTGCTTGGAAATCCTGAAAGCGGCGGGGGCATTATTCCTGATGACTGGATTGCCGGACTCGTCGGCGGCAATTCGTTCGGGGCTAACTTTTTCGCTTCTTTCGCCGGGGCATTTATGTATTTCGCGACTCTGACTGAAGTACCGATTTTACAGGGACTGATAGCCGGGGGAATGGGAAAGGGACCTGCCCTGGCTCTTCTGCTCGCGGGACCGGCCCTCTCATTGCCTAATATTCTAGTAATAAGAAGTGTAATTGGTGGTCAGAAAACCACTGTTTACGTCGGACTGGTAATAATCATGGCCACAATTTCAGGCCTTTTATTTGGAAATTTATTTTAGGAGAAAATTATGACTGTAATTAAAGTGCTCGGCACCGGATGCCGTAAGTGTGAACGACTTGAGAACAGAGTAAAAGAACTGGTTCAGGAAAATTCTCTTGACGCGGAAGTTCAGAAGGTAAATGATATAAACAAAATTGTGGATTACGGAGTAATGATGACTCCCGGTCTGGTGATCAACGAAAAAGTTGTGAGTTCCGGAATTATCCCAAAAGATGAACAAATAATAAACTGGATAAAGGAAGCTGAAAATTGATAAGAAAACAATTTAGAACTGCCGGTTCCAGGTTACTTTATTCCATAACTTTTCTTTTAGTTTTTATTTCAGGCTGTAATCAGGATGATGATTCGGAACACTTTAAAAACAGCTTATCAGATAAAGCGGAAATAACATTCATCGAACTTGGTTCTGTAAACTGTATTCCGTGTAAAAAAATGGTACCGGTTATGGAGGGAATAAAAGCAAAATATGGCGATAAAATAAATGTTATATTTTATGACGTGTGGAAACCTGATCAGAAAAAATATGCTGAACAATATGGGATAAGGCTTATCCCAACCCAGGTTTTCATCGACAAGGATGGAAAAGAATTCCACAGGCATGAAGGATTTTACCCTTCGGAAGAAATTGTAAAACTGCTTTCTGAACATGGTGTTACCGGAAATAATTAAAATATCAGTCGTTTTTTTAAACTTACCCAATGAAAAAATGATAGAGAATTTATTCACAACACTTTATAACGCGCTCACAGGCAATATCTGGATGGCATTGGCCGCCTCCTTTTCCTGGGGAATAGTTTCTGTGCTCTTATCTCCATGCCACCTTTCAAGCATTCCGCTGATAGTGGGATTTATCAGCGCCAGAAAAAAAGGGAAAAAACTACCGGTACATTTTATATTTCACTGGTTTTTTCCGCCGGCATTCTTCTGTCCATTGCCGCTATCGGAATTATTACCGCCTCGATGGGACGCCTTATGGGTGATATCGGCAGTACCGGAAACTACATAGTCGCCATTATCTTTTTTATAATGGGATTATACCTGATGGATATCATAAACCTGAACTGGGGCGCTAAAAATTATGAACCCGGAAGCAGGAACGAACTTGCCGCCGCCCTGCTCCTGGGTTTGGTTTTTGGCATTGCCCTGGGACCATGCACATTCGCTTTTATGGCCCCGGTTCTGGGCGTGGTTTTTCAGATATCTCAGAATAATTTCACCGGCGCAATCTTTATTCTGAGCGCCTTCGCTATCGGACATTGTATTGTTATTGCCTCGGCGGGAACACTGGCCGGCAGAGTTCAAAACTACCTTAACTGGTCAGGAAAGAATAAAATTTTAATTCTGTTAAAAAGGATTTGCGGAGCGCTTGTATTTATTTCGGGAATTTATCTGCTTTATACAACATATTAAGAAAAGGGATTTTTAATGCCTGTAATGAAAAAAAATATCAGACTATATCGCCGAAACGGTAAAAACGATGCCTGGTCCGGAGATGACCAGAAAAGATACTCTGGCAAATATCGCGGGATATATCAGAGGCAAAACTGAGAAATCAGAAATTATTAACCTGGTTTTTATCTGCACCCACAATTCAAGAAGAAGTCACCTGGCGCAGATATGGGCACAGACCGCGGCTGAATATTACAGTATTGATAATGTCATCTGCTGGTCGGGTGGAACCGAGACTACAGCCTTTAATGAAAACGCGGTTCACGCTGTTAAAAAGGCCGGTTTTGAGGTAAATATGTCAGATACAATGGAAAATCCCTTATACCTTGCAAAATATTCTGAAGAGAAAAAAGCGATTAAATGTTTCTCCAAATTATTCAGTGATAATTTTAATCCTTCTGAAAATTTCGCGGCTGTAATGACATGTTCCCATGCCGATGAAAACTGCCCATATATTCCCGGCGCGGAAAGACGATTTTCACTCCCCTACGAAGATCCAAAAATTTATGACGGGACAAACAGGGAATCAGAAAAATATGAAGAGAGAAGCATAGAAATTGCGGCGGAAATGTTTTACCTGTTTGCACAAGTAAAGGACAAATAATTTTTTGGGACATTACCAACCAACCTCCCACAATAAATGGCAGAAAATAAAAATCTTTCTCGCACTCGGGAAATATACTGTTGAGAATAAATCCTCCTCGTTCCCGAATTACCTGGGCGTCTTGGAAAAGACGAGTACGAGGAGAATTATTATTTGGATTTCCAATTTTTTTCTGGCCTGGTAAGCTTATTCCATAAGCAGTCAAGCTCTACCCAGAATGGCAAAGTCTTTACGATCAATGAACCGGTGGTTAAGCGGAGTCGAAACCAGTGGCGGGGCATCCTTTGATTTCCCATAATATTTTACTACTATTTTAAGTCCTCATGAAAAAGAATCCCGAATGAGATTCAAGATCAATTACCCCGTGCGGCGAATGAAGAGAGCTGCCCGGGGTAAAGATAAAAACATGAAACAAGACCCTGAATGGGTCGAATATAATTCTTCTCTTCAGATAAAATATTATCCTTCAGATATCATTTATTATGGGTTGTTAATATTCGACGCCTTCAGCGTCGCAGCTTGTAAAATGTCTGATAAAACCACAGGATTGCATCCGGGGCTAATCATATTCGACTCCATTCGGAGTCGCTTATTCCGTAAGCAGTTAAATTCTACGCAAAATGGCAAAATTTTATTTAACCATCAATTTACCGGGTAATTCTGTCCGCCAGTTTACGATTATAATATTAAAAATTTCTTTTCTATTCCTTTTGGTTCTCGCCCGGTCGGCTTAGGGAATGGCAAATAAACTTACTTCCTTCCCAGATGAACGGCCTCTTTTTTCGCCATGGGGACAGTAAACCAGAACCGGCTGCCTTTACCGGGCTGGCTTTCCACACCAATCTTTCCCCCGTTGAGTTTAACAAATTCTCTGCAGAGCATCAATCCGAGACCGGTGCCTTTTTCCTTCGATGTTCCATCTGTGGAATAATTGCTATCCGAATTAAAAAGGCTTTTACTCAATTCCTCACTCATTCCAATGCCATCATCACTGACAGATAAAATGCAGAAATCACCATCTGATATTGCGTCAATGGTTACTTTTCCCCCGGTACGGGTAAATTTTATCGAATTGGTGATAAGGTTTCTCATTATCGTATCAATCATATTCATATCACCATAGATATATTTTTCCTCCCGGAGATTATTCATCAGTGAGATTGATTTCATCTGGGCGTAATTGCTGTAGGTCCTGATAACACTTTCGAATAACGCTGTTACCGGAATCTTTTCAAAATTTGGTTTCATGTGCCCAAGTTGACTTCTGGACCAGTCGAGAAGATTGTAAATAAGCACCATGATTGAATCGGTGGCTTTCGTCAGCGCTGATGAGATATCTTTAATCTCATCTTTCGATAAGTTAGTCACCTCCTGATCAAGAAGCTGGCAATAATTGTGAACGACACCTGCCGGATTACGAAGATCATGTGAAATTACAGAAAACAGTTTATCCTTTGTATTGTTGCTGTATTTCAGTTCCTCATTTTTTTCAGATAATGTGCTGTTAAGTTTTTCCACCTCATTTTTTTTCGCGGCAATTTCATTTGACTGCCTGATTTTATTTCTGTAAAATATCACAAGAATAATGACAAACAAAAGGCCAAGGAATGCTATGATAAGTCCGAAATTTCTGAGGTTTTTTTGTTTTTCAATTTCAGCCTGCTGAAGTTCCTTTTCTTTCCTTAGCAGCCTGTTCTCACTTTCAGTCTTTTCAATTTCGAACTTCACTACCATATTTGTGAGATTATTCATCAGGTTTTCATCAAGTATATCATCCCTGATATCTTTATATTTTTTATAATTATCCAATGCTTCCCGGGTTAAACCTTCCCTTGAATATAATTTGTAATACAAATTATGATTTTCAGCTTTAATTTCGCGAAGGTTTTGTTCAGTGGCTATCTCGTTACTTCTGGAGAGAGGAAGAATTATATCATTAATATCCGCTCTTTGTTTTAGAAGAAGACCGGCTAATTTGCTTTTGGCTTCAGCTTCCACAAATTCATCTGAATATTTAACCGCCTGTCTGTCGGCTGAAGAATAATAATCCTTCGCCAGTTCAAATTCACCCAGGCATTCATAACATTCGCCAAGATGTATCTCGGTCATCATTTTCAAATTGAGCCGTGATATTTTAGCCGAAATAGCGAATGATCCTGAAAAATAACTTATTGCTTTCCTGATATCATCCTGTTCTTTCGCGAGCTGTCCAAGATTGTAATATGAATAACTTTCACCAAATTTGTATTTCGCGTTGGTCGAGGTACTCAGCGCTTTTTTGAAATAGTCTTCCGCCTTTTCAAAATATTGAAGTTTCTGAAATACGATTCCGATATTATTCCCCGATATCACCATTCCCAGGGTATCATTCAGATCTTCCCTGATTCTCATGGAGCGGATAAAATAGCCAAGTGATTTGCCATAATTGCCCCTTTTCCAGTAGACTGAGCCGATACTGTTCAACGATGAGGCAATCTCTTCTTTCATACCATATTGTTCTCTGATTTCAAGCGCCTGTTCAAAATAATCCAGCGCATTGGAAAAATCTCCGTTTCTCCAGGCAAAATGCCCCAGGTTGGTATAAGCTATCGATTTGGTCGAGTCATTTCCCATTTTCTCCGATATTTCCAGGTCGCTTGTAAAGGCATGAATCGCGCTGTCATTATTGCCCAACCGGTCATAACAATAGCCCAAATCTTCAAAAGCGTTCCTCAAACCGTTTGAATCATTCGCGGCGCGGTATATATCGAGAGAAAGCAGGTAATTATCACGGGCTTCCTCATATCTGTTAAGTCGATATAAAATTATTCCCCTTTCAAGAAGAACATCAGCTTTAAGTTTAATAAAGTTGTTCTTCTCACAAAGTCTTAATGCCTCAGAAAGGATCTTATACTTCCTTTTATTAGCGCTGTCTGGCAAGTCTTTTGTAAAGGCAATTATCTGCTCTACAGATGATTCCGAGGCTGTCTGGTATAATTTATTCAGGATAGAGTCATCGGCGGAATTTTGCGAGTATAGATCAGTTACCCCCGGAAAATGGAAGAACATTATTACCGGGATGATAATATTTATAAAAGTTTTTTTCAATTTAGCCAAAGATAATGAAGATTCATTCAGCTAATTATCGAAAAAAAATGAGAAATGAAAGAGGTTGCACAATTTTTTTTATAATTATACTTTATTGGTTCATGAATTTGATTTTTTTATCCCCCCTTCCGTTTTGACTTGACATAACTAAAACTCTTTATTATTATATAGTTGACAGTGTAGGGAAAAATAAAAAAATATCCCGGCATCTGCCTGAATCAGCATTCTCGGCTATTGAATATTTTCCTCCCCGATCTCCATACAACCTGAACATTGTTGTGCGTGATTCATCAATCATTTTTCAACTGAATCGGTAAAAACAGGAGATGTTAAAATGAGGAACAAAAATAAAAACAGAGTCAATATTGCGTTTTTTTCTATTATCATCGCAATATTATTTTCATTTCTTGCCGGCTGCTCAGGAAACGAATGCGCCGACAAAGTATCAACTTTCAAATTTGACTTCCAGGGTGATACATATAAGATCAGATCAATTTACCAGGCAAAAGATGTAGAACCGAGGAACGAGCTGCTCTGCAAAAAGTTTTACGCAGCGGACTATGACAGGGACCGGATTATTGATGATATAATGCTGGGTGAAGCAGATATGGATGAAGCCCAGATAATTTACGACTACGGTCTGGCTCTGCTGGCAAGTGAGAACCTTCTCGAGGAAACCGAACCGGCCAATCATACTTATTGCTGTTCCCTCACAAAGTATAATCTTGAAATAAAAACTTTTCAGCCCGGCGACGCCATTCCTTTCAACAAATTCAGAATTACTGAAAAAGATAAGGAAATGCCAATTATCTCCCTCTTTATTGATAAATCATGCGACGGAATTCTTGAGGAAACTTTAAGCGGCAATATTCCACTTAAGGATGCTCAGGAACTTTATAAGAATATGCTCGAAAAAGGACTCACCGAGGAAAAAATTACAAAGTGTGAGGATATGCTTGTTGTATGCCGTTAATCTTTATGGCTTAATGAGGAATGAGGAATTAAGCAACTTAAATATTCTTGCTTTAAATGGCAGAATATTGAATTGTGTAAGTTAATAAAGACGAGTCCTGCTCGTACTCATGGAACATCCCTCTGGGGCCGGCGGGGTATATTCCTATTGTTCAGATGTGGTTACAAATTCCCCCCTTCGCCCCAAAGGGATGCCTGTGGCAGAGGTGGTGGCAATGAAGTGTTTTTTCTTCATTAACGGGGGAGAACTTTCTTCGAGTTACTCAATTACCTGTTACTTCTTGTTTAGCCAGTTTATGTATACGAGTACGACTTTTTTTCTGAATTTCCTTTTAATTCCAGCTTGACCAGCTTAGAAAATATCAGCTCATTTCAATGATGCCCGATGCTCTTCTTGACCGTTGGCTCTTCAAGCTTTTTAAGGTTCCCGGAAAGAAACCTCTCCACAGCCTCAGAAGCGGATAATTTTCTCGCGAGATAAAAGTCAGCCCCTCCTTCCAGAATTTTTCCAAAAGCGTGGGGACCTATATTGCCTCCGATAAACGATTTAACTCCGAGCGATATAAGCTCATCTATAATATTATGATTATGTCCTTCCGACAGGTCCTGCCTGTATTCGGAACTCTTTTTTTCTGTATCATAGAGCAGATAATAGTTTGCATGACCAAAACGTTTGCTTACATCTGCTGACATCGAATTATTTTCGACCGAAATTACCAATAACACAGTTACCTCACTAAATAATTATTTTAACATATTTTCAGGCATCTGCACGGCGACAACTCTACCGCGCGCGCAGACAATATCTTCCACAGTGAGCTCAATTTCCACAACAACTTTGCGTCCTTTGATCTCAACAGCTTTTCCTTTCATTTTAATGGGCGGCCCGAGCGGAGTCGGCTTAAGATAGTCAACATTCAGATTTGCGGTAACAAACCTGAAAGGGGGATCGCTATCATAATCGCGACCTTCATTTCTATAAGCCGCGATTGCCGCGGTGCCGGTTCCATGGCAGTCAATTAACGAGGCTATCAGGCCGCCATAAACATATCCCGGAATCGCCGTATGAAATTTTTTTGGCTGATATTCGGCAAAGGTCTCATCACCATCCGCGTAACTTTTTATCTGATGCCCATGTTCATTCAGCCTGCCGCAGCCGTAACAGTGGCTTAGTTCTTCAGGATAAAAATCCTGCACCGCTAAAATATTTTCTTCATCATTCATTTATAGCTCCTTTGCTGTAAACCACGCGCTTTGTATTGCTGATACCACATCACCAACTTCATTTGAATCACCTACGGGATACAAGGGAATTTTTCCTTCCAGTTCTTTCATCAAAGATCTTTCCGGCCTCATTCCGGCGGCAATAACAATAATATCAAAATCACCAAGTTTTCTTTCATCATTATTACTATCTGACACAAATACTTCTTTTTGCTCCACCCTGGTAACTTTTGTTCCGGTGAGAATTTTCACATCCCCTTTTTCGAGTCTGGCAAGATTAAGTTTTTTGGAAACCATCTCCATATCCCGGGCGACATCATCGAGCATTTCAACTACGGTAACCTTATTTTCATAATTAATAAGAGTTGCCGCCACTTCAATACCTATCAATCCCCCTCCGACAATGAGAACATTTTTCTCTTTGGGAATATTTGTTTCATAAAGAATTTCAGCCCATTTATATTCCTTTAATCCGGTTATTGGAGGAATAACCGGAATTGATCCGGCGGCTATTACCGCTCCGTCAAATTTCCCGACTAAATCTTCGGCATTTGCTTCTTTATATACAACAGGTATTTCTTTGACTTCACCTTTTAAATAATCAATCTGTTTCTGCAGGGAGCCTTTATCTGAGGGAAGCGGAGCGAGGTTAAACTGTCCGCCAAGTTTATCTTTCTCAAAGATAGTAACATCGTGTCCGCGCTGTTTTAAAGTTAACGCGGCTTCCATTCCGGCCATTCCTCCCCCTATCACCGCGTATTTTTTCTGCTCGCTCGCGGGTATAAGTGGTTCCAGCTCCCTACCGACTTCAGGATTTATTTCACATTGGAGCCCCTTCCCAATTTTGATCCTGCCGAGACAGCCGGTAAGACATGAGCTGCATGGTCTGATATTTCCATCTGCTTTTCCCAGGTATTTACCGACGAAATCGGGATCAGCGATTAGCGCTCTTCCGATGGCGATATAGTCGGCATATCCTTCGTTTAATATTTTATCGAGGTCTTCTTTGTCGGTTACCTGTCCGACGGTTATAACAGGCAGAGAAAACTTTTCCTTAATAACTTTTGCCATTTCCCAGGTTTTACCTTTCGGGATAAAATGATGTTGGTAATACCAGGGTGGACTTGTACAAACATTACCTGAAGTCACATGAACAGCGGCAATATCCTCATTTTCAAGAAGTTTCGTAAGATTCAGCGAATCATCCATTGTCAAACCGCCGTCAGCCTTTTCATCACCGCTTATTCTTACTATTACAGGCAGTGTTACAGTTTCTTTAATTTTCCTCAGAATCTCAAGTCCGAACCTTGCCCGGTTTTCAAAACCTCCGCCATACTGATCTCCCCTCCTGTTGGTAACCGGATTTAAGAACTGGGCGATCAGATATCCCAGTCCAAACTGAAGTTCAATTGCGTCATATCCAGCTTTTTCGGCTCTGAGAGCCGCATTTACAAACTGCTCCTGAACATTTTTTATATCATCGTTATTCATCGGAGTCGGAGTCGGACCTCCATTCGGGCATCTCACGTCAGAAGCGGACAGATAGATATTCCCCGGTAATTTAGGATTGGCCATTCTTCCCGGGTGATTTATATGAGCGACCGCTAAAGCTCCATTCTTCTGAACCGCTCCGGCAAGTTTCTTAAGGCCTTCGATCTTTTCATCGCTGTCTATACCAATCTGTGTCGGTAATTCCCTGACTTTTTTATCAATATAAAAAGGTTCAAATATAACAGCGCCGACATGTTTTGATCTTTTGTCCCAGAATGCGATATGCCTGTCTGATATATTGCCATCCAAATCGCCATAACCGGTTTTAACAGCGCTCATAATAAAGTTGTTACGAAGATTTAACATTTTGTCACCCAAATAATAATCTGTGTTTATTAATAAGATGCCGAAAACAATGATAAGATTCCGGAAAAATCTTTTGAAATGCCCCTCATTCCTGAATATTTAAGGATGAGAACTTCGCTATAACAAAAAAAATACATTTATAGAAACACCCGCCCCAAAAACAGCAAAAGTATTAAACACTGAACTCAATTCATAATTAAAAAGGACCGGCCATTTTTCAGGCCGGTCCGTTATCTATTTCAACAGGACCATCTTTCGGGTGGAGGAAAATTCCGGAGTCTCAAGCCGGTAAAAATAGAGACCGGCGGAAACTTCAGAAGCGTCCCACTCAATAAGATGGTTTCCTGCCTCTTTTACTGTTCCGTTTAAAATCACTTCCACTTCCTCACCCAGCACATTAAATACCTGCAATGTTACTTTAGTCTGAACAGGAAGTTCGAACTCAATCTTTGTGGAGGGATTAAACGGATTGGGATAATTTTGCATCAGTTTAAAATCGGAGGGCAATTCAACCGGCGAAATTTCTATTTCCTTAACAGATGGATCATTTATCACCACAACACCGCCATCTTTAATCCTTAAAACTTCATCCTGTTGAATTTTAATATTCAGCTCAATCCCCGACAAAGCCAGCTTCAGCGGATAGGAGGCTGAACTAATTAAAACAGTCCTGACGCCATTCATTGATTCAAGGTAATTGCCGCTTTTAAAGCGTATATCAAAAGCTCCTTCCGGCGGAACGGGAGGCAGCTGGCAAAAGGCAGCATTTTTGGAATTGCCTGTTAAATAGAGTTTTTGCGACAGTCCGCTCTTCTCGGTAATAGTAATTCGTGAGTCATATCCGGGTTCATCAACTTTTGAGATATTCTTTTTATTACTATTTTCCACCGGCATCGGATACCATATCTCACCTGCCTGACTCGTTTTTATCCAGTATCCTTTACCGGAATTCAGATATTCCGGCATATAATATGTCCCCTCAAAACCATAAAACTGGCTTTCGAAAATTCCGGGCGGTTCCGTTGTAATATCATCAACATGGAAATCATAATTAAACACTCCGACCATATTCCATCCCGCCTCAACCGGGACAGGAGCCGCGGCGTTAAATCCCATAAGTTGATAACTCTGAGGCGAATCAAATTTCAACCAGTATCCTTCGCCTGTCTGCATCATATCAACCGGATAATATCCATCCTGAAATCCAAAAGCCATGGAGGCCGCCTCGGGAAATAACATTTGAGGATTCATATTGTTCGCGAGCACCGGAACAGATATCATATTCCAGCCATAATTCACATCAACATGCCCCGGAACCATGGAGTTGTATTCAATCAGCAGCATTGAAATATCTGTATTTTCCAATATATAATGATCTGTCTCATGCATATTTATATAAACAATCTGATCGCCATAGGGATCGGTAAGGTAATAAGAACCATCCTGGAGCTGCGACGGGTCCCAATAAAAGGACATGGGGTAACCCCCCGGTCCCGGCTGGAACTGAAGAGTCCAGACAACATATTCCTCCTGATCGAACCGTATATCAATAAGTGAAGCATCCTGTGTCGGAAGAATAAAGCGCGCGTCAAAAGCTCCCAAAGGTGGCGGCGGCGGCAGCGGACTTTCACCGAGCTGTTCATCAATTCCATCATGAGCTGAAAAATGTCTGCCGAAAGTAAGGGTTTTCATTTCCCTGCCGTAGGAGGCGTCAGTAACAGTAATATCGGCAAAATTCATCATGGCAGCGGGCAACTGGAAGTTAATATCACTTAATGTAGAACCCGGAATAATATTTACCGGTGTCGCTTCATCCTCGTGCATAGCCTGATTATACCACACAGTCTGGTATTCCCAGTGATCGGCTTTCACAATATAGGTTCCTTCAGCAATTCCCGAGATAAAATAATATCCCTGGTCATCTGTATTCATTTCATACCGGGGCCACCCTGTTTCCGGCTGATAAACAGAAACAAGAGCATCCCCAAGCGGATCAGAAAATTCGTTTGTCACCACTCCTTCAATATTGCCCCCTTCATCAAGAGTAAAATCAATATCGCCTGTTGTAAGGCCTTCGTTAACAATAACCGGGTTGGCCATGTAAGGATTTACCTGGTTATTATAAAATTCCCCCACGTAACCGGGAGCGCTGGCATAAATAATAAATTCACCCGGAGGCATGGGAAGCATGTAACTGCCATCAGGATTTAAATTCGTCTGGTTAATATGATTTATCTCACCATTGTTGATCTTAAATCCTGCTACCATTCCGTTTCCCGGGGGTTCACCGGTATTATTCAATACCATACCAGCCACATATCCCGGTATGAAAGGAATAAGCATAAAATTGACCTGAACCGGATTATCGATCACAGTAACCTCATAATGCCGAGGGAAATAGCCCCAGTAAAAACCACCCGATTCCACATTCCAGGTCCCGGGCGGGACAGCGATCATGTAATAACCCTGTTCATTAGTCTGAGTACTCTGCAATCCTGTTTCGTTGCCTGCCCAGACATAAATATTCTCAATTGGCTGGCCTGTAAGACTATCTACAACAATACCTTCAATTCTGGTGGGAGATAAATACAGGTTAAAATTTATTCCTGTTGCTCCCGCGGCAACATTTTCGTAATGGAAAGGATCGGGAAGATAACCGGGAGGAACAGATTCTTCAGGCACTTCAACATCATAATTAAACTGCCCGGCGACATTCAATAAATATTCTCCGTTGCTGAAACTTATTCCCCTCGCGTGTCCCCGCTCATTATAACATATCACTTCTATATTTTTTTTGGGGGCGTTATCTTTGGTAATATTTCCCGAAATAGTCTGACCGGCTTCATAAAGTGTAAAATCAAAGCCTTCCAGGGTAGCGCCGTTTTCAATAAAAACATCCTCAATATTATATGGTATCAGGTATTGATTGTGCAGGAAATATTGATCTATGTATATCTCCCATCTGCCCCGGGCGACACCGAGGTTATAATTTCCCGAAGCGTCGGAATAGGCGTATGGTTCCGGCGCTATTCCCTGCTGTTCTGTCAGCCGGGCCCGGACAAGCACACCTTCCATCGGCGCTCCCGAGGCATCGGATACCTGACCTGTAAAATGCGATTGCGCGACTCCAAACACAAAATCTATTCCGGAAATAGTTCCATTAATATTTACAACAACGGCAGGAGGAGGCAGGTATCCCGGCGGCAGTATCATCAGGGCGTCAAATGCCATAACCGAGTACAATGCTTCCGTATTATCGGGAACATTGATAGAATAATTCCCGCTTTCGTCGGTTAATGTTATATACATCATGTCATAATTCGGAGTAACAGCAGCAACCACAATGTTTTCCACTCCGGGCGGCTCAGTGATCATTCCTGAGACAGATGAATTTGAGGGAATTGGTTCAACTGTGGCAAGCGCGGTCATAAGATATACATCATCATCTACAACAAAAATCATATCTACCCCCGTAACGCCGCTTACAGGGGGGCCTTCATTTATGTTGTTCTTCAGATGATATTCATAATAACCATTTACCATGCCATCGGCGTCATCCTCATCGCCGTCAACCATATGTATCGGGTCAGGATAAAAAGGATAATCCCCCTCATCAGGAATGCCGTTATCATTCAGATCAAAGAAAATCCACATTTTAGCATAAATCGCTCCTCCCGGGGCAAACGCGAATGTCACTGTAACTTCACTTCCAAAGGGTAAAAGCGCAGGATTCTGGCCATTTATGAGAAGATTTTCAACTTTAGTCGGTTTGTCTAATTCGCTGAAATCAAATGCTTTGCCGCTTTTGAATATATCACTGCTGTAATTATCAGAATATCTTAAAATACGCTCAAGCTGCTGTTTATCCTTTGCCTGTTCAATTTTTTGATGAACAGATTGTTCTGCCGCCGCTAAAATATACTGCCGCGGCATCAAAAAAAATACAATCAAAATGGAAAAAATCAGGTATTTATGTTTCATCCTGGCCTCCTGTTTATTTAATAATTAGTTTATCCGCGTCAAATCACGCAATGGCGCCGATTATAATTCCGCGACAAGAAACTATACATAAATAGGAATATCATTGGAAAAATGGATTACAGTATCTGGCAAGACAAGAGGGGAAATTCAATTTCTTTTAGAGCTTATTTTGAATGATTATACAAATAATTCACTTCAATTAACGTGGGATTAATCACATTTGGCATTTTTTGCTCCCGGTTTTCATTTTTGAAAAGTGAACCAATACAGTTAAGATACCTTATTACCCAATTTCTCACTTTTAATGGCAGAATATTGAATCGATTATATTGATTTAAATAATCGTACTCGTACTCATGGAACAGGTACTTGTTATCCTTCTCGCATTCGAAAGAAGGACCCTGGATACTCCGTAAACATTAAAATTCTACGCAAAATGACAAAATTTTGTTGCTGTTTGGCATTAAAATTCGACGTTAGATTCCGGCCTGCCCGCCTTTGGCTGGTCTTTTCGTAAAGGACGCAAAAAACCGGAATGACAATCAATCAAGCATGTAATTAGGGAAAAACCAAAAGTCTCATTTGTCCCATGATTCCCCTTGTTTCTTCACTTCTGGCTCTGGCAGTTTATAATTATTTCTTTTATTATTCATTTTGGTTCTGGTTTGTCCAGATTATGAAAATAATATATAAAAAAAGAAAAACAATAAGCCCGCCTTGACTGCCGGTTTACATTAAAAACAGACTATATATTCCTTCCGATGAAACAGCAGAAAATTCTTTTTAACAGAGTAAAATATTTTATTGATAATAACATAATTTTTAATTATATACATAAATTGATGGTCAATCTTAAGAGTTTATATTTTCCTGAAGAATTTGTTGAGCAATAATTAGTTGGTTTACATATCCAAATTTTGAGAACAGTCGAAGGAGTACATATAAATTGAATAGGAATATACCAAAGATTTTGAAGTTTTTATCAATATTTATTCTTTCTCTTTTCTTATTTAATATTTCTATCAGGGCGCAGGAGGAAAATATCGATCTTCTGCTCAAGATGGATATTCAGGAGCTGACAAACATTGATGTAATCACCGCGTCGAAAACATTGACTAAAATTTCAAATGTGCCCGCGACTGTAAGGGTAATAACAAAAGAACAGATTCAAAAACGAGGTTTCCTGACCCTTGAAGACGCTCTTTCGGATCTTCCGGGATTCCAGTTTAGAAATATCAACGGATTCAACAGCTATATTTTCCAGAGGGGTATCACCTGCCAGAATAATCTGACTCTTGTTCTTGTTGACGGAATACAGATCAATGAACTGAACTCAGGCGGTTTTTACGGAGGAGCCCAGTTTAATCTGGAAAATGTTGAAAGGATTGAGGTTGTTTACGGGCCCGCTTCCGCTTTATATGGAACAAACGCGATATCAGGCATCATTAATATCATCACCCGCGATCCGGAAAACAGCAGGGGTTTGCGGCTGTCTTCCTCCGCCGGAAGTTTCAATACATATAATGGCAGCCTTTCCTGGGGTTATTATGATGAAACCGAAAAGCTTGGAGTAAATCTGTCCGGTTTTTATAAGACGAGTGAAAAGGCTGATCTTGCCGGAAATGCAGGAGATAATAACTGGACTGAAAAACTTGAAAATTTCGAGGATGATTTTGGCATTGATATTAAAGCTGTTTATAAAGATTTCACACTCGGTTTAAATTATCAGAAGAAAATGGCGTCAAGATCGACAAATTATAAATCAGTCGGCACAGATTACCTCGATTACGGTTCATCATGGAATATCAGTTTCCTGAATCTTTATCTTAAAAAAAATTATTCTCTTAATAATGATATTACACTCGATTCAAAAATATATTTCCGGGACGCCACCGTTCTCGATAATACCATTGGATATGTGCTTGATACTCTGCGTTCAGGTTATTACAGACCTAACAGCCTGACCGGAGCGGAAGAAACGATAACCTGGAATATTTTTGAAAATATCTCACTGGTCGGAGGCGCGATATTTGAATCTGAAAAACTGGCGACCTCATTTTCACGAAGTTACAGTAATTCATCCAACCTTAATCCCCCTGCTCCTGATAAACCTGATATGGAAACCAACTCTTTATTCAGCTTATATCTGCAGCCAAATATTAAATTCCTGAAGTATTTTAATCTATACGCCGGAATTAGATTTGACAACAGCTCGGTTTATGATCAGGTTGTTACACCACGGGCCGGATTAATATTCAACAAAGATAAATTTACAGGGAAATTACTCTACGCCGAGGCTTTTCGGGCGCCAAAACCGTGGGACTATACAAGCGGACTGGGCAATGCCGGTCTGGAACCGGAAGAACTTAAATCCCTTGAATTCTCTTTTTCTTATTCACCCGCGGGATTTTTACTTCTGGACGCCTCATTTTACAGAAATGTAATGGATGAGAAACTGACACAGGTTTATAATTCTTCCGGTTGGAAATGGGATAATCACGGAAGCATTACAGTCGAGGGACTTGAATTACAGGCCGATTTCAGGAAAGACCCCCTGGCTGTTTTTATTAATTATACCTGGAATTATTCTGTTGATGACAACTCCGCGCTCCTGCCTGAAATCGCGAAACATACAGCCAATTTCGGTTTGGAATACAAAATAATGAAGAATCTTCTTCTGGGCATCAGGAACAACTATTCGGGTGAAAGAATCAATCCCCGGCTTATAGCCGCTACCAATGATAATATTATTGAGGCGGCTTTTGTTACTAATCTCTATTGTTCTGTGGAGAATATTAAAGGATTCAATTTCAGATTTTTTATTGATAACCTGGCTGATGTTGAATATTACCATACATCAAACAGGCCTCCCGACAGATACAGACAGCCACAGCGATTTTTTATGTTGAAAATTGAATACAATTTATTTTCAAATTGATAAGCATGAAAAGAATACTTTTAATTTTTGTTTTTTTTGCCTTTTTCCTTGAATCTTTACCCCAGGAATCGGGAAGGGAAGCCGATATAAAGGCGGTTCTTATCTACAATTTCACAAAATTCCTGAAATGGCCGGAAGAAAGTGAAATGGATACCTTTGTGATTGGAGTTGTTGGTAATACAAATATTGCCGAGGCATTACAAAAAATCACAGACAGAAAAACTCTGAGAGGCAAACCTGCTGTTGTAAGAAAAATTGAAAACATGGGAAATTCAGAAAACATAAATATTTTATACGTCTCACCAGATTCAGAAACCAGCATTGCCGATATTTCCGATAAGCTGAGCGATAGAGCCGTATTGATAATAAGCAATGAAGAGGGCGGATGTCAGGATGGGGCGTCCATAAATTTTATCAAAAAAGAGGGGAAAATCAAATTCGAAATTAATGTTAAAAAACTTGAAGAGGCCGGAATTATTTCCAAATCGAATTTCCTTAATCTCGCGTATCGATTATATCAATAATTTATCAATCACATATTTCATTAATCACCATAAATAAGTAGCCGGAGATTAAATTGAGTGGCAGAAAACAGCATAAATCATCACTAAAAAAGAAAATTGTCCTGCTGGTAATGGGCATAACTTCAGCTGCTGTTTTTTTGGCATTGAGTGTTAACCTGATTATTGATATTAAAACTTTCCGCGATGATATGATCTCAAATGCCAGAGTCAACTCCTCTCTTATCGCGGAATACTGCATACCGTCGCTGACCTTCAATTACCCGGATGAAGCAAAAGAGGTTTTATATACGCTGCGAAAACTGCCCTCAGTTGTTAATGCCGCTGTTTATAATAAAGAGAAACAAATTTTTGCTTCTTTTGAGAGAGATTCCCTCAACAAACCGCAATATGTTTTCCGTAATCAAAATGATACTTTTATTGAAAATGGTTATCTGCATTCCTACTCTCCCGTAATATTTGAGAACAATTACCTGGGGCATATATATTTGAAATTTTCGACAGACCGGCTCGCGGGAAAAATATATACTGATATTATTACTCTTATCGTTTTAATTTCAATCCTGATTGGGGTGAATTATTTTCTGGCAAAAAAATTCCATAAAATTATTTCAGAACCTGTACTCGAACTTGCCGGAGCGACAAAAGCTGTTACGAATAAAAGAGAATATGGCATCCGGCTGACCCCCAGGGGGACGGGAGAAATAGAGGAGCTATATCACAGCATCAATGACATGTTCGCGGTAATTCAAAACAGACAGAAAGAAAGAGATCAGGCAATAAAAAAAACAGAAGCTCTTAATGAACAACTTGAAGAAAAAGTAAGAATTAGAACCGCCGAATTAAAAAAACTTACTGTGGCAGTTGAACAAAGCCCGGTAAATATTGTAATTACAGATAATGATGGAAATATTGAATATGTAAATCCCAATTTTGAAAAATTCACCGGGTATTCATCGGAGGAAGCTTTCGGCAAAAATCCCAGAATATTAAAAGCTCCCGGCTTGCCTGATTCAGTATATAAAGAACTCTGGGAAACAATTATATCGGGCAAAACCTGGCATGGCGACCTGATAAACAAAAAGAAAAATGGTGAAATTTTCTGGGAGAGCATCTCAATAGCCCCGATTATTTCTGAGGAAAATACAATAACAAATTTCATTGCTGTTAAAGAAGATATCACCGAAAGGAAAAGACATGAGGAAGAACTGAAGAACGCCAGGAAAGCTGCTGAAGCGGCAAATCAGGCTAAAAGCCTTTTCCTCGCTAATATGTCGCATGAATTACGAACTCCGTTAAATGCCATTCTTGGTTTCACCCAGATTCTACTTAGAGAAGATAACCTTAATGAAAATTTCGAAAAAAATCTTAAGATCATCAACCGCAGCGGCCAACACCTGCGAGAGCTTATAAATGATGTTTTGGAAATGTCCAAGATTGAATCGGGAAAAACTAAACCGGAGAGCAAAGAATTTGATTTCAGGTTATTACTCACCGATCTGGAAAAAATGTTTCAGGGAAAATGTGAGTCAAAACAATTAAAACTGAATTTTGAAATCGGGAAAACGACGCCGGAATTTATCATCTCGGATGAAAAAAAGATAAGGCAGATAATTATTAATCTGCTCGGTAATGCTGTGAAATTCACCTCGTCAGGAGAAGTGAGTCTGAGGGTTTCATCGGTTCAGTCTGCCTATAATAATTCCGATATTAAAATTGAAGTTGAGGATACAGGCATTGGCATTCCGGAAGAGGAGCTGGAAAATATATTTAAATATTTTGAACAGGTAAGAAACCTGAAATTTCAGGAAGGCACCGGGCTGGGGCTTTCTATTTGCAAGGAATATACCAATCTTCTGGGGGGAACTCTGGATGTAAACAGCAAGGTAGGGAAAGGAACTTTATTCCGGTTTAAGTTCCGGGCTGAAAACGGCTCCGGAGTAAGAGAAAAGAAAGAGAAGGTTGAAAAGAAGGTAAAAAAAATAATTTCCGAAAAAGAATTTAAAATTCTTATAGCCGATGACAGGGATACGAACCGACGCCTTTTATCCTTTTTTCTTAAATCGGTTGGATTCATCGTTAGTGAAGCGATCAACGGCTATGAAGCGGTTGAACTTTTTAATAAATGGCGACCGGACCTGATATTAATGGATATGGTAATGCCCGAAATGGACGGGTTTGAAGCTACAAGGATTATAAGAATGACACCGAAGGGTAAACAAATTCCCATTGTCGCGGTCACCGCGAGTGTGCTGGATGAGGACCGGGAAAAAGTGCTCTCGGCCGGCGCTAACGATATTGTTCGTAAACCGATAAGTGAGTTTGAGCTTTTTGAAGCGATAAAAAATAACTCATCGGTAAAATATGAATATAAAAACCGTGCAAAGACTAATACTGCCGGTTTGAAGTTTGATGAAAAATCATTACTTTCTGTTTTAAATGAGCAGAATAAAAACCTGATTGAGAATATAAAAAAGGCTATTGAAACCGGCTATAAAAAAAGACTTATTGAATTGCTTGAGTCAATAAACACAAAAAACCATGAGAATAAAAAAATGCTTATTGAATTGGCTAACTCATATAAATTTGAAAAAATTCTCGAACTGCTAAACAAATCACAGGATAATTCAGATGGATAGAATTACGGGCAACATCATGATTATTGATGATATTCCGGAAAATCTTGATTTGCTGGAGAATATGCTTCTAAGTCAGAATTTTGAAGTCCGTCCTTTTCCACAGGGTGAAATGGCGTTAAAAGCAGCCGCGGCTGATCCCCCTGACCTCTTTTTACTCGATATTATGATGCCCGGTATGGATGGTTATGAGGTGTGCAGGAGAATTAAAGCTGATATTAAACTCCGGGATATTCCGGTAGTGTTTTTGAGCGCGAAAGATGAAACATCAGATAAAATCAAAGCTTTTCAGGTTGGAGGAATCGATTATATAACAAAACCTTTTCAGGTCGAAGAAGTTTTGGCGAGAGTGGAAAACCACTTAAGATTAAGACATTATCAGAAAGAACTCGCTAATAAAAACTGTTATCTTGAGCAGACTCTGGAAAAACTGCAATCGGCGCAGACTCAGCTGGTTCAATCTGAAAAAATGGCCTCTCTCGGTGTTCTTACCGCCGGAATCGCGCATGAGATCAATAACCCTGTAAATGCTATAAATTCCAGCGCCATCGGACTTAAAAAATTATTAAAGAAGCTGCTTGAGCTTCTTGATCTTCAGGAAGAAATCGATAAAAACAATTTAGAATCGATGCTGAAAAAAATTATACTGTTTAAGGAAGAAATCCAGTACGATGAACTGAAAATGGGTGTGGGAATATTGATAAAAAATATTGAAAACGGCAGTAACAGAACAGCAAATATTGTTCGCAGTCTTCAGACATTCAGCAGACTGGATGATGACTCTGTGAGTTATTCAAGCATTCATTACAATCTTGATTCCACTTTAAGCCTTCTGGTCCACAGAATAAAAAATAATATAAATATTGTAAAGAATTACGGAGATATTCCAAAAATATACTGTTACCCGGCAAAACTCAACCAGGTTTTCATGAATCTTTTAACGAACGCTATTGACTCTGTTGAAAAAAGAGCCGAAAAGGATTTGAAAATTATAACAATAACCACAAATCTTGTTGAAAACAGAAATGGAAACTTTGTAGAAATTGAAATTGCCGATACGGGAACAGGAATAGATGATTCTATAAAAGACAGAATATTTGAACCATTTTTTACAACCAAGGATGTTGGTGAAGGAACCGGTCTCGGGCTCGCGATCACTCACGGCATTGTGACATCACACGAAGGCAATATCAGTGTAAGGAACAATGAATCGGGTGGCGCTACCTTTACTCTGTTATTGCCAGTCAACTTTCATAAAGATATAAATTCCACCAAATTCCACTTATCCGATAAGGAGGAAAACAATGAATAATAAACCAAAGATACTCTATGTGGATGATGAAGAGGACAATCTGACCAGCTTTAAATACCAGTTTTTTGATGACTATGATATCGATCTGGCTATTTCAGCTGATGACGGCTTCAAACTGCTTGAAAAGAACACCTATGACATTATAATATCAGACCAGCGAATGCCGGGAACAAGTGGGACTGAGTTTTTCGCCGATATATTAGGGAATTATCCCGATACAATCAGAATTATTCTCACAGGTTATAGTGACATTGGCGCCGTTATTGAAGCGATCAACCGAAGCAAGGTTTATTATTATCTCCAGAAGCCAATAAAAGAATCTGAACTTGAAAAAGTTATAAATAACGCGCTTGAGGTTATCAGGCTGCAGCGTGAGAACCGAGACCTAATAAGGAGACTGAAAGAATCATATAGCAGTCTTGAAGATTATGCAGGCAAACTCGAAGAAGAAATAACGATAAGAAAAAGAAAAGAAGCCGATCTTATTCTCGCAAAAAATAAAGCGGAAGAGGCAAATAAATTAAAGACCGAATTCCTGACACAGGTTTCTCATGAGATAAGAACTCCGATTAATGTGATTTTGAATTTCTGTTCTCTGATTCAGGAAGACATCCGCCCTACTACCAGTGAAGATGTTTTAGAGCAGTTTAACGCGATCAAAGAATCGGGCAACAGAATTGTCAGGACTGTTGATCTTATACTGAATATGGCCCAGCTTCAGACGAACACCTACGATAGTCAGAAAGGGATAATAAATCTAAAATCGGATATTTTTGAAAAACTGGTGAAGGAATATAGTGTAAAAGCGGAAATAAAGAATATCGATCTGAATTTTTCGGACAACGGACTGGACCCCGCAATAGAAGGTGATAGTTATTCAATAGCCCAGATATTTGATAATCTGATCAATAACGCGATAAAATATACCGACCATGGATCTGTCAGTATCGAGTTAAATTGTGATGGGAACCACTGCTCTGTTGAAATAAAAGACACAGGGATTGGAATATCGCAAGAATTCCTGTCTAAAGCTTTTGAACCCTTCCGGCAGGAAGAACAGGGGTATACGAGAAGTTACGATGGTATAGGACTGGGATTGACTTTAGTACAAAAATATTGCCAGATAAATAATGCTGTTCTTGATATAAAAAGTGAAAAAGGCAAGGGAACAACAATTACTGTAAAATTTAAACTGTCAAAAGATAAAGAATAGTTTTACCGATAACTGCCTGAAGAAAGTTTCTTACTGATTATTTTCTTGTGATTGGCTTCATAAAGAGAAAAATTGAATAATAATAAGGGAATTCAGAATTTATAATTCCCTTTCAGCTATAAGTTCTTCTTCCGGTTAAATATCCGGTTTATTGGAGGATAAATATGAGATTCCTGAAGCGGCTTTCGATTAAAACAAAACTTATCCTTATAATTCTGGGAATAAGTTCGGCAAGTATAGTCACTGCTTTGGGAATTAATCTCATTAACGAAATATCTGATCTGAGAAATGAACTAAGGACTAACACCGAAATTAATGCCCGCCTTATAAGTGAGTATTGTACAGCTCCACTGATTTTCGGATATAACAATGAAGCACATAAGGTTTTATTAAAGCTTAAAGCTATACCTGATATTCAAGACGCATTTGTTTATGATGCCGCAAATAATTTATTCGCTTCATATCACCGGTCCGACAGCCTGTGGATTGACGCTCCTTTCTCTATCGAGTCACTGAGATCGGGCTATAAGGGTGATTTTCTGAATATAATACAACCTGTGGAATATGAGGGTGAAAATTGTGGCACAGTTTATTTGAGGGTTTCCACTCGAAGTCTGGATGAAAAAATATTATCCGGGTTTCTCACTCTCGCGCTTATTATATTTATCGCCCTGCTTATTTCATTTTTTCTCGCCCGCTATTTTCAGGGAATAATCTCCATCCCGATAAAACATTTAGCTACAGTAACAAGCCAGGTTGCCGAAACAAATGACTATTCTGTCAGGGTACATTCGAAAGGATCAGATGAAATAACTGATCTTTACGACAGAATTAACGAAATGTTTTCCGTCATTCAAAAAAGAAAAGAGGAAAGAGACAAAGCGCTCAAAAAATTCGAATTGCTTAACTCAGTACTGGAACAAAAAATTGAGCAGCGAACAGCAGAAATTAAGGATGTAAATATAAATCTGAAACTGGAGAGAGACAAGGCTCAAAATTACCTTGATGTTGTCAATGTTATCATCATGTTCAGGAACATGGATAATGTTGTCACAATGATCAATAAAACCGGCAGCGATGTGCTCGGTTATAAAGAAAAGGAGATAATCGGGAAAAAATGGGATAAAAACTTTACTCCTGAAAGTAATAAAAAGCAGGAAATACTATTTACCGGGGAGAACGCGAAAAAGAAACAATCTACTGAAAGTTATATATTGACAAAATCAGGCGAAAAACGGATGATCGCCTGGAAAAACAATCTTCTCTTTGATGACTCAGGCAACCCGGCCGGAATTCTTTCTTCGGGAGAAGATATAACCGAACAGAGAAAGAGACTCGGGGAATTAAGGAAACTTTCAGCGGCAATAGAACAAAGCCAGACTTCAGTTTTAATAACCGACTCAAGAGGAAAAATTGAATATGTTAATCCCCAGTTCACAACATTCACTGGTTACAGTCTGGTTGAATGCATCGGTAAAGATCCATCATTATTTAACTCAGGGATGACCCCGCCGGAAGTATACAAGGACCTCTGGGAAACAATAAATTCATCAAAGGTTTGGAGGGGTGATCTGCAAAACCGGAAAAAATCGGGAGAACTCTACTGGGAGAACGTCGCTATTTCTCCAATATCTGATGAAAATAAAAAGATAACTCATTTTGTTGCTGTAATGAGCGACATAACCAGCAGAAAGGAAGCAGAAGATCATCTCATTCATTATTCCCGGTTCCAGTCTCTTCTCACTGAAATTTCTTCTGGTTTTATAAGTCAGCAGATAAATCAGATTGACGCGAATATTGAATCGGCGCTGAGTGAAATTACCAATTTTGTTGAGGCTTACGCCGGTTTTGTTTTCCATTCTCTTTCAGATAGTAAAGTTTATAAGCTTTCACATATTTATATTTCAGGCAAAAATGGTATCATTGACACACCTATCCGGAAGATTGATACTAAATACCTGCAATTGATAAGCGAAAATTTGAAGAAAGGAGATACGTACTCAATAACCGACCTGAAAAACCTTGAGAGTGAGAACCAATATTTATACAACATTCTCGCCAACGTCGGAATTAATTCTTTAATTGTTGCTCCAATGATAAATGAGGATAAAATAATAGGCTTCACAGGACTCACCTGCCACAAAAAAAACAGGATCTGGAAGAAGGATGAAGCCTCACTCCTGAAGTTGGCAGCTTTGGTGTTCACAAACGCTATTCAGAGGAAAATAACTGAAGAGAACCTGAAAAACGCGAAAGCGGTGGCGGAAACGGCAGCAATGGCTAAAAGCCAGTTCCTCGCCACGGTTTCGCATGAGATCAGGACCCCAATGAACGCGATTATCGGCCTTTCACACCTGATGTTCAATACTAAATTGACAGAAAAACAGACCGATTATTTAACTAAAATTGACCGCTCGGCCCATTCACTTCTTGGCATTATCAATGATGTGCTCGATTTTTCAAAAATTGAGGCCGGGAAAATGAATATTGAAAACATTCCATTCGACCTGTCCCAGGTTCTTGAAACTGTAACCGCCCTTAACGCGCAGAAAGCTTTTAACAAAGGGCTCGAATTTATAATTGACTGGGGAGGCAGCGTGCCGAAAAAACTGATTGGCGATCCCCTGAGAGTTGGCCAGGTCCTCACTAATTTTTGCAGCAACGCTATAAAATTCACCGCGGAAGGAGAAATTCTGATTCATATTGAAGTAAAAGAGAGAAGCGATAATAAAATTAAACTTAAATTTTCAGTAAGCGATACCGGAATCGGATTAAAAGAGGAACAGATGAAAAATCTGTTTGCCCCTTTTCAGCAAGCCGATTCAACAACCACAAGAAAATATGGAGGCACAGGGCTTGGCCTGACCATCTCAAAAAGACTCGCGGAACTGATGGGTGGTGAAGCGGGTGTGAATAGCGTTTACGGCACAGGAAGCACATTTTATTTTACAGGTATATTTGAGCTTCAGGATTCAGATAAATCGGCGAAAAGCCCTGAAAACAAATTACATAACCTGAAAGCTCTGGTATCTGACGCGAATAAAACATCCCAGGCTCTTATCGCCGAAATTCTCGAAAGTTTTTCGGCCGATGTTAAACAAGTATACCCCTGGAAACAGGCTTTAGAAATTTTATTATCTGAGGAAAATCAATCCACCGATGTTGTTTTCCTTGACCCCGGAGCAGATTACACCGAATTAATTCCCGATCTGGTGAAGATCAGAAAAAAAAGAGGAAAGAAAAACCTGAAAATTATGCTGTTAGTACCTTACGGTTTAACAGATATAAATAAAGAAATCAGCAGTAAGGTTGACGCGATAATCACCAAACCTTTCTCACCCTCCTTGTTATATGATAAATTGATTGAGATTTATAACAAAGAGTCTCTCCCTAAAAATCATAAAAGGCGTGGAGAGGATTTTACCGGTCAACTGCAAAATATTAAAGGGGCGAGAATACTGCTTGTGGAAGATAATGAAATCAATCAGCAGGTCGCGTCTGAATTACTGGAAAATTCGGGCTTTATTGTTGATATTGCCAATAACGGATTTGAAGCGGTAGAAATTTTGCGGAATTCTGAATCGGCCACCCATTATTCACTTGTCTTTATGGATCTTCAGATGCCTGTGATGGATGGAATCAGCGCCACACAGAAAATCAGAGATATTAAATCTTTGGATAAACTGCCTGTTGTCGCAATGACCGCCGACGCGATTGTGGGGGTTAAAGAAAAATGTATCGCTGCCGGGATGCAGGACTTTATTACAAAACCTATAAATCCTGATAAAGTCTTTAAATCAATACTGAAATGGATCGCGGCAGAAAATATAGAAAGAGAAGATCAGTCGCAGTCGCCGGATATTAAAAAAGGATATGATCAATCAACAGAGGAGGAAGAAACAGTCATCCCCGATATTGAAGGAATCACCATTGAAAACGGATTGGAAAGGGTAGCGGGAAATAAAAAACTTTACAAAGATCTTCTGATAAAATTTTATAATAATAATATAAGTTTCTCAGAAAATATAATTGACGCCTTCAATAAATATGATAATGATCCGGAACTGCCTGAGCGATTAGCGCATACATTAAAAGGTGTTTCGGGAAACCTTGGGGCTCTTTCCCTCTTTGAATCGGCTAAAAATATTGAATTGGACTTCAAAGAAAACAGCGGCAAAAATTTCAACGATCTGCTCGCGGATGTCAATGAACACCTGCGCCCGGTACTGGATTCAATCAAAAACAATCTCTTATCTGGCGGAGAAATAATGATTAAAAAACTTCCCCGGGAAAAATTATTGGAGTCCCTCAATGATCTTAAAAAACTTCTGGAAGATTATGATACCGACGCGTCGGCAAAGATAAAAGAGATCGGGATTGTTGAAGGTTTTGAAAGTGAACTGACAAAAATTCAGAAATGCCTCGATGATTACGAGTATGATGAGGCAACAACATTTGTTGAGGAAATGATAAGGAAAATGCAATGAAAACTTTCCTGACAACAATATTTTTTCTGGGCTGCGCTTATTCTTTTACATGTGCTCCGGATTTAAATACAGCGGTCGATCCCCTGGGAAATAAGAATATTCCAAATAATATTGATTCACTTTTTGTCCTCCTTGAAGGTGATGCCGCGAGTGACAGCCTGAAATTAATTTATGCTGAAAAGGCAGCAAAATTAACATTTAATATTGAACGGGAAAAGGATAAAGAAAAATATCTTTTTAAACTCGCCGAACTGTATTCAAAAGAAGACAAGTCATCGACAGCGGATAAAGTTTATGATATTCTTTTTACGATGCTGAAAGAAAAAAAAGAGAGCGCCACACTCGCTGAACTTTATTTAGTCTATTCTGACTATCTGGAAGATACACTTATGGAGGAAAAACAGAATCAACTGAAATACGCGGCGGAAATTTACAGCAGGCTTAATGATGAGCGCGGCCTTATAAAGGCATATAATACTTCAGGGTGGCTCTACTGGAGAATTACAAATTATGCCCAGGCGGTTTCATATTATAATAAAGCTCTTATCCTGGCAGACAGATTAGGTAAAAAGAGGTCTGTCGCTATCATCTGTAATAATATGGGTATTATACTGCGTAATATTGCGGATTATCAAAACGCCCTCGAGTATTTTGAAAGATCTCTGCAGCTTAGAAAGGAGCTTAAAGATTATTCAGGTCAACTGCTTGTCGGTAGTAATCTTTCAGCAACCTATCTTTCGCTTGGTGATAATAAAAATGCGCTGAATATGCTCAATTCGGTAAAGTCTGTCGTTGATTCCGCGAACAATAAAAACGCGACGGGCTACTTCTTTTACAGTCTGGCAAAATCATTATTAAGCTCCGAAAAACCTGATTCGGCCTTAATCTGCGTAAACAGGGCTTATAACTCTTATAAGGAATCGGCTTCTGATGAGGGATTGTTAATTTCAAGAATTGTTGAAGCGAGAATATATCTGCAAAAAGGGAATTTCAGGCTTGCTTCAAGGATTGCCGCGGAAGCTTATAACAGATCAATTGAGCTGGGGCAGAAAGAATCTTCTGTTGATATTCTGAATATAAGAGGTGACATTTCATTCACCATTAAAAGTTTTCCCGAAGCCCTGGAGTGGTTTAAAGAAGCCCTGGTAATTGCCCGGGATAATAATATCAGAGATTTGATGCCGCAGCTTTTCCGGAAAATTTCAGAGTGTTATGAAGCGCTTGGACAATCAGGGCCGGCGCTGCAAAATTACAAGTTGTTCAAAAAATATCAGGATGAATATGATACAGAAACTTTAAATCTTAAACTCAGCATAAGAAAAGAGAGGAATGAACTCCACCGGCAGAATGAGCTGAATACTCTGTTAAAGGAGGAAAATCAGAAACTTAATGACGCCCTGCTAACAAGAAATATTATTGCCTTAATACTCTTTTTCCTTCTTGCCGGTTTCGGGGTAACACTGGTAATTATTGTCATCAACCGGAAAAAGATATCTACCGCAAATAAATTACTTCAGGAACAGAAAAGAAAAGTTGAGCAGGAAAGAAAACTTACTGATGAAATAATAGAGAATTTACCGATACCTCTTATGATCCTGAGTAAAAATGAGAAAAAAATAACAAGATTTAATAACGCCCTTAAATATTTCCATGGTTATAATGAAAATGAAGAGCTGGATTCCGAACTTCTGTTGAAAACAGGTTTCCAGAATAGTGGAAACAACTTTTTAACCAAAATCCATAATAGCGAGTCAATTCTAAAAATGGAAAGTGATGTTCTTACACTTTCTTCATTTGAAAATAAAAAATGCCTGGTCTATTCTTTCCCGATAAAATATACAAACCAGGACAGTTTTATCGTTACAATAATAAATATTACCGAGATAAAAGCGGCTCAGTTAAAAGCTGAAAGCAGATCAAGAGAATTGCAGTGCCTCTTTCTTATTTCAAAAGCCATTCAGGAAAATAAAACAAAAGAAAAAGTATTTGAGAAAACGATTGAAATAATTTGTGATAACTGGAAGCAGGTCAACATTGTCGGGGCGCAAATTGTTTTTGGAGATAAACATTTTCACTCAGAAAAATTCAAAGAAACCAAATCAAGACTTTCCTCCGATATAATTGCTCAGGAGAAAAAATTGGGACGGGTTGATATTTTTTATCCCGATAAACATTCTGAACCCGGCCGGATAATATTTCCTCATGAAGAAAATGAATTGGTTATTGGTATATCAAGACTGATGAGCGCGATGATAATGAGAGCCATCGCTGAGGAACAGCTTTTAAAAGCCAAAGAAGTAGCTGAAGCGGCCACCGCGGCAAAAAGCCAGTTCCTCGCGACTATGTCACATGAAATCCGAACCCCGATGAACGCGATTATCGGGCTTTCCTACCTGCTCTTTAAAACCACACTGAGTGAAAAACAACTTGACTACCTGAAAAAAATTGACCGTTCAGCCCACTCACTCCTGAATATAATTAATGATGTGCTGGATTTTTCCAAAATTGAGGCCGGCAAATTAAATATCGAAAATATTAATTTCGACCTCGATCAGGTTTTGGAAACAGTTACCGCGCTGAATGCCCAGAAGGCATTTCATAAAGGGCTGGAATTCCTTCTGGATTGTTCACCGGATGTTCCTAAAAAACTTATCGGCGATCCGGTCAGAGTCGGACAAATACTGACAAATTTTTGCAGCAACGCGATTAAATTCACTGAAAAAGGTGAAGTTTTTATACATGTAGAGGTAAATAAAAAACTGGAAGAAAAGATCATTCTGAAATTTTCTGTGACCGATACAGGTATAGGACTTGAACCAGAAAAAGTTGAAAAATTATTCGCTCCTTTCGAACAGGCCGATTCTTCTACTACCAGGAAATATGGAGGTTCCGGGCTGGGACTCGCGATTTCAAAAAAACTGGCCAATCTGATGCAAGGTGATGTCGGAGTAAAAAGTGTATCCGGCCAGGGAAGCACTTTTTATTTTACCGGTGTTTTTGGTGTTCTGGAGGTGGAAGAAGAAAAAGATTTAGCTTTTAAACAAAAGATGCAGAGTCTCAGGACGCTGGTATGTGATGATAACCTGGCTTCGCAGACAATAATATCATATAATCTTGAAAGATTTTCAACCGCTGTAACACAGGTCAATTCGCCCGAAAAACTGTTCGCTATCCTGGCGGAAGTAAACGGGAATAAACCCTACGATATTCTTTTCATCGATATCGGGTTTCCTGATAAGTGGGGATTAGAGACTATTGCCCGGATAAATTCAGACTATGATAAAACAATTAAAAAAATTATTCTTCTTGTTCCTTATGGCACTGATTTCGAGGCTGCCGAATTAACAGCTCCCGGAATAGATTCAATTCTGATTAAGCCGGTGTCGCCCTCTACCCTTTTTGATAAGCTGAATGAAGTTTATGAATTCAAAATTGATACAAACAAAAAAAAGAAGGGAGAAGAAAAATACAGCAGCGGCTTAAAGGCAATAGAAGGCAGTCGTGTACTTGTGGTGGAAGATAATGAAATAAATCAGCAGGTCGCTTCTGAGTTACTTGGAGGAGTGGGACTTAAAGTGGAAATTGCCCGGAATGGTATGGAAAGCCTGGAAATGATAAAAAAATCGGGGATGCCCTCAAAATACTCCCTGGTCTTTATGGACCTTCAAATGCCTGTGATGGATGGTTATAAAGCGACAACCGAAATTAGAAAATTCCCCTTTTACGACAGCCTTCCTATTGTCGCCATGACCGCGGACGCGGTTGTAGGGGTTAAAGAAAGATGCCTGGAAGCGGGTATGCAGGATTTTGTAACCAAACCGATTGATCCCGGGCAGGTTTTTAAACTCTTATTAAATTCATCAAACCCACCAGCAGTTATATTCCGGTTGAGAAAGAAAAAACAGTAAAAAAAGAATTCATAAAATCAAAACCATCCGAAGAAATCGATATTCCTGAAATTGATGGTGTCAGGATCGAAGAGGGTTTGAAAAGAGTGATGGGAAATAAAAAACTCTACAAAAGTTTCCTCGAAAGATTCCTCAAAAATAATGTAAATTTCGCCGCTGATCTTACATCCGCTTTTGAAAATTTTGATAACGACCCGGAGCTGCCGGTCAGAATGGCGCATACTCTGAAAGGACTCGCAGGAAACATTGGGGCTAATGATATTCAACTCGCGGCAAAGGAACTTGAAGCTGACCTGAGAACAACTTCAGGAGAAAATTTAAACAGCCTGCTCCGGAATGTTCAGGAAAAACTCAATGTTGTATTCGACTCCATTGAAACCAGATTGCTCAGCAAAGATCACGACTCAACCGACTCGGATTTTGAAAAATCAGATGTATTACATGAGCTGACTGCTCTTGGTAAACTGCTTGATGATTTTGACTCGGAAGCGGGTAAAAAACTTGTGGAGATAGGAGATATACCAGGATTTGAGAATAAAACAGCCGGACTGCGGGAGAAAATAAACAATTATGAATTTGAAGAAGCTTCCGGGCTTCTGAGGAATATAATCAAAGAAATGGAGAAACAGGATAGCGCTCAATTAAAAAATAAACCATAGGGAGAAAAAAAATGGGAAAAACGCAAAAAAAGAACGGTTTTGGTCTTTGCGATGAGATATTAAACCAAATCCCGACAACAATAATGGCTGTTGACAGGGAAATGAAAATAATATATCTCAATAAAGCGGGAGAAAATCTCATTGGAACATCCTTTGAAGATGTCAAGGGTAAACCCTGCGGTAAAGTTTTTAACTCAGCTCATTGCGATAATGAAAAATGCCAAATGAAAAAAGCAATGGAGATGGATATTTCAAGCTCCGCGAGAAACGAAATAGAAATTCACGGAAAAAAATCCCCAATAGAGTATTTTACTGCTCCCCTGAAAAATGAGGAAGGGAAAATAGTTGGCGGACTGGAATATATTCTTGATATTACCGAAAGAGTTAAGCATGAAGAGAGGCTGAAAGAACAGGCCAGAACAATCAGGGAAATATCCACTCCGGCAATTAAATTGTGGGAAGGCGTGGTTGTACTGCCTGTTGTGGGTGTTGTTGATTCAATGCGGGCCCAGCAAATGATGGAAACCATGCTGAATAAAATAGTCGCTACCTCCGCGAAAGTGATCATTCTTGATATTTCCGGTGTAGCCGCGGTCGATACCGCAGTGGCGAATCATTTAATTAAAATATCCAAAGCCACCGGCTTAATGGGATGTCAATGTATTATTTCCGGCATTACTCCCGCGGTTGCCCAGACAATCGTCCAGCTTGGAATCGAAATGGGAACTGTTCAAACTCAATCGACACTCAGCGACGCCCTGGGGAGCGCTTTTAGTACTATTGGTCTGGAGGTTAAACAGAACAAACAAACCGGCAGAGCAGTCTGATGTCAGGTTCCGGATTAAATATCATCCGTCAATGTCTGGTTGTTAATCTGCCCGAAGAACTTGATGAAAACATTATCGGTGAATTGACCAAAAATGTATTTAACTTTCTTCCCGGGCAGGATATTAAATATTCAGTTTTCGACTTCGCCAGTATTGATGTAATCGATTCTTATGAGTTTAATAAAATCATGGATCTTCTGAGCTCTGTTCAACTGCTTGGAATTGAATCGGCAATTGCCGGTATACAGCCGGGAGTGGCAGCTTACCTTATCGATGTGAATATTGATGTAAAAATCAGGTATTCTTTTTTAAATGTTGAGCAGGCGCTAAGCTTTTTAACACATTCTTCCGATAACCCTGAAGATTCACATACTTCCAATGACATAGAGACAGATGATTTCACCCATGAAAATAATCTATTTGAGAATTCAGGATGAAAAAAGGAGATAACGATGAACATGGCTCCCTTATCTCCATTTCGGAAAGTGAGGATAGTTATTCAGCAATGATTACTGCGAAATCCCTCGCGGCGGAATCTGGTTTTAGTGAAACAAGCCAGGTTTTAATAGCCACCGTTGTATCGGAACTCGCGACAAATATCCTCAGGTATGCAGGCAATGGAATTATTGTTCTGAAAGCTTTGAATGATGGTGAGGAAATGGGAATTGAAGTACAGGCAATAGATAAGGGCCCGGGCATTAAAAACCTGGAGGAAGCTTTCTGCGATAATTATACTACATCCCTAAACAGCCTCGGCCTTGGTCTGCCAAGCCTTAAAAGGATCATGGATGAATATAGTGTAGAAACAGGAAACAACAGCGGGACAATAATTACCGCCCGCAAATGGAATAAAAAAAATGGAACTCAATTATCATTATAAAATAATTCCCCTGCTGGAAAAGATTGAAGAAAGCGGCGATCTCGCGATTATTTCCGAAACAGAGGATTTTTGTTTTATCGGTTTAATCGACGCGCTGGGGCATGGGTCCGCCGCATTTGAGGCAGCCTCATCAGCGAGAGAATATCTTATTAAGAACTTCACTCCTGATCCGACAATGTTAATAAAAGGGATGCATAATGCCTTAAAAGGTTCCAGAGGGGCGGTCGCGGCGGTCACGGTAATTGAGAAAAAGAATAAAAAAATCATTTATTCCGGTATTGGCAATATTACTACAAGAATATTTGGGAGAAATAACAGGAAATTTATTCCGAGGGATGGGATTATCGGATACAATATCCCCAACCCGGCTGAAAAATCTTCATTTTTGGAACCGGGCGATGTACTGGTTATGTACTCTGACGGAGTGCATGAGAGTTTTGATTTGCTGGAATGCCCGGGATTATTGAATAACAACACAGAAAAGATAGTAAACACTTTACTTGAAAAATTTTCTAAAAACAGTGATGACGCGTCATTATTAGCATTGAAGGTATTGTAATGAGAAGGGTAGGCAGTTGTGTAGTCAGAGATACGAATTGTTTAAATTCTTTCAGAAAGAAAATTATAATACTTTCTGAGAAGCTCGGTATAAAGAAATATATTTTATCACGCCTGGCTTGTATATTGTCAGAAATCGGGCGAAACCAGTTAATAAATGGAAAAGGGGCCGAAATTGAATGTCTGCTGGAGGCAGAATCAGCAACACCTTTTATCAGGTTCATTTTTCATTGCACCGCTGAACCCGGGGATATGACCGGATCTTTTCATGGATTTTTCGATTCATGGCAGCGTGAAGTTACCAGCGCGGGAAAACTGGTTCTTTCGGTCACCTTAGAACTACCTGAAAATATAAAAAATATCACATGCGACAAAATTGATGAGATTGTTGAAACATTTCAAGCCCCATCGCGGGAAGAACTATTCAACACTATTAAAGAAAAAAATGCCGAACTTGAAAGCAATGCCGCCGAATTGAAAGAGGCGAAAAATATAGCGGATGAAGCTACAAAGGCAAAAAGTCAGTTTCTCGCGACGATGTCCCATGAAATAAGAACCCCGATGAACGCTATTATCGGGTTAACGGACCTCGCCCTTGATACCCGACTGAATGATAAACAAAGAGATTACATGATAAAAATTGAGCGTTCGGCCCAGGCTCTGCTCGGAATAATTAATGACATACTCGATTTCTCCAAAATTGAGGCGGGAAAACTGCATTTAGAAAATATAAACTTTAATCTTGAAAATGTGCTTAATACTGTAACTAATTTAAATTCTCAGAAAGCGCAGAATAAGGGACTTGAATTTTCGATCCTCGCTCATCCCGATGTGCCCCGTTTCATGGTGGGCGATCCGCTGCGTATCGGACAGATAATAACAAATTTTTGCAGCAACGCGATAAAATTTACCGAACGCGGCGATGTTATTGTTGAAATATGCCTGGAAAATAAAGTAAATGAAAAGGAAGTTGACTTAAGATTTGCCGTAAAAGACACCGGAATAGGACTAACCGGTGAACAACAGAGAAAAATGTTCAGGGAGTTCAGCCAGGCTGACAGCTCAACTACCAGAAAATTCGGAGGAACCGGTCTTGGACTCGCGATCAGTCAGCGGCTTGCACGGCTGATGGGAGGAAACACAGGTGTGGAAAGTGTCTATGGAGAGGGCAGCATTTTTTATTTCACCGGGCGTTTTCACATACAGGAAAATACAGAGGAGCCCGATTATACTTTTCCGGATGACTTAAAAAATCTTAAAATACTCGCCTGTGATGATAATGATACAGCGAGAATGGTGCTAAAAGAAGCGCTGGAACAATTTGGAATCGACTTCAAGGTTGTCGGTTCGGGTTATGAAGTATTTTCAGAACTTCAGAAATGCAAATACGATATCTTGCTGATCGACTGGCTGATGCCGGGATTGGATGGACTTGAAACCGTAAAAAAAATTAAAGGGGATCCGAAATATTCCGAAATGAAAATTATCATGATAACCGCTTTTGGAAAAGAGGTTATAGCGAATGAAGCGAGAAATATCGGTATTAATACATTTATTACCAAACCATTCACATTTTCAGAGCTATTCAACCGGATAATGGAACTTTGCGGTGAAAACGCCCTGGTTCGGCGTGAGAATGGAATTAAAGGGAATAAATATCGTAAAGCGTTAAAAAAGATTCGGGGAGCGAGGATTCTGCTGGTTGAAGATAATGAAATAAATCAACAGGTGGCATGCGAAATTCTCAGGCGTGAAGGTCTAAGCGTGGATGTTGCCAATAATGGTGAAGAAGGTTATAAAATGGTTGGTAAATCGGGAGTTCCTTCCCGCTATGATCTGGCTCTGATCGATATTCAAATGCCTGTTATGGATGGTTATCAATCAACCCGGGAAATAAGGAAAATGAAAGAGTATGACAACCTTCCCGTGGTGGCGATGACTGCTGACGCGATGGTTGGTGTAAAAGAAAAATGTCTTGAAGCGGGTATGCAGGATTTTGTAACTAAACCTATTGACCCGGCCAAACTTTTCAGCGCCCTTGTAAAGTGGATCCCCGAAAAGAAAAAATTTGGCGAAGAGGAGAAAGAAATTCCAGATGAAAATGAAAATATTGTAGCGCCCCCGATTGAGGGAATAAATATTTCCGAAGCGCTTTTGAGAATGGGAGGAAATAAAAAACTTCTTCTGAATTTATTGAAAAAATTCCATTTTAATTATTCCGATTTTTGCGATCAGGTAAATCGGGCTATGGATAAAAAGGATTTTGAACTCGCCAGGCGGCTTGTTCACACACTCAAAGGTGTGTCCGGTAATCTCGGCGCGGAAGAATTGCATAACAGTGTAAAAAAACTTGAAAATGATATTAAGGAAACAAAGGGGGAAAATTTCAATTACCTGATTAAAATTGTTTCTGAAAAGCTTATAACACTACTTGATTCTATTCGCGCTAATCTTTGTGGTAAAACCATTGATTGTAATAAAAAAAGTCTGACATCAGAAGAGATTGGTCAAAAACTGGATGAGCTGAAAACCAAACTGGAGGATTATGATACAGACGCTATGGAGATAGCGGAAGAGCTCGAAAAAGTCGAAAATATTGAAACGGAAATTCAGAAATTAAAAAAACTCATATCAGATTACGATTTTGATGAAGCTTTGGCGGCTCTTGAAAAAATCATGAGTAACTGAAATATCATTTGTCCGTAAGATTCAGGCAACAAAAGTTGTATGAGAAATATTATATACTATCATTGTCCCCTAAGGCATACGCGTTAAGTTAACTATTTAATGAAGGAAGTAGTCTTCTTTTTCCTTTTCAAAACGAAAGTATTTCTGTCCTCAATCAACCACTCAAATTCTTCTCCTTTTTCAATATTTACCGACTCCGCGATCGCGGCGGGAAAGTTTATGTAAAATGACTTGTTTGTCGGTCGTTCGACTTTCTGAATTTTCACTGAATAACCCATATATTTTTCCTTTGCTTAAGGTGAATTCGAAATAAGAAACGTAAAATTTAAAGGATGAAATATAATAAATATTTTTCATTATCATTGTCTCGTCAGAGAGATAAGATGAGTGAAAACAGCGAAGCAAAGCAAAATTGTGTATCATCCGGTATACGATATTTCCAAAGGCGCGTTTATTATTTTCAACGCCACAGAAAATGCTGTGGCGCTGAAAAAAAACAATAAAAATTGTGAGTTGCCGTTAGGGAAATCATCCTAATCCAATTCGACAATTAATGCGGAATATGGTTTCAGGAGCGCTTTTTTATCCAGTTCAATTTTTTCCCCCGCCAATATATCATACCCTTCTTTTGAATTTCCGGTCATTTCTTCAAAACGTTCTAATGAGAGAAGTTTTTCAGTCTGGTTGTTATTCAGGATCACCATCACTTTCTCATCTTTATTATATCTGAAAAACACATAAATCTCATCTTCCGGTCTGAAATGCCTCAGACCTCCCGAATGAATCACCTCACTGTTTTTTCTCCAGCCGAGTAATTTTTTATTAAAATCGAGAGCTTCCTTTTCCAGACCGGATAATCCCATCTGAGTGAAAACATTTTTGGAGTCTCCCGGCCAGCCGCCCGGGAAATCCTGCCTGACATACTGATCACCCATCCCTTCTTTATCGCCCGGCAGAATTATCTCGTCGCCATAATAAAGCTGCGGAATACCGCGGGTGGTCATAATTAAAACCATCAGCATTTTATACTTCCGGTAGTCTTCCCCCACAAATGTGAAGAATCGGTTTTTGTCATGGTTGCTGGCGAATATCTTGTTCATGGCAGGTTTTTCAAATAAAAAATCGAGTGCGAGAGTTTTGTAAATTTCATTGATACTTTTTCCTTTGGTAAAACAATTCTCAAATGCTTTGTATAATGAAAAGTCTGATACCGAAGGAAGTGAAACTCCGGGTGCATTAGCGCACTCCCCTCTCTGCCAGTAAGATAACGATGCAGAATTGTGAATCATAAGTTCACCCACTATATAAAAATCGGGATATTCATTCAGGACCGCGTTTGCCCATTCAGCCATTCTGTCCCGGTCGGGATAAAAATAGGTATCCATCCTTATGCCGTCAATGCCGGCGTATTCTATCCACCATATACTGTTTTGAATAAAATACCTGCCCAGAAATTCATTCTGAAGATTCATATCGGGCATCATTTTGTCAAACCAGCCGCGTACCTGTAGATTATAATCATATTCCGAAGCATAAGGATCATATACAGCGTAATGGTTAAATGAGCTTTTAGTATAATTTTCAAACTGATTTATCCAGTCCTTGCGGGGCAGGTCATTCATCCACCAGTGTTTACCGCCGCAATGATTAAAAACCATATCCTTCACTACTTTTAATCCTTTATCGTGAGCGGCCGAAACCCACTCCCTGTATGATTCATTTGTGCCATATCGTTTATCAATTTTATAAAAATCAGTAATAGCGTATCCATGAAAAGAATGACGGGGCATATTATTCTCAAGAACCGGATTTAACCAGAGAGTTGTTATCCCCAAATCAGTAAAATAATCAAAATGTTCAGCGATTCCATCGAGGTCGCCGCCGTGACGTCCCCTGAGGTCCTCCCTGTTAAATTTGTCGGGCATATCCTCGAATTCATCATTTGTTTTATCACCATTCGCGAATCGGTCAGGCATAATCAGGTACATTACATCTGACCGATCAAGCCCTTTCCGATCCGCCGAACCCGGTTCTCTTTTTTTAATTGAATATGAGACACTTAAATTTTCCTTTCCCCCGCTGAATAAAATTTCGAAATCCCCCGGTTCACAACCGTCGTTTATGTAAAGATCTATGAAGAGGTAATTCGGGCTGTCAACTTTATGATAACCTTCAAGCTGAACACCGGAATAATTAACCGAAGGTATATATTCACCAATTTTATCGGCATGAACAAGAAGCTGAAGTTTATTTTCCTTCATTCCTGTCCACCAGAATGGAGGTTCTATTTTTCCGGAAAAGTTTTCCGCGAAAATCAAATTAAAGCTTAATAAAATCAGCAGGGATATTATTGTTATCCGTTTCATTCACATCTCCATACAGTTGTCAATAGTATTAAAACTCTTCCAAAATATTATTATTTTTCTTCCCTGTCAAAGATGAAGGACAGATGTACTATTTTCAAGGATAAAAAAACGGTTTCAGGCACAAAAGAATTCCCGTAAAGAGTAATCCCTAAGGAAACATAACGTTGGCTGAGTTTATTGTAACCCCGCCTGGTAAACAGCAACTACGATAAAATAACTCTCCCCCTTCGAAGGTAATGGGACTAAGGCAGGACAAAAATAAAGTATGTCAGCTTTCTCGCGGAATTTAGTGTTTTGGTGATTTAGGTCCCTCCTAATCTGCGGCAAACTTTGCCTTTTAATTGTTCATTATTAATGAGTCCGCAATAAAAAGGTATTCTTTGAAAATAAAAGCCGCGATTTCAGCTTAAAAACGAAATTAAAAATTGACTTTTGGGGCTTTTTTGAGCGGACTCATTAATTATTATCTTATTATTTTGCTCAGAATTTAAGTCCCGGTAAAATATTTATAATCCGCATTAACTTATTATTCCCGATTATTTTATTTTGGGTAGATAAAATCCGGAGTATTAATTGCAGCGTATTATAGATATTATTCTTGAAGACAGATCGAAACGAAAATATTTCCACATAGGCTACTGGCTGTTTGTGGTTCTGTTTTTCGGTTTTTTCTGGGGAACAGATTATGGTGAATTCGGGAAATTCTATTTTTCCGAGGTTGTTCTTCTCCCGGTAAAGATGAGTGTGGTCTACCTTTTTCTTTATTTTCTTATTCCCCGCTTTCTTTTTACGAAAAAATATTTTCTCTTCCTCTCGCTGGGAATTCTCTCACTCGCGGCAGGCGGAGTCATGTTACGGACATTAAATTTTCTGGTTGTATTCCCCCTTTTCCCTCCCCCTGTTATTTATCCTTTTCTGAATATTTATGAAATAATGCACCGGATAGTGGATATCAACACTCTTCTGATTATTCCCGCCGCGGGAAAAATACTTGTTACCTGGAATGAGAATAAAAACAGGACAATAATTCTTGAGAAAGAAAAAATGGAAGCGGAACTAAGATATCTCCGTTCGAGGGTAAATCCCCATTTTCTCTTTAATTCGCTTAACAATATTTATTCGCTCGTTCAAAAAAAATCGGAATCCGCCGGAGATATGATACTGAAACTTTCCGGGTTAATGAGGTATATGCTGCGCCAGACTGAAGCAGATTTTATTCCTATGTCAAAAGAAATTGAATTTATCAGCAGTTATATTGAGCTGGAAAAAATAAGATTCAGTGAAGAAACGAGGATAAATTTTGAGGTTACCGGAGACTCCGCCGGAAAATATATCGCTCCATTAATTCTCCTTCCATTTGTTGAAAACTGTTTCAAACATGTTCTTCCTGACACAGCTGAAAACTCTTATATCATGATCACTATCATTATATCTGACAAAGAACTGGAGCTGAGAACCAAAAACAGTTATAATACTCAAAATTTAAAGAACGCTGCAGGATTCGGCATCAGAAATGTAAAAAAACGACTTGATATTCTTTATAACAGAGGGTATAATCTTGAGATAAATAAAGGAAAAGAAAACTATTCAGTCAATTTGAAACTGGAACACAACAATGGGGAAAAATAATTCAGTGGATAACATCAGGTGTGTGATAGTTGATGACGAACCCCTCGCGCTGGATATACTTGAAAACTATATACAAAGAATACCCGGGCTGGAACTCGCGGCGAGGTGCGGAAATGCTATTGACGCAGCCGAATCACTAAAAAACGGTAATGTTGATCTGCTCTTTCTTGATATAAAAATGCCGGGGCTTTCAGGCATCGAACTGGTAAAAATATTTGAGAATCTGCCGCCCGTTGTATTTACCACAGCCTATGAGGATTACGCGATAGAAGGTTATGAACTGAACGTTTTTGACTATCTGTTAAAGCCGGTCGCTTTTGAACGATTCTTTAAAACCATTACACGTTTCAGAGAATTAAAACGAAAATCTGCTGACAAAAAAGTAAATACAACCGGTAAACTGAGATTAAAATTATCGGGGAAGGTCCTTTTTCTCGAACCGGAAAAAATTCTTTTTCTGGAAAGCCTGAGGAATAACACAAGAGTTGTGACCATTGATAAGGAATATATTTCACTGAACAATTTATCTGAAATTGAACAGCAGCTCCCGGCCGAAAAATTTATCAGAATTCACAGATCATTCATCGTAGCAGTTGATAAAATTGAAACAGTTGGCAAGTTATCTGTCGGAACAGGGAAATATGAACTGCCGGTGGGTAAAAAATATTTTGACAGAATTGCTTTTCTTATAGATCAGTAAAAAGAATAACCTGCCATGCCCGCTAATTAAGGGGAAGATAAAAACAGAATATGGTGCCTTTGTCGGGGGAACTCTTTACATCAATATTTCCCCCTATCTTTTCTATATAACTTTTACATAATATTAATCCGAGTCCGGTGCCTGTCTCCATACCGGTGCCCGATTTTGAAAAATGTTTATCAAGCTGAAAAAGCATCGATAATTCTTCACTATTCATGCCGATACCATTATCCTCAACACATATCTTACACCTGTTATTTTCTATCGCGGCGGAAACTTTAACTTTTCCACCTTCATCTGTAAACTTAAGTGAATTGCTAATCAGGTTTCTTAAAATTGAATTTAATATTGTTTTATCCGCGACAATTATTAATCCCGCTTCAACATTGGAAATCAATTCAATTTTTTTATTTGACGCTATCTGGCCGAAAAGAATAAATATATTATCAACTTCATTTTTTAATTGAATCGATTCCGGCTCCGGTTTCACTTTTCCTATCTGAAGCGCCGACCAGGCAAGCAGGTTTTCGATAAGTTTGTACAAATTGTTGGTGGTTTCATACATCGATTCAGTATAAGCTCTGATTTCATCTTCCGAAAGATTATCAAATTCATCATGCAGATATCGGGCGAATCCCATCAATGAATTGAAGGGGCTTTTAAGATCATGCGATATTATCGAAAAAAGTTTATCCTTATCGGCATTGAGTTTAATCAGATCCTCTTCCGATTTTTTTAACTCCTCGTTTTTTACTTCCAGAAGTTTTTTCTGCCCGGCTGATTTTTCATTCATCCGGCTTTTCTCCCTCAGCCGGAAATATACGGTAACGGCGAGCAGCAAAGTCAAAATTATACCCGTTATAAGGAAATTTCTTAGCGCCGCGGCATTATCGAGCCTCAGCTCCTGAACAAGGGTTTTATGCTTTAACAGCTCATTTTCAGTCTTTTGTTTATCAACTTCATATTCTATTTCAAGCACGGCAATTCTGTGAGCGGCGTCCAAATTAAAAATGCTGTCTTTCAGGGATGTGTAATTCTGAAAATAGTCGAGCGCTTTGCCTTTATTATTCCTTTTTAATTCAATTTTGTAATAGTTGTAATAAATATTTTGTAACGACAGCCGGCGATATTTTATTCTCGCGACTTTTTCAGCTCTTCCCAGATAGTTAAGAGCTCTGCTATAATTCTTCAATTCGGTTTCAGCTTCAGCCAGACTGATGAGTATAAGGTCCAAACCGTTCAGATCACCAATTTCCTCTTTTATTTTAAGAGCCCTGAGAAGATAAGTCCTCGATATCTCAGGTTCACCCTTTTTAAGATGTATTTTCCCTATTACTTTAAGCTCATCGGCCAGAACAGTAGGGATAGCCTGCAATTCGCGATACCGGAGAGCTTCCCGCGCATAATGAAGCGCCAGTTCAAAATCACCATTTTCAGCATATTGTTCAGCCAGGGTCGAAGCACAAATAGATACACCGATTTTTTTATCACCCGGTCTGGAATCGCTTATCTTTTGATAAATATTGTAAGATTCTTTTATGTTTGTAATACCTTTTTCATATTGCCCAAGATTTCCGTATAGATTTCCTATGCTGTAATAAGACCAGGCTCGCCCTTCCACCCATTCATCTTTCTCGTAATATTTTAATCCCTCAAGAAAATATTCAATAGATTTTTCATATTCTGAAAATGATCTGTAAAGAGTTCCCAAACTTGTATTTACAGCTCCCAGTCCCCGTATAAGACCAAGCTTTTCATTGATTGTCAGCGCTTCGGTAAAACAGGCTACAGCGCGGGAATAATCACTTTCTGTTTTATAAACAATGCCCTGTCTGTTAAGCGCTTTTGCCAGCAGGGAGTCCATGCCCAATTCTCTTCCAATCTCTATTGATCTGGTTAACCACTGCTTCGCCGAATCATAATAGGTCTTAAATGAAAATCCGAAACCAACATTATATGCCGCCCGCGCCTCCCTCCTCTTATCACCAATTTCTCTGGCCAGGAAAAAGGCCTTTTTGCCATAATCTATTGTTTTATCAAAATCGGTTCTTTTAAATGAATTGGAAAGCCTGATCAGACTTATAAGGCTGTCTCTGTTTTCAGTATACAGATTTGATGTTTCTATTAATACCGAACCTGAGATTTGAACAACGAACAGAAAAACAAGAAAAAATGCATTTATATATATATTATTTTTATTAAAAGCCATAAACAAAAATTGTGGATGTTTCTTATTAAATTAAGGAAAAAGCAAACAAACAGAACATTTTTCACCAGTTTCAATATTCACAATCGAATTAATTTCTGAATACTTTACCATTGAAAGGTCCATAACAGGAAATTTGTCACAAATTTCAAAAACACTATTACAGAGCTCCTGACATCACGTATATTGAAATGCAACTATTATATCATTTTCTTTCATAGAATGACAAAATAATAACAGTAAGAATTCTTCGTTATCCTCTCTCAATTTTGTTTTTATCTTTTAAAGCGACCTCAAAAAAATAAGCGTTAAGAAAATCAAATGAACGTAGCGTTAAAAAAGGAAAGCTGTTTGAGGCACATGTCTTATTATGTGCCGGGTTCTTTCATTTTAGCGAAGTGAATTGATTTTCAGCTTATTTTTTTTGCAGTCTTGACTTTTTTTGCCTGCTCGCCGAAGGAGAGTTACTTTTTGTGTCTCCAGAGGAGCCATATGGACAAGACAAAAAGTAAGGGCATTTTTAATAAAATATATTCGGTAAGATTAATGACAATTCCCATTGGTTCCCGCTTTGCCGGTTGATGTAATTTTCAAATTATTTCACGCAAAGAAAAATAATAAACGCAATTTTTTTTAACAGAATTTCTAACACCAGTCGCATGCGCATATACGCAAAAAAAAATATGTCTTTATATTGCAATACGGTATGTTTCTGATGTCAGGAGTCCTGTATTAACAGAGCAGACCGGAACCAAAAAGAATTGTCAGCATGATCTATCACGGCATTCACTTAAATTTCGTTAAAGCGACCTTTAAAAAGCCATACCCGTTTAATTTTTTTTGCACAGATCACCTCCCGAAAGCTTGTTTTCAAAATAATATTGATAGGGAAAATAAAACCATACTAAACATTTCGCTTATTGGCCGGGGAAAAGCCCGCCTTATATAAATCGTTCCCTTTTCTGAAGATTAAGAAGCGCGAGGAGATTCATGACCACAACAGCTCCGGCAATGTACATTCGGTTTAATGTGATGAGCTCGGCCCATACTCCGCTGCTTACATAATCGGGATTTTCAAAGGGATTCAGGAAAATATTCCACTCACTTTCACTAAGGAACCCACTGGAAATCCAGAATATTATACCGATAACAATTACAATTACCGCGGTGCCGCTTCCACTTTTCGCCATTGTTGAGACCAAGAAAGCGAGCGATCCAAAAAAGAAAACGGGAAACATCAGCTGATAAACCATCTCTGTAATTTCTATCCGGTATAAAGCGACTGAGCTAAGCGCCGCGAAAAGAAGCATTATCAGACTAACAATTATATATATCATCACCAAACGGACCAGCCATACTTTATAGCGGTAATTCGGGATCGAAAAGAGAATTTCAAGCATACCTGCATCTTCATCATTCTGTATTCCGAATGAAGCGGGGTAAAATATCATAAGCAACCCGGGGAAAAGCAAAATATAATAAACCGAGGCTGAACTTGAATCAGTTGTGGAAAAAAGATTAATAACCGCGATAAGCACAAAAAAGAGGAAAGACGCTCCGAAGAAATAGATAAATTTATTGGCAAAAATAATCTTCACATTATAATAGACCGTCTTAATAAATAAATCGGCGGCTAATGATATTCCATTTTTGCCAGCTTTAATCCTGTTTTCAGTTTTCATTATTCACCCTCTCGCTGTAATTTTTCGACTGCCGCTGTAAATATAAATAAGCGTCCTCGAGGGATGGAGAAACCTCGACTGCGTCGACAACCGGTTTGGAATCCGCCAGGCACCTGACCCTTATTTTATCCTTATCTCTCATATGATGGATTATTCTGTACTTTTTATTAACTTCGCCAAATTCTTTCGGATCGATGGTAAAATACCAGATACGACCCTGTGCGAGTTCTGTCATTTTTCTCGGTTCTCCAAGATATCGCAGTTCTCCTTTCTGAAGCACCGCCACCTTGTTGCATGAGCTCGCTATATCCTCGATAATATGAGTGGAAAATATCACAATTCTTTCACGGCTTAATTCCACGAGAAGATTCCTGAAACGGATTCTTTCTCTCGGATCAAGCCCCGCTGTCGGTTCATCAACCACAAGAATTCGGGGAAGATGCAGCAATATCTGGGCAATCCCTATCCTCTGCTTCATGCCGCCCGAAAATGAGGAGATTTTCCTGTTGCTGTTTTCCTCCATGTGAACTGCTTCAAGAACACGTTTAACTCTTTTTTCTCTTTCACGGCTGTCAAAGATATTTTTCAAAATTGCCTGGTAATTTAAAAATTCCTTCGCCGTCATATTTTCATACATTCCGAATTCCTGCGGAAGATAACCAATCAGCCCCTGAAGCTCTTCTCTTTTCTCATTGGCGTCCACATCGTTAAAATATACCTTCCCATAAGTCTGCTCAAGAATACCGCAGATAATTCTCATCAAAGTTGTCTTCCCCGCGCCGTTAGGACCCAGCAGCCCGAACATGCCGCTGCCGATCTCAAGATCGACACCTTTAAGCGCTTTAAAGGGTTTTCTTTTCTTTCCGATATAAGGAATTGAATTAGCGAATGAATAAAAACTTTTACGCAGGCCTGATAAAAATCCTTTAATTTTATTTATGTAAAGAGGATCATCCGAAAGGATATTATTCGTTCTTCGCAATAAAATTATCGAGTGCCAGATCAGTCCTGTTATCACGGCGCCCGCCACAGCCCCGGTTTTAATACTGTAAATGACTAATATTGTAACCGGACCGGCAAAATACCATACTGACTTAACATATCTCCAAAGTTTCCCCTGTGTCGTTTTTTCAAGGGAGGAAAACATGTAATTTATTATCAGGTAAAAGACTATTGTAAATAGCAGTATCCAGAAACTGCTTTCCAGATAAATCCAGGTAAACCAAAAAACAAATGCTATCAGCGGAAGCTGCCAGACAAGTTCGCGAATGAAATCCCTTAAGGTTTTTTCTTTCCTTTTTTCAGCGCCGGAGATATTATTCCATTCTGTGGTAAATTTTCCCCCTTTGTCATAAACTTTATATATGTTCTGAATTTTAATGGTGATCTCTTCATTCTCATCAAAAAGTTTTTCATTCGCGCTTCTCAGGCTCTCAATGGAAAACCAGGTTAATGACGGAATGGCAAAAAGAATTAAAAAGAGATCGGCCATCTGCCAGACAAAACTCTCTACTCCAAAATATATTAATAAAGCGCCCGCGGCAAAAACAGCTATCTGCGAAAGCTGAACAACCGGAGAAAGACTTCTGAACCATTTCAGGAATTGCTCGGTTCCTGAATACATTGCCGGAATAAATATCAACGTAAAGAGGGAGCTCAGTGAAAGTCCTCCGATTACCGTTACCGCGAAAGGAACACCTATAATCGAAACATACTCGGCTTTTCCGAGAGAGAGGGGAATAAGGGCTACAATTGTTGTGATCGCGGTTATTAAAATGGGCCTCACTCTGGCGATTCCCGCGGTCATTATTGAGCGGGACCTGTTATATCCTCTTTTCCGCAATATTCGGGCATAATCTATCAGAATGATCCCGTTATTAACCACAATTCCAAGCAGAATCAGAAATCCGGTCAGTGAATTTGCGCTTAAAATGGAGTTATCGGTAAGTATCAATCCCCAGAAAGAACCTATCGCCGCCAGCGGAATTGAAAACATAAGAACAAAAGGTATATATAATGATTCAAAAACGGAGGCGAGGATCATATAAATCAGAATAAATGCCGCAGCGATAAGGAAATAAAAATCTTCCAGTTCAGTTTCATCATGAATTACCTCTACAGCTATTCCCGCGGGAAGGGGAATACTCTTTATCAGTTCATCAATCTGGTATCTCGCGTCTTCAAGCAAAGTTTTTGAATCATTTATCTCCGATTCAAATGAGTAGCTTACCTCAATCTGCTTTTCCTGGTTCACACGATTTATCGATGATAAACCGGCAGAATAGATGCTCCTGCTAAAAGATTCAAGATCATGCACATTCCCGGAATCACTTGAAATATCAAGGTTTTTGAGGTCATAAATATTTCGTTCCTGTTCCAGACCGGAACTATCGGTCCGGATAATAATATCATATTCATCCGTTCCCTTTTTCAGCGCCGAACCTGTTTCAAACTCATTCCTGAAAGTATTCAGTTCCGAAGCGACCGATGAGAGCCTGATATTATAATCGGTCATCAATCGCTGATCAAAATATAAGTGCATCTCAGGACGATTATCAGCGACATTAAGTCCTGAATTCCGGATAATAGACATATCCTCAAGGTAATATTTGATATCATCGGCAAGTTTCCGCATTCTCGCGAAATCGGTCCCCTTAATAACAATTTTTTCCTGGTTGCTTCCAATTCCGAGCATTCTCGCGAAACCGGCTCCCGGGTTTCCCCCTCCGCCTCCCCTGTATTTATCACTCGACTGCGGTTCATCGAAACTTATTTCGGGCGCGGAGGATTTTTTTGCCCTGTCATAAAGATCGGATTTTATTTCGGCCAGAGAGCGTCCGGCAATATCAGCGTAATCTTCTTTTAGCATCATCTTTACTGTCGCTTCACCCTCATAAACCTGGCTGATTATATCCCCCGCCTCTTCAATTCCCTCAATTCTTTTTTCAATATCAAGAGCAGTTTCATTGGTATTCTCAAGTGTCGCTCCCTTTTCCATTGTCAGGTATAATGTCAATTCTCCCGATTCCGGTTCAGTAGCGTTATCAATACTTACCGCCAGAGAAATGAACACACTTGCAAAAAAGAATATTACGGCAAAGATCATAACGGCGACCGGCTTTCGCATTGAAAACTTCAAAAAGAGGAGGTAATATCTTATAAGTCTGTTCTCAGGGGATACTTTTTGAAAAATACTGCTATTTCCCATTTTAAACCTTCTTAGGAAAAAATATGTCGCCGCGGGAATCAGCATAACAGCAACCAAAAGGGAGATCAGCAGTGTGGAAATAATCGAAACACCAATCTGGTAACCGAGCAGACTTATCATAAAATTGGATGAAAACGCAAAAGGTAAAAAGACGGTCACTGTTGTAAGTGTCGCCGCCGCGATAGACCTTACAACCTCCCCTGTTCCCTGCGCAACAGAATCCTTTTCATTTTTACCGGAGGAGGCAAGACGGTAAATATTCTCCAGAACAACAACACTGTTATCCAGAAGCATCCCGATAGCGAGAGCCATACCAATAAGAGTGAGGCTGTTAATGGTGACGCCGTAATAGTAGAAAAAGTTGAATGCCGAGTATACCGAAACCGGCACAGTTAAGGCAATTGTAAACACAAGTCTGAAATTATTAAGGAAAAACCACAATACCAGCACAGCGAGAAATCCCCCGGTAAGCGCCAGTTCAATTATCAGATCAATATTTTTGCTTATCTCCTCAGCGGAACTGAACTGTACGACAATCTCAATATCCTTCGTTTTGAGTTCATCATTCAGCTCATCAATTTTTTCCAGCGACCGTGCATATATATCAAGCAGATTGGCCCTTGACTCTTTTACCAGAACACCGGTTACCGACTCTTTACCATTTATTCTGCTGAAGGAGCTTTCCTCCCTGCTGCCAAGCGAAATTTCGGCAATATTCTTAAGATATACCGGCCCCTCATCCTGAATAATAATATTTTCCAGATCGCTGAGTTGAGTATATTCGGCATTTACATTGACAAAAAGTCTTTTTTTATCTTTAATTACACTTCCGACAAATGTTTTCGCGTTGTCCCCTCCCGCAATCCGGCTTCTTATTTCGGCAGTAGTAATTCCCAGCGCTTCCATTCTGTCGGTATCCAGATCAACCAGAACTGATTTTGATTTCCCCCCGTAAATTTCAACATTCGATATTCCGTCGATATTTTTCAGTTCCGGCTGTATCTCGGTGTCAGCGATATACCTGACTCTGTCTGTTCCGCCGCTCCCCCTTATCTGAAAATTCATGAAGTTATTCGTCAGCGCTTCCGAATCAAACTTGAATACCATAACGTTAAATTCTTCGGGAAGTGTGCTCCTGACAGTTTCGATTTTTTCCGTAAGCTTCAGATAGGCATATTTCAGATCGGTATTTTCCCGGTAAAATACCCTTATCGATCCTCTTCGAAGGCCGATAAAAGATTCAATTTTTTCAATTCCTTCAAGAGTCCCGATGGCGCCTTCAACAGGAATAACAGCCTTATTTTCCATATACTCGGGATTCACCTCCTGAAGCGGCATAATTTCAACAAAAAGGAATGGAAGTTCTGCCTCGGGATAAAGTTCAACCTTCAGCTTATTATAGGAAATAACACCCAGAAATGTGAGCGCGATAAAGAGCATGAAGATAAATATTTTTCGGTTGATCACAAATTTCATCATAGATAAGATAGTCTCACATCCTGTTGGCAGATAGTCTGGATTTCCAGTTTTCAAAAATGTAATAAAGAGCCGGGATTACGATCAGAGTCAGAATAGTGGATGTAACAAGTCCGCCAATCACAGCGAGGGCCATGGGAGAACGGAGCACTGCTCCTTCCCCGAAACCAATAGTAAGGGGCAGAAGGGCCAGTATAGTTGTAATACTTGTCATTATAATCGGCCTGATTCTTTTGGAGCCGGCTTCTATAACTGCGTCATCCAGTTTCGCCCCCTCTTTCCTGAGCTGGTTAATCGCGTCAACCAGAACAATGGAATCATTAACCGCTATTCCCGCGAGCATGATTATGCCGATATATGCCATAATATCAAAGGAGCGGCCCAGAATAAAAAAGAGAAAAACTGTTCCGGCCGCGGCCAGCGGCAATGAAAGCATGATAGTAAAGGGATGGAGAAGCGATTCAAATTGTGAAGCGAGAACCATATAAACAAGAATAATGGAGAGAATAAGAGCAAATGAGAGATCGGCCATCGATTCGGCTCTCTTCTCTTCTTCACCTGTAAACCTTATTTTATAATCCTGTGGTATATCAAGCCGCTCAACTTCTGCGCGAAGCCGGCTGATCACTTTGTCCAGCGGAAGTCCTCCGCTTATATCGGCGGTAATAATTCCGTTCCTCGTCTGATCATCACGATATATTTCACCGGGAGAGTTTATTACATTTATACCTGCCACCTGGTCGAGCCTGACCAGCCTGCCGCCGACATTTATTTTAATTTTCCTGAATTCATTAAGAGACATTTCCGGCAGCCTGATGGCAATATCTTTCAGTTCTCCTTCGTGATCCCATTCCCCCGCCTCCTTTCCTGAAAGCTGGTTTTTTAATTGAGCGGAAAGATCGGAAACACTGATATTATACATTCCCGCCCTGATGTTATCAAGGACCACCTCAACCTCGGGCGATGTCGACTGGAAGCTGTTTTCCACATTGGTCAGGTTGTCATTTTTTAACATTATGTCAAAAACTTTACCGCTTAAATCCTGTAATACCTCAAGGTCTTTTCCTCTTATCTCAACTTCCACAGGAGATTCGGAGGAACCGATCATATTATTAAGAGCCGATTCACTTCCCGAAAACTGAAATTCGACGCCTTCATAACCGGAAAGATAATTTCTCAGGAACTCAAGCAGCGCGTCCGCTTTTGCCAGATAACCCGTGTTTACTTTAATCCAGCCGCTGTTTTCATCCTCGAAAGGGGAGTTTTCATCACCGCTGATTGTCGTCGAAGGACCGGTATGGCTGTAAATTAAAACCGAGTCGCCGGCAGACTGCCTGATTATGCTTTCCAGGCCTTCGGTAAACTTTTCGGTCGTATTCAAATCTGTTCCCGCCTCGAGCGAATAGCTCAGCTTAAAAGAATCCGCGCGGCTTTTGGGTAAAAAATCACTCCCGATAAAACCAAGCATTATATAAGTAAGAATCATTATCAGGGCTGTAATCAGCAGCACTGTTCCTCTCTTTTTTATTACGATCTTTAAAAAAGATTCATACCATGGAAAAGAAACCGCTTCACTTTTACCTGACGATTTCCTTTTCTTAAGAAACCTGCTGCTTAAAACAGGTATAAGAAGCAGAGCGGCAAAAAGGGATGAAATAAGTGAAAAGGCTACAGTCCAGGCCTGGTCCCTGAATAATTCACCCGAAGAACCATGTATGTAAACAATAGGAAGAAATACAACAATAGTAGTAACGGTAGCGGCGGTAATCGCTCCCCCCACCTGTGAAGTACCGGTTATCGCTGCCTGGCGGATATCCATTCCCGACTCAATATTCCGGATAATGTTCTCAACAACAACAATAGCGTTATCAACCAGCATACCGGCCCCGAGGGCAAGACCTCCGAGTGTCATAATATTTAAAGTAAGGCCATTAAAATACATCAGGTTAAAAGTAGCGACCACAGACACCGGAATAGCGACACAAATTATAAGTGTTGTCCCAAGGCGGCGTAAAAACACAAATAAGATTATTACGGCGAGAATAATTCCGATTATAGCGGTTTCCTGAACCTCCCCGATCGCCGAAGAAATAAAATCACTCTGGTTATCCACTACAACAAAATTATAACCGGGCAGAGCCTTTTTAATAATCTCCATTTCATCTTTAAGTTCTTCAACTGCCTTAACGGTGTTGTACCTGGTTTCTTTATAGATTGAAAGCCCGATACATCTCTCCCCATTAATTCTTGTAATATTAACAGGATCTTTATTTTCCATTGATATATCAGCGACATCAGAAAGGAAAACAGGCACATGATCACTTACTTTCCCATCGGCAATGGTTTTCTGGCGGTAAGCGACTATAGTATTTTTAAAATCATCGATCGATTGAAGAACGCTGACTCCCTTGATAACATATTGTTTCCCCATTTCGGTTATTGTGCCGCCCGATACTCCGGAATTCAAAGCTGATATTCTTGAGGCTATAACATCCTGGGTTAATCCGAAAGCCTCCAGTCTTTCAGGATCGGTGCTTATTATCACCTCATTTTCCTCGTACCCCGATATTCCCACATCGGCAATTCCTTCCAGCCTTACAAGCTCATTCCTTAAATAATTCTCGGCGGTCATCCGAAGATCATTCATATCGGTAATATTATCATGGCTGAAAGCGATAAGCATAACCGGATCGGAATTGGGATCATACTGCGAAAGAGAAAGCTGCTCAATATCGCTGTTCTGCGTATAATTTGTTACGGTTTTCTGAAGATCGAGAAAAGCTTCATCCATATCTGTTTCCCAGGAATATTCCACCGTGATTCTCGCGGAGCCAACTTTTGACACAGATGAAACACCGGTAACTCCTTTTTGTGAAGCAGCCAGCGATTCAAGTCCTTCAACGTAAGAATTCTCAATTTCTTCAGGGGGTTTTTCACCCGCTTCAAGTTCTATATATATCCGGGGATTATTCAGTTCCGGGAAAAGATCGGTGCCAAGCCTCGAAAATGAGATTACCCCCAACAGGATCACAGCCAGGGCAATCATCATCATCGTAACAGGAAAACGGACCGAAAATTCAGCTATTTTTTTCATATCAGACTAAATCCTTATTTTATAACTTTAACCTTCGATCTGTTGCGTAATGATTCAAATCCCTTAACAATGAGCCTTTGTCCTTCTTTCAGTCCCGAAAGAACTTCAGCCTCGTCAGAGTTTTCCAGCCCTGTTTCAATTATCTTCTCAACAGCAAAGTTTTTATCAACAATATATACTGTCCTTCCCCTCTGCCTCGATTGAATAACCTCCTTGGGTATAACAATCACATTTTCCTTTTCCGAAGAAATTATATCGGCCTTTACAAACATTCCGGGCAGCAGAACAAGCTTCGGATTATCTACGGTTACTGAAACTTTGAATGTCCTTGTATCGGAATCAATCGAAGGAAAAACCTTTTCAAGAACTCCGGCTAATGTATCATCAGGCAGGGAATAATTTGTTACAACGATATCCATATTCCCCTTTACATTTTTATATTCGGTCTCCGGCAGGCTAAGTTCCATGTAAAGTTTGCTGTAATTCATAATCTCCGCGACAACCTCTGATGATTCCACCTTCACCCCTTCGGTAAAATAGGGAAGGTCAACAATAATGCCGCTGAAAGGAGCTTTTATATTCATTTTATCCAGTTGAATAACAGCCTGCTCATAACTGTATTTCGCGTTAATAAACTCAATTTCCGAATTTTTCAGCTCGCGGTAAGTAACACCCCCTTTTTCGTAAAGTGATTTTTGTTTCTCAAATTCATTTTCCGAAATTTCCATATTCAGTTTTTTAGATTCGATCTGGATACTATTTTCATATTCCTGATCTTCAATCCGGATAATTACTTCACCTTTATTCACTTTATCCCCCGCCGCAAACTTCCGGCCTGTCCGGGGATTGATTTTCAGGTTGTATTCCCCCGACATTTCCAGTTTGAGAGCAACCTCTTTGGCGGCATAAACGGTTCCGGTGGAATTAATATATTCCCTTATATTTTTCCTGGCAATCTCTTCAACCGATACAGGAATAGCTATCTGGGTGGAAAGGTCTGTGTTTCCTTCATCGCAGCCCCAAAAAAGAATGACCGGAAACATCAGTAATAAAGTCAGCAGAATTTTATTGGCAGGCATGTTTATTTCTCCTTTTTAAATTCCGGAATTACCGGGGTGTTATTTTCGTAATCAAAGAGTGTCTGGATTTTCATATTAAGCAGCTCAATTTTATAATTTATCAGAGCGTCAATCAGACTGAGTTTTTTTTCTGAAAGCTGTGTCTGGTACATATTCAGGTCAAGCGATGTCAGATCGCCGTTTTTATACCGTTCCAGATTAATTTCGTAAGTAAGCTTCGCGTTTTTTTCATTTTGTTTCGCTATTTCAATCTGGTTTTCCAGATTCAGCAGGCTTCTGTAGGTTTTTCTGACGCCGAGAACGATATTATTCTTTTCATTTTCCAGATCCAGTTTGCTGATCTTCCATGTAGACTGAGCGGCTTTATCAAGAGCGTCCTGCCTGCCCCAGTCAAAAATGGGAATATCCAGCGAAAGAGATATCTGCTGGTTTTCGGTTGGTTCATTATACATATTGGCGAGTTTCTCATCGGTGCCAATCAGACCAAGCGAAAGAGTCAGATCCCCCTTGAACTCATTTTCACTTCCGGTTTTAATAATCTCAAATTGTGAATTCTCTATATCTATTTCCCGCTGCCTTATTTCCATCCTGCTATTAATTCCATATTCGATTGCCCCGGCCAGCTCAACTACCACCGGATTATCGGAGATATCGGCTGTTATGGTAATTTCATCGGTAATGCTTATGCCAAGCAGCAATTTGAATTCATCAAGCGCGTTATCCAGACTAACTTTCTGGTTCTCATATTCCGACCGGCTCGAGGCGAGGTTCAGTTCAGCCTGGTAAAGTTCCTCCATAGCGGCAAGGCCTGCGTCAACTTTGTTTTTGATAATATCATAACTGATTTTCTGATTATTATATTCCTCTTTACTTATTTCAAGGTTCATCTGCTGCCTGAAGACCGCAAAAAAACTGCTCGCGACATCCTTTTCAAGTGAAAGAAGCTGCATGGAATAAGCAAGCATAGTATTTTCAAGATCAAGCTCAAGCTCCCTGAATTCCATTTCGGTCCGGTTATAAGTAAAAAGAGGCTGGGTATAACTGAGGTAAAGATTATTATTAAAAGTTTTAGAATCGCTGTTATTATATTCACTCTTCACACTCTGCCACATAAAGCGGTCCCTGAGCGCGAGCGTGCCATCGGTCCACCTGATTGGCTGAGTGATGCTGAAAATACCGGAAGACTGTAAGGTCTCGGTTGTGTTATAAATAGAAAAAAGGTTATTAAATTCCCTGTCTTTTAGGTAGTTAACCGGATTAAGTGAAAGGCTGAACTGCGATTTCTGTGAAGCTTCCTGCGCTTTCAGCATTTCCCTGCTTCGATCCAGACGCAGTCTCGATTCCCTTATCGAAGGGCTGTTTTCACTCGCGTAATCAATAGATTTGCTTAACGTGAGAGCCTCCTGCGCTGTAATAATGCCGCTCAATGTCAGAATCATCATCAACAGTTTTAACAGATAGTTAATTAACCGGTAGTTTTTCATATATATTCCTGCTTTTTACTGCTTTACAAATTTAACCGCGTCGGCAATTACCGCCCGGCCTTCCGATTCGTTGGTTATCTCAATTAGCGCCTCTCCGGCTGAAAAATAAAAGCTTCCGAGGAAATTCCACCCCTGTTCGGCATCTTCCATTTCCAGAACAGCCTCATCACTGCCGTCATCGTGATGAACAATATAATGATACTGCTCATTCGAAGAAGACCTGTGTCTTCTGGGTCCCATCCTGCTTTTCGTAACATAAACATATACATCATAATATCCGTCATTTACAATCTGCCCCTTCCAGGAGGCTTTAATGGAGCCGTCTCCCGCGCGGGTATAATGAGCCGAACGAATAGTTTCCCCGTAAAATCCCACCTGGGTAGTCAAAGTCCATCGTGAGGGTGGATCGAATATATTCATTCCGCTGTATTTCTGCTCTTCCTCAGGCTCAATATCCAGTAGTTCCTTTAAAAAGCTTCTCCCTTCCGACTTGCCGGCAAAAAATCCGGGGTCTTCATTATCCACGATAATAACATTTTCATCAGGCGGGTCAGGTATATAATCTGAAAGTTCAATACCTTTAACAGGAGTTTTGTTTTTTTCCAGTTCAAATTTCTCAAATGAATGAGTGATCGCGGATGGAAGATTGGCTGAAATCAATGTATTTATTGTCGCGAGACCGGGCAGTTCATCAAGAATAAAAGCGGCTCTCGCTTTTTTACCGGGAGGGATTTCAACAATCTCGGTCGCCAGTTGCTCCGGCGCTCCTCCTCTTCTCCTGAATCCTCTTCCGCCGCCGAACTGTTCACGGAATGAAACACTTACCAGACCAAGCTCATCAGTTATATTTGATATGCTCATCAACACCTGGTACCTGCTCCTGTTTCCGTCAATAACCTGGTAACCTTCAATTTCATCAATCCTGTAAGCGGGAAGTTTTTTCTGATTTGCCCAGTTATCCATAGAACTTATCAGATCATATCCGAATCTTTTATGCAATTTGTCATTAAACTCCCTGAAACCGGTTATTTTATATCTTTCCTCCATCAACATATTTCTTAGAAATGCCCGGAATTTTGTTTCATCGATCTCCTCCTGAATTTTTTTGAAAAGATAATCTCCTTTCACCCTTAAGATACTGCCGAGAAGATCCCGATGTTCTGAATCTGCGATCAGTTCATTCAGGCTCTGTTCCTTCAGCTTTTGGTTCGCTCTCTCCTCGGTGGTTAATCCCCGAAAGTTCCTGCGGAAAAATGCTCCGGGATCCTCCGGCTCTTTATTCAGATAAGATTCCATCGCGAAGTTTATTATAGGCCACTCGGAGGAATAGATATTATTAATAAAGGTATAATAATTTGGATAAACCGACCAGGGGCTGCCGGAATTATCATCCTCCCCCCTGATGCGGGAGGAAAATCCAAAACCTGACTGAACATTCGTAATAGTGGTTGATACAAACCTGACAAATAACCTGCTCTGTTTTTCCTCATCGGTAAGAGCTTCTTCCGAATTGCTGCCAATACGTTCATCCCAGCTTTGCATTCGCTTAAAATCAGCTTCATCAATAAACAGCGCGTTTTCAGGCAGTAAAGTTATCTGCGGCTGAACTTCCTCACGGGCCGAGCTCCAGGTTCTTCCCCACGATTTAAACTGCAGCGGCGCTTCGACAAGCTCCATTTTTTTAAACGGATATTCAATATTTATATTAGATTCGTAATCATTTTTCAGTTCTTTTATAAGAGCATGCATAGTGTCGGACAGATCGGGAAAATATTCCAGGAACCAGTTATGATCCGGGTGGAAAAACAGAGTGTAATCAACTGAGTCAACTTTTATACTTAAAGAATCATACCTGCCCGCGATGAGAGAAACCTGAGGCAGGGGAGTTTCGGAACAGAATTCCCATTCACCTTCCGCGGAAGAGATATTTTCTCCCTGGCTGATAACCTTAAGCCCGGGAGATGTTTTCAATTTCACATCAAACCTGGTGAATTCCACTCTTTTAAATTCAGGTCTTTCGGTAAGAAAAGTTACACCTGATACCGGGTACCACATCGACTCGGGTGTAAGCAGAAGATAATCTTCAGTAATAAAGGCATGTCTTTTATCAATGTTATATACCCATCCTCTGAAGGGTTCCTCTCTTAATTCTTCATCAATATCTGGGAAACAAACATCTTCATCAATGATACCAGCATAATTTATTTCCAGAGCAGCCGAGTCTCCTGAAACAAGAGGCTGTCCGGGATTTAATATCAGCAGGTGACCCTGCCTCTCAAAATTCGCGTTTTCCCCTCCGATCTTTACTGAATTTATGACCAGGGAGGGATTCAGATTAAAAATAAATTTATCGAGACTTATATCATTCAGGTTTGTCACCATCATCTTTGAAACAGACTCTATCATCTCACCTTTGTGTTCCACTGAAAGATCATGTTTCACAACTGAAGGGAATAGTTCATCAGAATATTGTTTGTTCAGGTTTTTTACGAGCTCTCTTTTTTCTCTTCCTTCAAATATATTGTTAAGGTATGAATTAACGAGCAGTAAAGCAGAAGCCAGACTAATTACCATAACAGCCAGACTCGTATAGGTCCAAGCTTTTGACTGTGGAAGCCTGCGCAATGAAAGAGTGGTAAGAGAAATGAAAAAGAGTCCCAGCAGAAAATAAATTCCCCGGTGAGTCAATATCTCCCCCGGATTGCCGAATCCGGTAAAGTCGGAATAAAACATCGGCACATTAAAGGCCATGTAATCAAAAATAAAATGATACTGCGATGAAAGATAAAACAGTGTCGCGGCAATATATCCGAGCAGCAGGATAAAGGTAACCGCCTGGTTTTTGATAAGAGACATTATGAAAAATGACAACCCGAGAATAAACACCAGAGTGGGAATACTGATGAGCAGCGGGTAAATAAAATATAGCTGCAGGTTAAAGCCCATATCGCTGAAAAGGAGATTAATTACCCCGGCAATAATAAGCACCAGAATATTTAATGTTATAAATACAAGCAGAATTCCGAGGGTTTTACCGGTAACATAATCACCATTTGACATTGGCCTGATATAGATTACCTCTGAAGTGTCAAGTTTTTTATCCCTTTTCAGAAAATCGGATGAGAGGAATATAGCGATAACAGCCTGCACTACATTAATAAGCATAAGATTAACATAGGGAATGGTCGTTGACATACCCCTTATTGGAAGAGGCGGCACCACCAAATCGGTGAACATAACAATATCATACCACAGCAGTATAAAAAGGGAAAGCCCCGCGAATATCCTGAAAAACCAGCTTCTCAGTAATGTTTTTACTTCAAATTTTGCGATTGTCAATATATTGGCTATTGTTTCCATCAGATTATCCCCCCGCGATTATCCTGAAGTTTATACTCCATAAAATAGACATAGGCATGTTCCAGATCCGGGTCAATTTGTGTTCCGTTATAATTGCTGGCATCCGGAGCCACAACTTCTATTTCCCAGCCGGCCGCTGAGGGAATAGTTGTAATGACCGGGTATTTTCCCTTGATTTCTTCAAGTTCGGTATCAAGCGCTTCGATTCTCCATACCGATCCGCGCGCCATATTTATCAGCTCTTCGGGACTGCCACTGAATACAACCTCTCCTTTATTAAGCAGGGCCATATTACGACAGGTACTTGAGATATCTCCGACAATATGTGTTGAAAGAATAATTATAACATCCTTAGCGCTTAGCTCGGATAAAATATTCCTGAATCTTATCCTCTCCTCCGGATCAAGCCCGGTAGTGGGTTCATCAACCACAATAATTTTTGGATCACCTATCAGCGCCTGCGCTATTCCCAGTCTTCTTTTCATACCTCCCGAAAGCTTGTTCGCGTATCGCTCCCTTACATCGAGCAGCCCCACTTTGTCGAGCATTTCATCAATCATTTCCATTTTTTGCTTTTTTGTGCCGGTCAGCGAGGCTGAATAATTCAGGAATTCCCATGTTTCAGTTTCGGGAAAAAGCGGAAATCCTGCGGCAGGTAACCCAGAACCGATCTTATCTCCTTCCTGTTCTTTTGTAAATCCCAGCCGTTAAAACTTACCTTCCCTTCACTCGGTTTCATCAGGGTAACCAGAATTCTCATCAGGGTTGTTTTACCCGCTCCGTTCGGCCCCAAAAGACCAAACATACCATTTTCAATTTCCAGGTTCACATCTGAAAGGGCTTTGAATCCCCCTTTGTACTCTTTCGATAAATTTGAAATGTTTATCTGCATAAGTGTATCCGGTAAATTTCAAAATATTTAAAATACAAATAAAATTTTAGTTTCTTCCGTTTTAGACTCCTCACTACCCCAAAAAAGTTTGATTTATTTAAATAAAAAATTCAGCCTTAAAATATTCATTAATGATACCGGCTGGTATCGTGCATACTTTTTATAGTATATAAACTGGCAGAGCCGGAACTGAAGAGCGCTTAGTGGAGAGTTGAAAATTAAAAAACAGTAATTCTTGTTTTAGATAACTTAAAAATATGCGAGAAATCCCCTTAGGGACGACGGATATCCTTAAGAGTAGATTAAGAAAATTTGCCATTTTGCGTGGAATTTGACTGCTAACTAAATAATCTGACCAAACCGGAAGTGACGAATGGTTAGTGAAGAATAAAAACACTCCTCTGATTTTCTAACAACCGATTTCGATGACAACTTCGATTTGGATTTCGATGGCTGACTTTATAGCCAGTCAATCTTTTTAATCCCCTCAATCCTTTACTGTGTTCTTTCCGCGGGCATTTGAAAATACCGATGGAAATATTGCCCGGTTGAATAAGGTTAATAAGGTTTAATATTTCCGGTTTGTCACTTCTGCTACTAAGGTTAAAAATAGGAAATAAGGTTTTTTGAGATTTTGTGATTTTGAGATTTTGTGATTTTGTGGCATTCTTTCTGCAAGGTTATTACTCTTTGAATAAACTTATCATTTCAATTGTTAATTTTTAATTGCAATTCAACCAGATTCTGACAGGAATTTTCCAGCTTGGGCCGCATTTCAGAAAATCAATGATTTTTTTTTGGAACTCCATTATAATGAAAATTGCAGAGAAGTGTGGCGCTTTGAATGTTTCAGACAGCGTCAATGCAAAGTTAATCCAATAAAAAGAGGAAATGGTCAAAATTATTTTTGATCTTTAATCTGAATAATCTTATTTTGTAGAATATTTTCATCATAACTAAATAATTGCCAACATTATACTAATAAACAATCGGGAGGAAGTTAATGGGCTGGTTTTTACAAAGCTTAACCTCTTCAATCGGGAAAAAAATCCTCATGGCTTCCACAGGCATTCTTCTGATTTTATTCCTGATAGTTCACCTGGTCGGTAATCTTACATTATACGCGGATTCGACGGGTGAATGGTTCAATGCCTATGCGGGTACATTGGGAAGCATCCCTCTGATAAGAGTTATCGAAGCTCTGTTGGGACTCTTATTTCTTCTTCATAT